>PHCO01000106.1:0-10914 GCA_002842265.1 Betaproteobacteria bacterium HGW-Betaproteobacteria-18 | reverse complement strand
CCTGCCGGTGTCGGCCAAGATGCGGCTCGGGCTGCACGACGACCGCCGGGCCGAAGCCTGCGCCCTGGCCATCGAGGCAGCAGGCGCGGCCGAGCTGGTGGTGCACGCGCGCACCAAGGCGCACGGTTACCGGCCGCCGGCCTATTGGGAGCGCATTGCCGACATCCGCCAGGTGGTGCGTTTGCCGCTGGTGGCCAATGGCGAAATCTGGACGGTGGCCGATGCGCTGCGCTGCCAGCAGGTCTCGGGTTGCCAGAGCCTGATGCTGGGGCGCGGCATGGTGGCCAACCCGGCGCTGGCGCGCGGCATCCGGGCCGCCATGTGGGTTGATCAGTTGGACACTGAATCGGCCGATTTGAGCTGGCCGCAACTCATGGCCTTGATCGCTGAATTCTGGCGCCTGGTGTGTGCCCACCTGGAGCGCGACCAGCAGACCGGGCGCCTCAAGCAGTGGCTCAACTTGCTGCGCCGGGTCTATCCGCAAGCGCAAACCGCTTTCGACGCGGTGCGCACTTTCCATGACCCCGCGGCGGTGGAAAGTTGGTTCAAGGCGCAAGCACTACCCGATGTCAGTTCGTAGCCCGGATGCCAATCCGGGGGGAGTTCTGCGGCATCCCCGGATTGGCATCCGGGCTACAAGCCCCTGATTTCCACAATGCGCGTTGCCGTATGGCGGGCGCGCAGGGTCACAATCAAGGTGCATTGGATAACATCCCACCTATTTGAATTTTGCGCTGATCCTGAATGTCTGAACCCCTGTCCCTGGCCGTGAGCGATGCTGCCGAGCTGCCGCGTGCCGGCACGTTTGTGCGCTACCCCGACTCACCCTTTGAGTTGTACCAGCCGTATCCGCCGGCGGGTGACCAGCCTGAGGCCATTGACCAATTGGTGGAAGGCGTCAATGACGGTGAAGTGTTCCAGACCCTGCTGGGTGTGACCGGCTCGGGCAAGACCTTCACCATGGCCAATGTGATTGCCCGGCTGGGTCGGCCCGCCATCGTATTTGCGCCCAACAAGACGCTGGCGGCGCAGCTCTACAGCGAGTTCCGCGAGTTTTTTCCGAAAAATGCGGTTGAGTACTTCGTCAGCTATTACGACTACTACCAGCCCGAGGCCTACGTGCCGCAGCGTGATTTGTTCATTGAAAAAGACTCTGCCATCAACGAGCACATCGAGCAGATGCGCCTCTCGTGCACCAAAAGTGTGCTGGAGCGCCGCGATGTGGTGATCGTCGCCACGGTGTCGGCCATCTACGGCATCGGCCAGCCCGAGGCGTACCACAAGATGGTGATGACCTTGCGCGCGGGCGACAAGCTGGGCCAGCGCGACATGATTGCGCAACTGGTGCGCATGCAGTACCAGCGCAACGACATTGATTTTTCGCGCGGTGCTTTTCGGGTGCGCGGCGACACCATCGACATTTTTCCGGCCGAGCATTCCGAGATGGCGATTCGCGTCGAACTGTTCGACGACGAGATCGAAAGCTTGCAGCTGTTTGACCCGCTCACCGGGCGCATCCGGCAAAAGATTCCGCGCTTTACCGTGTACCCGAGCAGCCATTACGTGACACCGCGCGAGCAGGTGCTGTCTGCGGTGGAGGCCATCAAGATTGAGCTCGCCGAGCGCGTCAAGGAGTTCGTCAGCCAGGGCAAACTGGTGGAAGCGCAGCGCATCGAGCAGCGCACCCGCTTTGATCTGGAAATGCTCAGCGAAGTCGGCCATTGCAAGGGCATTGAAAACTATTCACGCCACCTGAGCGGCTCGGCCCCCGGCGCGCCGCCCGCCACCCTGACCGATTACCTGCCCAAGGACGCGCTGATGTTCCTGGACGAAAGCCACGTGCTGATCGGCCAGTTTGGCGGCATGTACAACGGCGACCGCTCGCGCAAGACCACGCTGGTGGAGTACGGCTTCAGGTTGCCCAGCGCGCTCGACAATCGGCCGCTCAAGTTTGAAGAATTCGAGACGCGGATGCGCCAGGCCATTTTTGTCTCTGCCACGCCCGCCCAGTGGGAGAAAGACCATAGCGGCCAGGTGGTGGAGCAACTGGTGCGCCCCACCGGCCTGGTGGACCCCGAGGTGGAGGTGCGCCCGGCCATCACCCAGGTCGATGACGTGCTGCAGGAAATCCGCATTCGTGTCGAAAAACACGAGCGCGTGCTGATCACCACACTCACCAAGCGCATGGCCGAGCAGCTCACTGATTATTTGAGCGACAACGGCGTCAAGGTGCGCTACCTGCACAGCGACATCGACACCGTGGAGCGGGTCGAGATTTTGCGCGACCTGCGCTTGGGCACCTTTGACGTGCTGGTCGGCATCAACCTGCTGCGCGAAGGGTTGGACATCCCCGAGGTGTCGCTGGTGGCGATTCTGGATGCCGACAAGGAGGGTTTTTTGCGCTCCGAGCGTTCGTTGATTCAAACCATTGGCCGCGCCGCGCGCAACGTGGAGGGTCGGGCGATTTTGTATGCCGACAAGGTGACCGAGTCGATGCGAAAAGCCATTGGCGAGACCGAACGCCGCCGTGTCAAGCAGGTGGCGCACAACCTGGCGCACGGCATCACGCCGCGCAGCATTGTCAAAGAAGTGCGCGACTTGATCGATGGGGTTTATAGCGAAAAAGCGGGCAAAGAGGCCGAGAAGCTGGAGCGCGATGCCATGCAGCGGGCGCAGGTGGAAGACATGAGCGAGAAAGACATCTCGCGCGAGATCAAGCGCCTGGAAAAGTTGATGATGGAACACGCCCGCAACCTGGAGTTTGAAAAAGCCGCGCGGGTACGCGATCAACTGGCTATTTTGAAGGAGCAAGCCTTCGGCGCTGCGGGTCGCGACAGCGTTCTGGCCCTGGTGGCGGATAAATAACCTTAAAAAGATACTGATCAGTCTAGTTACCCGACTAAAACAGTTGGTTTATGGCTATACTTGACACCGTTATCCGACTTGAAAATCAATTTAATTGATAACGAAACATCAGGAGTGTGTCATGCGTTTAACTACCAAAGGCCGTTTTGCGGTCACTGCAATGATTGATCTGGGTTTGCGCCAATCGGCTGGCCCCGTCACGCTGGCCGCCATCAGCCAGCGCCAACAAATTTCCCTGTCCTATCTGGAACAATTGTTTGGCAAGTTGCGCCGCAACGCGCTGGTGGAGTCCACCCGTGGCCCTGGCGGTGGTTACACGTTGGCGCGTTCGCCGGCCGACATCACCGTGGCCGAGATCATCACCTCGGTGGATGAGCCCATGGATGCCACCCAGTGCGGCGGCAAGGAAAACTGCCTGGGCGAAGGCAGCCGTTGCATGACGCATGAGTTGTGGGCTTCGCTGAATGTCAAAATGGTCGAGTTTCTGGACTCGGTCAGCCTGCAAAAGCTGGTCGATGACCAATTGGCCAAGGGCTTTCAGGTGGAAGAAAAATCTGCCCCCAAGCGCGCCATTTCCAGCATGCCGGTCATGAAGCCGATCCGCATCAACGCCCCCAACTCGGTGTTTGCGCTGGGTGCCGGCTACGCCAAGATGTAAATTACAAGTTTATTCATCACGAGAACCCAACATGGACAGCACGCCACACTTCCCCATTTACATGGACTACAGCGCCACCAACCCCTGCGACCAGCGGGTGGTCGATGCCATGATTCCCTGGTTGCGCGAGCATTTCGGCAACCCCGCCTCGCGCAGCCACGCCTGGGGCTGGGAGGCCGAAGCCGCAGTAGAAAACGCCCGCGAACAGGTGGCAGCCCTGATTGGCGCCGACCCGCGCGAAATCGTCTGGACCTCTGGTGCTACCGAGTCCAACAACCTGGCAATCAAAGGGGCAGCGCACTTTTACCAGAGCAAGGGCAAACACATCATCACGGTCAAGACCGAGCACAAGGCCGTGCTCGACACCTGCCGCGAGCTGGAGCGCCAGGGCTTTGAGGTGACTTACCTTGACGTGCAGGCCGATGGCCTGGTCAATCTGGATGCCTTCAGGGCTGCCATTCGCCCCGACACCATTCTGGCCAGCGTGATGTTTGTCAACAACGAAATTGGTGTGATTCAGGACGTTGCTGCCATTGGCGCCATCTGCCGTGAACACGGCGTGGTGTTCCATGTCGATGCCGCCCAGGCCACCGGACGGGTCGCTTTTGACATCAGCACCATGCCGGTTGATCTGATGAGCCTGACGGCCCACAAAACCTACGGCCCCAAGGGCATTGGTGCCTTGTTTGTGCGGCGCAAGCCACGCATCCGCATCGAGGCGCAAATGCACGGCGGTGGCCACGAGCGCGGCATGCGTTCTGGCACCTTGCCCACGCACCAGATTGTGGGCATGGGTGAGGCTTACCGTATTGCCAAGGAAGAAATGGCCGCTGAGCTGGTCAAGATCCAGGCGCTGCACGACCGCATGATTGCCGGCCTGCAAGGCATTGAGCAGGTTTTTATCAATGGCCACCTGACGCAGCGCGTGCCGCACAACCTCAACATCAGCTTCAACTATGTCGAAGGCGAATCTTTGATCATGGGCATCAAGGGCCTGGCCGTCAGCAGCGGCTCGGCCTGTACCTCGGCCTCGCTGGAGCCCAGCTATGTGTTGCGTGCTCTGGGCCGCAGCGACGAGCTGGCCCACAGCAGCCTGCGCATGACCATTGGCCGCTGGACCACTGAAGAAGAAATCGACTACGCGGTTGGCACCATCAAGGAAAACGTGGCGCGCCTGCGCGAACTCAGTCCGCTGTGGGACATGTACAAGGAAGGCATTGACATCAGCACCATCCAGTGGGCAGCGCACTGAACCTAACTCATTAAGGAGAATTACCATGGCATATTCAGAAAAAGTGGTGGACCACTACGAGCACCCCCGCAATGTGGGCTCGTTCGACAAGGGCGATGACTCGGTGGGCACCGGCATGGTGGGTGCACCGGCTTGCGGCGACGTGATGAAACTGCAGATCAAGGTCAACCCCGAAACCGGTGTGATCGAAGACGCACGCTTCAAGACCTACGGCTGTGGCTCGGCCATTGCCTCGTCGTCATTGGTCACCGAATGGGTCAAGGGCAAGACGCTGGATCAGGCATCACAGCTAAAAAACAGCGAGATTGCCGAAGAACTGGCGCTGCCACCTGTCAAAATCCACTGTTCGATTTTGGCCGAAGATGCCATCAAGGCGGCCGTCAACGACTACCGTCAAAAGCACACCGAAGCGCAAACTCACTAAATAACGCCAGTCTGCCTGTGCCCTGGGGTGCATGGCAGCCTGTCACCCAACTGGATTGTTACCAAAATGGCTGTGACGCTGACCGAAGCCGCTGCCCGGCATGTGACCCGCTACCTGACCAAACGCGGTCAGGGTGTGGGCGTGCGCCTGGGTGTCAAAACCACCGGGTGTTCCGGCATGGCATACAAGCTGGAATATGTCGATGAGATCGGCCCCGAAGACCTGGTGTTTGAAGGCCATGGCGTCAAGGTACTGATCGACCCCAAAAGCCTGGCCTATCTGGACGGCACCGAGCTCGACTTTGTCCGCGAAGGGCTCAACGAAGGCTTCAAGTTCAACAACCCCAAGGAGCGTGACCGCTGCGGCTGTGGCGAATCGTTTCGCGTGTGAATCTCCAATCTGACGACTTCGAGCTGTTCGGTCTGGAACAGCGTTTTGCCCAGGACCGCGCGGTGCTGGATGCCCGCTGGAAAGACCTGCAGCGCCAGGCGCATCCTGACAAGTTCACCGCCCAGGGCGCTGCTGCCCAGCGCGTGGCGATGCAGTGGTCGGTGCGCATCAACGAGGCGTATCAGCGTCTCAAAGACCCGCTGAAACGCGCCGCCTATCTGTGCGAGTTGCATGATGCGCCGGTCAATGCCGAAAACAACACCGCCATGCCCGCTGCTTTCTTGATGCAGCAAATGCAGTGGCGCGAAGCGCTGGACGAGGCCCAGGGTGCCGAAGACCTGGACCAGATCAGCCAGCAGTGCCGCCAGGCCGGGCGCGAAGTACTTCTTAAAATAGAGCAGTTGCTGGACCAGTCGCAGGACTACACCGCCGCTGTGGCGCAGGTCAGGGCGCTGATGTTCATCGAGCGCTTTGCCGCCGATGTCAACGCCCGGCTGGACCAGATCGAAAACTAAAAAACATGGCCTTACTCCAAATTTCCGAACCCGGGCAAACGCCCAACCCGCACGAGCGCCGCGTTGCCATCGGCATCGACCTGGGCACCACCCATTCGCTGGTGGCCAGCGTGCGCCATGGCGTGGCCGAATGCCTGCCCGATGCGCAAGGGCGGGTGATCTTGCCGTCGGTGGTGCGCTACCTGGTCGGCGGTGGCCGCCAGATTGGCGATGAGGCCATGACTGGTGGCGTCGGCGACCCCGAAAACACCATCGCTTCGGTCAAGCGTTTCATGGGCCGCAGCCTGAAAGACGTGGCGCTGGCCGCCAAGCTGCCCTACCATTTTGTCGATCACCCCGGCATGCTGGGCATCCAGACCGTGCAGGGCGAAAAGTCCCCGGTCGAGGTGAGTGCCGACATTCTGGCCACGCTGCGTTACCGCGCCGAAGACACCTTCAATGCCGACCTGTATGGCGCGGTGATCACGGTGCCGGCCTACTTTGACGACGCCCAGCGCCAGGCCACCAAAGATGCAGCGCAGCTTGCCGGCTTGAACGTGCTGCGCCTGATCAACGAGCCCACCGCCGCGGCCATCGCCTACGGGCTGGACAACGCCAGCGAAGGGATTTACGCCATTTACGACCTCGGTGGCGGCACCTTTGATATCTCCATCCTCAAGCTCACCCAAGGCGTGTTCGAGGTGGTGGCCACCGGCGGCGACTCGGCGCTGGGCGGCGACGATTACGACCACGCGCTGGCCGACTGGGTGCTGGCGCAAACCGGCGCCGGGTCCATGGACAGCGCCAGCCCGATCGATAAAGCCGCCCTCAAAGCCGTTGCCAGGAATTGCAAGGAGTGTTTGTCTGCTACTGATTGTGTAGCGTTTGATGCTTTATCTACAGGGGCTAGAGTCACTTTCGATGTGAAGTGTTCAGACTTTGAAGCCGCCACCAGCGCGCTGACCACCCGCACCCTGAATGCGGTGCGCAAGGCGCTGCGTGATGCCAAGCTCACCGTGCAGGATGTCAAAGGTGTGGTGATGGTGGGTGGCTCCACCCGCATGCCGCAAATTCAAAACGCCGTGGCGCAGTTTTTTGGCCAGACACCGCTCACCAACCTCAACCCTGACGAGGTGGTGGCGCTGGGCGCCGCCATTCAGGCCAACCAGTTGGCTGGCAACAACCCGGGCGGCGACCTGCTGCTGCTCGACGTGATTCCATTGTCACTGGGCATCGAGACCATGGGCGGGCTGGCCGAGCGCATCGTGCTGCGCAACGAAACCATTCCCACGGCCAAGGCGCAGGACTTCACCACCTACATCGACGGCCAGACCGCGCTGGCGCTGCACGTGGTGCAGGGCGAGCGCGACCTGGTGGCCGACTGCCGCAGTCTGGCGCGCTTTGAATTGCGCGGCATTCCGCCCATGGCCGCGGGTGCTGCGCGCATTCGCGTCACCTTCACCGTGGATGCCGACGGACTGCTCAGTGTGGCGGCACGCGAACAGGGCAGCGGCGTGGAGGCACAAATCGCCGTCAAACCGTCCTACGGCCTGGGCGACGACCAGATTGCCCGCATGTTGCAGGAAAGCTTCACCACCGCCGAAGCCGACATGCAGGCCCGCGCCGTGACCGAGGCGCGCGTCGATGCCGACCGCATGGTTCTGGCCACCGTGAGCGCGCTGGCTGCCGATGGCGATTTGCTCGACGACGCCCAGCGCGCCGACATCGACCGGCTGATGCAAGCCGTGCAGGCCGCGCGCACTTTGGAAGACGCCAAAGCCATCGAAGCCATTACCCTGCAGCTTGCCAAAGGCACCGAAGCCTTTGCCGCCATGCGCATGAACCGTGGCATCCAGAAAGCCCTGGCCGGCAAAAATATTGAATCAATTTAAGGACCTTGCGGGTCAGACCACTTTGCGCAGCAAACGTGCTCTGACCCCAACTAACTAAAAAAATTAATCATGCCCATCATCAAAATCCTGCCCCACGCCGAATACTGCCCGCAGGGCGCCGAGGTGTCTGCCCCGGCCGGCACCTCCATTTGCGAAGCGCTGCTGGACAACCACATCAACATCGAACACGCCTGCGAGATGAGCTGCGCCTGCACCACCTGCCACGTGATCGTGCGCGAAGGCTTTGACTCTCTGGCGCCATCGGAAGAAAATGAGGACGATTTGCTTGACCAGGCCTGGGGGCTGGAGCCCAACTCGCGCCTGAGCTGCCAGGCCATCCTGTCGCAGAAAAATCTGGTGATCGAAATCCCCAAGTACTCGATCAACCATGCCAAAGAAGGCCACTAATGCGCCAAATCTTTTTAGACACTGAAACCACGGGCCTGTCGGCCGACAACGGCGACCGCATCATCGAGATCGGTTGCGTCGAGATGCTGCACCGCAAGCTCACCGGCAACAACCGCCACATTTACGTCAACCCGGGGCGCGACAGCCACGAGGAAGCGCTCAAGGTGCACGGCATCACCAGCGAATTCCTCAAAGACAAGCCCAGGTTTGCCGACATTGCCCTTGACCTGCTGGACTTCCTGAAAGACGCGCATGTGGTCATTCACAACGCGCCGTTTGACCTGGGTTTCCTGAACATGGAGCTGGCGCTCATCAAACAGCCGCCGGTAAAAAGTGTGGTGGCCAGCATCACCGACACGCTGGTCATGGCCAAGGAGATTTTTCCGGGCAAACGCAACTCGCTCGACGCCCTGTGCGACCGCCTGGAGGTGGACAACTCGGGCCGCACGCTGCACGGCGCGCTGCTCGATGCCGAGCTGCTGGCCGACATGTACATCAACCTCACGCGCGGGCAAAACGCGCTGCTGATGGACGAGGGCCCCGCCACCGACGCCAACGGCGACCGTGTCAGCGCGCTCGATTTGAGCCAGTTTGTGCTGCCCGTGATCAGCGCCAGCGAGCAGGAAATGGCTGCGCACGAAGACGTGTTGCAGCAAATTGACGCGTCCAGCAAGGGCAAGACCATCTGGCGCACCGCAGAGCAGAAAACGCTCGAATCTGTGACATAATCTGCCTCTTTCCTGATGGGGACAAGGGCGGTTAGCTCAGGGGTAGAGCACCACATTCACACTGTGGGGGTCGCAGGTTCGAAACCTGCACCGCCCACCAGGAAAACAAGAATATTCAAGGACTTCGCAGCAATGCCAAGTCCTTTTTTGTTACCTTTATGAAAAATGTGCTGAACAGATCAATTGCTGTATCCGCACTTATTGGTAGCCGTTCACGCTACCAGTGTTTTGGCAAGCGCCGCTTCAAGAACGCGTGCAACCACTGTCTGCGCCGCAGCTTCATTGTCAAGCGCGCTGTAGCTACCACACCAAGACATTCGCAGACGAGCGCGCGACATGGAATCAAGTGCAAATGACGTTCCCGCTGCCTGGCGCACAGACCTTTGGCGACGTGACCTTGGGTGCTGTATTGGCTGCGGCGAAGCAGCTCGGGATGCCCGAACCTGCCGCACGGCGTATCGTGCAGGAAGTGACCTCCCGCGTGGAAAAGGCATTCGCCATCATCGTTGCAGAACACGAAGCAGGTACGACAAACACGCCACCAGAACTGGCTGTTTACACGGCTGTTGAAGCCCGACTTCTCCGAGTGGTTCAGCACATCACACTCAAGGACATGTTGCTGCGTTTGAGGGACACGCCGAGCTAGAGAAAATTGTTGGGTTGATCGCATGCTTTCCAAATGCGCGTTTCACGCCTAGCTCATTCTGCTTTGTTGTCAAGACAAGGGCAAGCCCTGCATGCGCCTGGCCACAGCCGCTTCAATGTCATCCAGCACATGGGCTTGCACCCGATCTGCAAAACGTTTGCGACGTTTGTTCGACAGCTTGCCGCCGTTCTGATGCGTCGTGACGATCAAAGTCGCCAAATCACTGCTTCGCAGATCGTGACGATCGTTGATGTACCTCGCGACATCATCAAAAAGGGCCAGAAATTCCACCTCGTTTCGCAAGTGGGTGTCCAGCGCGGCTTGCGCCATCGCTACCGTGAATTCCACGCAATCGGTCAGGTCCATGTAGCGAAACCAGATGTCGGCATCGGGCTGCCACGCGTAACTGTATTGGTCATCGCCAGACCAGAGCACTTGGCACAAGTCCCGGGCAGGCTTGCTGAAAGACTTCAGCGCCTGCAGGTACTGTTCCTCGTGTTTTTTCATGGCCACGGAAATGGGCAACAAGAAGCCGGTGGGCAAGCGGCCAGACTGCCCCAGTGCGTGATGAATCAGGAACCGCGACAGGCGGCCATTGCCATCCATGAAAGGGTGGATGAACACAAACGAAAAAGAAACCAGTGCCGCGTGTACCAGCGCATCCATGCCCGGCAGCTTTCGATTGGCCAACGCCATCAGTTGCTGCATCAACGGATTGCAGAGATCCGGACTGGGCGGCACATAGGTCACGCCCGCCGCGCCCAAGGCATCGCCCTGCAGCCGGTTTTGCTCGATGCGAAACTGCACCGCCTTGTCGTAGGGGTTGGTGATGGCCGCGTTTTGCAGCTCCACCAGATAGGCTTCTGACAGCGGCCGCTGGTCATGCGCACGTTTCAAAAGACTGGCAAACATCGACGCCTTGTCCTGGCTGGGTGTTTCACCTTCGATGGCGAAGGAGCCTTCGGTTTCGCTCAGGTACGCCCAAGACAAGGCCCGATCCAACATGCTTTGTCCAATCGATTCGGCAAACTCCCTGGTTTGGGCCAGCACATCACGCAGCAGCAGTTGCTTCAGTCGATCCGTCTTTCTTACTACGGGGCAAAAAGACAGCTCCCCCAGCCCATTGAAGTCAACACGCCAGCGGGCATTGCGGCGGG
>PHCO01000105.1 GCA_002842265.1 Betaproteobacteria bacterium HGW-Betaproteobacteria-18 | reverse complement strand
ACCAGACCTACCCGCACAAAATCCTCACCGGCCGACGGGAGCGCATGGCCACGCTGCGCCAGTTGGGTGGTTTGAGCGGATTTCCGCAGCGCGCCGAGAGCGAATTTGATGCCTTTGGCACAGCCCACTCCAGCACCTCGATCTCGGCTGCCCTGGGCATGGCCATGGCCTCGCGCCTCAAGGGTGAAGATCGCCACGCCATTGCCGTGATTGGTGATGGCGCCATGACCGCCGGCATGGCCTTTGAGGCCATGAACAACGCCGGTGTGTCGGACTGCAACCTGCTGGTGATTTTGAACGACAACGACATGTCGATCAGCCCGCCGGTGGGTGCGCTCAACCGCTATCTGGCCAAGCTGCTCAGCGGCCAGTTTTATGCCGCTGCCAAAAGCGCCAGCAAAAACGTGTTGCGCGGTGCGCCGCCCTTGCTGGAGTTGGCGCGCCGCTTTGAAGAGTCGGCCAAAGGCATGGTCAGCCGGGTCACGCTGTTCGAGAAGTTTGGCTTTAATTACGTCGGCCCGATTGACGGCCATGACGTGCAGACGCTGGTGTCGGTGCTTGAGAACATCAAGCACCTCAAGGGCCCGCAATTCTTGCATGTGGTCACCAAAAAAGGCCAGGGCTACAAGCTGGCCGAGGCCGATCCGGTGGCCTACCATGGCCCCGGCAAGTTTGATCCGGCGGTGGGCCTGCAAGCATCCGCCGCCATCAGCAAGCCCAGCTTTACCCAGGTGTTTGGTGACTGGTTGTGCGACATGGCTGCCGCCGATGACCGGCTGGTGGGCATTACCCCGGCCATGCGCGAGGGCTCTGGCATGGTGGCGTTCGAGCAGCGCTTCCCAAATCGGTATTTTGATGTGGGCATTGCCGAGCAGCACGCCGTCACCTTTGCCGCCGGGCTGGCCTGCGAGGGCCTGAAACCGGTGGTGGCGATTTACTCCACCTTTTTGCAGCGCGGCTATGACCAGCTGATCCATGACGTTGCCATCCAGAATCTGCCGGTGGTGTTTGCACTCGACCGTGCGGGTTTGGTCGGGGCCGATGGCGCTACCCACGCCGGTGCTTATGACATCTCTTACCTGCGTTGCATTCCCAACATCAGTTTGGCTTGCCCGGCCGATGAAAATGAATGCCGTCAGTTGCTCAGCACGGCCTATGCCCAAAACACCCCGGTGGCGGTGCGTTACCCGCGCGGTGTCGGCGCTGGCGTGGCCGTGACCTGCACACTTGACGCCTTGCCGTTCGGCAAGGGCGAGATCCGTCGAACCGGGCAACGTGTGGCGATTCTGGCCTTTGGCACGCTGCTGTACCCGGCGCTGGAGGCTGCGAATAGACTGGATGCCACCGTGGTCAACATGCGCTGGGCCAAACCGCTCGATGTGGACTTGCTGCTGCAAGTGGCGGCCAGCCACGAAGCCCTGGTCACGCTGGAAGAGGGGGCTGTGATGGGCGGCGCCGGCAGCGCCGTGCTCGAAGCGCTGGCCGCTGCCGGTGTGACCAAACCGGTGCTGCAATTGGGCCTGCGTGATGTCTTTATTGAGCATGGTGACCAGGCCAAATTGCTGGCGCTGCAGGGACTGGATGCGCCCGGTATTGAAGCGTCGGTGCGTCAGCGCTTTGACGCATTGCTGGCCCCACGTTGAAAGTGATGGCCTGAATCACTCAGGCTTGATCCATCGCAACATCCCGTCGCGGCCAGGGATGAGGAACCTAGGGTAAACCCTTATTTTGACCAGCGGCATTCCTATAATGACATTTGATCATTTACTAAAGGAGTGAACCCCATGGATCGCCGTTCTGTTATCAAACACGCTGGCCTGGCTGGTGTACTGGCTGCTGGTGTCGCGCCTGTTGTGCATGCCCAGGGGGCCAACGTTCGCTGGCGCCTGGCGTCAAGTTTCCCCAAGTCTTTGGACACCATTTTTGGCAGCGCCGAAATGTTTGCCAAAACCGTCAAAGCCTTGTCGGGCGGAAAATTTGAAGTCACGGTGCACGCCGCGGGTGAATTGATGCCGGCGTTTGGTGTCGTCGATGCCATTCAAAATGGCACCGTCGAAATGGCCCAGACGGCCTCTTATTACTTTACCGGCAAGGATCCTATTTTTGCCTTTGGCTGTGCCGTGCCTTTTGGCCTGACCGCGCGCCAGATGGATGCCTGGATGGAACATGGCAATGGCCGCAAGCTGATGGACGAGTTTTACGCCAGGTACAACATCAAAAGCCGCAGTGCGGGCAATACTGGCACCCAGATGGGTGGCTGGTATCGCAAGGAAATCAAGACCGTGAAAGACCTCAAGGGCTTGAAAATGCGCATGGGTGGTGGCTTGTTTGGCGAAGCCATGCAAAAGCTCGGCGTCGTGTCGCAAAACATGCCCGCCGGCGAGGTTTACCTGGCCCTTGAAAAAGGCACACTCGACGCCACCGAGTTCGTCGGCCCTTACGACGACCAGAAACTTGGTTTCAACAAAGTGGCACCTTTCTACTACTATCCTGGCTGGTGGGAAGGTGGCGCGGAGCTGGAATTTTTCATCAACACCAAAGCCTACGCGGCGCTGTCACCGGAATACCAGGCGATGGTTGACGTGGCCACAGCGGTGGCGGCCAGGGACATGACGTCCAAATACGATGCGTTCAACCCGATTGCCTTGAAGAAGCTGGTAGCTGCCAAGACGCAGCTCAAAGCCTTTCCCCAAGCTATCATGGATGCTGGCTTCAAGGCCTCGATGGAAGTGTTTGCCGAACACGAAGCCAAGTCGCCCGAATTCAAGAAAATTCACCAGGACATGCGCGCCTTCCAGCGTGACCAGTTGTTGTGGCTGCGCTTTTCCGAGTTCCGTTTTGACAGTTACATGACCACTGCCAAGATTTAAGCGCTTTCAGAGCGCGCTTTCCGCAGCGCCCCAAAGGCACGCTTGCCGTGCTTTGGGGCTTTTTCTTTTGAGGCGAGGTGGAAGTGAAAATATTTTGTGTGTGGATTGAAAATTTTTGCGCCTGTATTCAAGGGAAAACCCCCACGGATTCACCCTGGTGCAGTTCATAGAATGCAGGGTGACTTTTACCAGTCATCACGGCGCTTACCCGCGCTGTGAGCTACTCAATCAACTACCCCAGGAGTAAATCGATGGATCGTCGTTCCGTAATTAAAAACGCTGGTATCGCTGGCGTCTTGGCCGCTGGTGCCGCACCGGTGGTGCATGCCCAGGGTGCCGCTATCCGCTGGCGCTTGGCTTCAAGCTTTCCCAAAGCACTCGATACCATTTATGGTGCCGCTGAAACCTTCGCCAAAAAAGTGGGCGAATTGTCGGGCGGCAAGTTCACGATCTCGGTGCATGCCGGTGGCGAGTTGATGCCTGCTGGTGCGGTGCTTGATGGTTCATCCAATGGCACCGTCGAAATGGCGCATACCGCGCCTTATTATTTCTTTGGCAAGGATGCTACTTACGCGCTGGACTGCGCCATTCCATTTGGTCTGAACAGCCGCCAGATGACCGCCTGGATGTACCAGGGCAACGGCATGACACTGATGCGCGAGTTTTACGCCAAGGTCGGTATCGTGAACTTCCCGATGGGTAACACGGGTGCCCAAATGGGTGGCTGGTACCGCAAGGAAATCAAGACAGTAGCCGACCTTAAAGGCCTGAAGTTCCGTGTCGGCGGCTTTGGCGGCAAGGTGCTGGAGCGTTTGGGCACTGTGCCACAAAACATCCCGGGTGGCGAGATTTACCAGGCGTTGGAAAAAGGCACGATTGACGCAGCCGAATGGGTCGGCCCCTATGATGACCTGAAGCTGGGCTTCAACAAAGTGGCCCCGCATTACTACTACCCAGGCTGGTGGGAGGGCGGCCCGCAACTGTCACTGTATGTGAACCAGAAAGCCTACGAGGGTTTGTCGGCCGAGTACAAGGCCATCATCGAATGTGCGGCTGCCTACGCGCACACCGACATGCAAGCCAAGTACGACATCAAGAACCCGGGCGCCCTCAAGACCTTGGTGAGCCAGGGCACCAAGCTGCATCCGTTCCCCACACCCGTGTTGACCGCTGCCTTCAAGGCCGCGCAAGATGTGTACGCTGAACTGAGCGCCAGCAACCCGGCCTGGAAGAAAATCTACGCTGACTATGCCTCGTATCGTGGTGAAGCCAATCTCTGGTTCCGCTTTACTGAAGCACGTTTTGACAGCTTCATGCAGTCGCAAAAGCTGTAAGCACTCAGCGATAACCATAAAAAAACCGCGCTTCGGCGCGGTTTTTTTATGGTGGAAACCAGGCGGCATGGGTCCGCTTTGCGCGCCCATGCCTGGTGTGTTGTATTACGGTTTGCCTTTCTTGGCGTCCTTGGCAACGGCCTCGAGCATGGCTTTCATGGGATCGTCTTCCGTGGACGCTGCGCCTTGGGGTTCGGTGGCGGGCGCCGCACCGTCTGCGGGTTGCGCACCATCGGCGGGCGGCGTGCCCGGCTCTGCCGTTTCGTCAGCGGGTTGCTCGTCATGCATTTGCAACTGCTCCATCACGGCGGAGTCGCTCAATCCCTTGTCTTTCGACAAGTCACCCACCACCAATTTGGGGAACACAATGATGGTCACCAGCATGATGAGCAGCATGCCAATGAAAGCAATGGAACCCTTGTAAATCTCGGTGGTGGTGACAGCCTTGATGGTCTCACCCGTGACCCGGTCTTTGTAGCTGGCCTTGGCTGCCACACTGCGCAGGTAAAACAGCGCAAAACCAAAGGGCGGCGTCAGGAACGAGGTTTGCAGGTTCATGGCAATCATCACGCCAAACCAGATCATGGCAGCGTCAGGCGTCATGCCGGGCACCAGACCAGGCAGGATTTTTTCGGCCACCGGGGCCAGCAGCGGCACCACGATGAAGGCAATCTCGAAGAAGTCGATGAACATGCCCAAAAAGAACACCAGCAGGTTCACCACAACAAGGAAGCCCCAGCCGCCGCCCGGCATGTTGGTAAACAGGTGTTCCACCCAAATGTGGCCGTCGGCCGCATTGAACGTGAAGCTGAACACGGTGGAGCCAATCAGGATGAACATCACGAACGAGGCCAGCTTGGCGGTGTTTTCCAGCGCCTGTGTCAAGATGCTCATCTTCAGCCGGCCCTTGCCCTTGGCCAGAATCAAGGCACCCATGGCACCCATGGCACCGCCTTCGGTGGGTGTGGCAATGCCCAGAAAGATGGTGCCCAATACGAGAAAGATCAGGATCAGCGGCGGCATCAGCACAAACGTGACCTGCTCGGCCAGGCGCGACAACAGCGCCATTTTGGTGACGCGGTTGATGATGGCCAATAGCAGACCGGTGATGGAGGCCAGAGTCATCGACATGATGACGATTTCATCCTTGGCCGAGGGCAGGCTGCGCTCCAGCCAGGCGGTCATCAAACCGTCATGCACCTGCGCCCAGGTGTAGCCCACAGCGGCACAAATCAGCACCAGCACCAGCAGCGATTTGTGACCGGAATTGCCATTGGCTTCGCGGTAGATGCGCGCCTCCTCCGGCAGGGCCGGCACCATGGATGGCTTGAAGATCGCCACCAACACCACAAACGCGACATACACCACGACCAACAGCAAGCCTGGCAACAAGGCACCGGCATACATGTCGCCCACCGAGCGGCCCAATTGGTCGGCCAGCACAATCAGCACCAAAGAAGGTGGTATGGCCTGCGCCAGCGTGCCCGATGCCGTGATGGCCCCGGTGGCAATGACCCGGCTGTAGCCGTAGCGCAGCATGATGGGCAGTGAGATCAAGCCCATCGAGATCACAGCCGCTGCCACGACGCCGGTGGTGGCCGCCAGCAAGGCACCCACCAGAATCACCGCAATGGCCAAACCGCCACGCAGCGGGCCAAACACCTGGCCGACGGTTTCCAGCAGGTCTTCGGCCATGCCGGAGCGTTCCAGAATAATCCCCATGAAGGTGAAGAACGGAATGGCCAGCAGTGTGTCGTTTTGCATGATGCCAAAGACGCGCAGCGGCAGAGCCTGAAACAGCGAAGCCGGGAAGATGCCGGCTTCCATGCCGAGCAGGCCAAAACCCAGACCGGTGGCGGCCAGCGCAAAGGCTACCGGGAAACCGCTGAGCAAAAAGACAAACAGACCGGCGAACATCAGCGGCACAAACTGCTGTGCCAAAAAGGTGGTTTGCATTCAGTGTTCTCCCGCCAGTTTGCTTGCAGCGATGGCTTCAAGCTCTCTGATGTGTTTTTCTTCCTCGGTCTCGCCTTCCTCATGGGACAAGACATCAGGGCCTTGACCCAACAAAAAGGCGAAACGTTTGATGAGTTCGGAAACCCCCTGCAGGGCCAGCAAAGCAAAGCCGAGCGGAATCAGGCCATAGGCGGGCCAGCGGATCAGGCCGCCAGCGTTTTGTGACATTTCGCCGGTAGCCAGGGCGTTGGCAAAAAGTGGCCAGCCCAGTGCGATAGACAGCAGACAAAACGGAAACAACACGGCAACGATGCCCACCACATCAATCCAGTTGCGCGTGCGGGCGCTCATGCGGGTGGCGACAAAGTCAATGCGCACATGCGAATTTTTCAGGAAGCCATAGCCGGCACCCATCAGGAAAACTGCGGCAAACAGATACCACTGAATCTCCAGCAAGCCATTGGAGCTGACGTTGAAGATTTTGCGCACGATGGCGTTGCCGGCGCTGATGAGGGTGGTGGCCAGAATCAGCCACATGGTGAATTTGCCGATGCCGGTGGTGATCTTGTCGATCAGCCGGGACAGCGCGAGCAAAGGGGTCATGGTGTCTCCATTATTTGATTGGTTTGCAGTTCGACCACGGTAATGGTTCATGCAGTATTTCAGCCGTGGGAGTTTAGCGGCTTGTATTGCGTTAAAACCTGAATAATTTTAGGGGCCAGGCTGAATTTATTTGTGTATGAAGCACCGGGCGGCCAATACCTTGCCCTGCAACGACAACTACAGCTGCGACTGGTGGGCGGTTTTGTGGTGCGCAAAAGTCCACCATGGCAGCACTTTGCGCATGGACAGCACCTCACCACTTTGTGCGCTTGCGTAGCCAGCAATCGAACCGATGTGAGCTTGCCAGTCTGGGGTTTGCAGCAATTGGCGTAGTTGTTGAACGCCGGGCTGCTCCAGCGCCGACTTCAGGCACACCAGGTGATAGCGCTCGTCCACCAGCGGCACAAAGTCCAGTCCGGCATGCAGCGCCGCCGCCGCAATGCCCAAGCCGGCATCGCACTGGCCAGAAGCCACTGCCTGTGCCACCGCTGTGTGAGACGGTTCAACGCGCGCATAGCCCGGCAACAGGGTGCCGGACAAGCCGGAACGCTCCAGCAGTTCGTCAAGTACCACGCGAGTGCCTGAGCCCAGCGCGCGATTGGCAAAGCGGGCATGGGCCGCGACGACATCAGCCAAGGAGTGCAGCGCCAGCGGGTTGCCAGGGGCCACAATCAGGCCCTGGGTGCGCTTGGCAAAACCGATGATCTTGTGCAGACCTGGCTTGAGCAGCGGCTTGTAAGTGCGCTCGCTGCGGGTTTTTCGGCCAGTGTCGCTCAGGGTGTGAAAACCCGCCAGCACGCAGCGGCCTTCGTTGAGTGCGCGAATGGCATCGACGCTGCCGGTAAAGCGCACGTCCAGATGCAGGCGGCCATCATCCACAGCGCCGCGCAGGGCGTACTCACGCAGGCAAGAGATGGCTTCATCGTGGCTGGCGTAAAGCGTGAGCACATGCACCTGGTCGTCAAAAGCCTGGGCAAAACTGCGTTCCAGTTCGGCGCGCAGGGCTTCGATTTGCGGTGCCAGCCGGGCCTGCGCCTGACGCTCGGCCCACATCAGTTTGTTGCCAAAGTCGGTCAGCAGGGCGGCTTGGCCTTTTTCCCAAATTACCAGCTCGTTGCCCAGCGCGTTTTCCCAGCGTTTGAGCTCGCCCCAGACGTGGCGGTAACTCAAACCCAGTGCGCGTGCACCGCCGGAAATCGAGCCCTGGCTGCTGACGGCTTGCAGCAAGTCGATCAAAGGGTTGCGCACTGAGGCCGGGCTGGCCTGGCGCGAGAGGGTGTAGTGGAGTTGGAGCCTATGCACGGTGGTTCATATCGTCAGGAATTGATTCGGTGGCTACGATACCGCATCTTATGGGCATCTCCTGCAGACTGTCTTTTCCAGGCTTCATTTTTCGTCATCGCGAGTTCCTGTGACCACATTTACCGACAGCGCCGCCACCGCGCTGCAACTGATTATTTCCATGGACAACGACTTGCTCACCATCGTGGGCCGGTCTTTGTCTGTCAGCGCCATGGCTTGTCTCATTGCCTGCGGCCTGGGTTTGCTGCTGGGGGCCTGGCTGGGCGTGGCGCGCTTTGCCGGGCGTGGCGCGGTGCTGACCGTGCTCAATACGTTTTTGGCTGTGCCCTCGGTCGTGGTGGGCTTGGTGATTTACCTGCTGCTGTCACGCACCGGGCCGTTGGGTTTCCTGGGCTGGTTGTTCAGCGTCAAGGCGATGGTGCTGGCGCAAGCGGTACTGGTACTGCCGGTGGTGACCGCACTCACACGCCAGACCGTTGAAGACGCTGAAGGGCTGCATGGCGAGCAATTGCAGTCGCTCGGTGCCAGCCCGCTGATGCGCAGCCTGCTGCTGGCCTGGGATGAGCGCTACGCCTTGCTCACGGTGCTGATCGCCTCCTTTGGTCGCGCGATTTCTGAAGTGGGTGCGGTGATGATCGTGGGAGGCAACATTGACGGCTTTACCCGCGTCATGACGACAGCGATTGCGCTGGAGACCAGCAAGGGTGACTTGCCGCTGGCCCTGGGGCTCGGAATCATCCTGCTCAGTGTGGTGCTGTTGCTCAATGTGCTGATCACGCTGGTGCGGCGCTGGCGCGAGCACCATGAAAACGGCGTGGCCCCTGCGCTGCCGCTTGGGGTGACCGTTTGAAGCCGGCGGCTTTGATGGGCAAGGATGGCCATGCGTTCATTGGCCTGCATGCCGAGCGGCTACTGTCCGAGCCCGTGTTTGCGCTGGCGGCAGCCAGTGTGCATTTTGGCCAGTCAGCGCGGGCCGTGCGGGCATTGTCAAAGGTTACGCTGCAGATTCATCCGGGGGAACGCGTGGCGCTGGTGGGGGCCAACGGCTGCGGCAAAAGCACCTTGTTGCGCTTGCTGCATGGGCTACTGTCACCTACGGCGGGGCAGGTGCACTGCGCCCCCAGTCAACGCCAGGCCATGCTGTTTCAAAAACCGCACCTGATGCGTTTGTCGGTGCAGGCCAACATTGCGTTGGGGTTGTGGCTGCGCGGTACCGTTTGGGGCAAGGCCAAAGCCCAGGCGCTGGAGGCGCTGGCGCGTGTGGGCCTGGCAGAACTGGCGCAGCGCAGTGCGCGCCAACTCTCGGGCGGCCAGCAGCAGCGTGTGGCCATGGCGCGTGCCTGGGCCTTGAATCCGCACGTGCTGTTGCTCGATGAACCCACCGCCAGCCTGGACCCGCACGCCAAACGCGAGGTGGAGGCGCTGATCGAAGAGTTTGCCAATGGACCAGAGGCCATGACGCTGATTTTTGCCAGCCACAACCTGGGCCAGGTCAAGCGCCTGGCCAGCCGGGTGATCTACCTGGAGCACGGCCGTGTGCTGGCCGATTTGCCGGTACAAGATTTTTTTAGCGGACCCTTGTTGCAGCAGCAGTACCCGGCGGCCCATTTGTTTGTCAAAGGAGAACTGGTATGAAAGATGTGAAATCTTATGTGTCTTTTACCCCAATGGTGCTAATGCAGTGTGCCTTGGTAGCGACTTCTTTGGTTGTCTCCATGGGTGTCTCGGCGCAATCGATTGTGGTGGCTTCGACCACTTCAACCGAGCAATCGGGTCTGTTCTCCGTGCTGCTGCCCGCGTTCAAAAAAGCCAGCGGCATCGACGTGAAAGTGGTCGCCTTGGGCACCGGCCAGGCCATCGACATGGGCCGCCGCGGCGATGCCGACGTGCTCTTTGTGCATGACAAGGTGGCCGAAGAAAAAATGGTGGCCGAGGGCTTTGCCGTCAAGCGCCTGGAGGTCATGTACAACGACTTTGTGGTGGTCGGCCCGGCGGCTGACCCGGCTAACGTCAAAGGCAGCGATGTGGTCGAAGCCCTGAAAAAACTGTCTGCAGGCAATGTCGCCTTCATCTCACGGGGTGACAAAAGCGGCACCCATGCGGCCGAGTTGCGTTTCTGGAAAATGGCTGATTTAACCGACAAGCAAGGCAGCGGCTACAAGGCCTGCGGCTGTGGCATGGGCCCGGCGCTGAACATGGCTTCGAGCAGCAATGCCTACGCGCTGACGGATCGTGGCACCTGGCTCAATTTCAAAAACCGCGGCGACCTGAAAGTGCTGGTCGAAGGCGACAAACGCCTGTTCAACCAATACGGCGTGATGCTGGTCAACCCGGCCAAGCACCCGCATGTGAAGGTGGCAGACGGCCAGAAGTTCATTGACTGGGTGGTGTCGTCGGCAGGCCAGGGCGTGATTGCCAGCTACAAAATTGGTGGCGAGCAACTGTTTTTCCCGAATGCGGTGAAGTGACTCTATTGGTGTCAAAGCCCTGCATCAGGCCTTGTGGTTTCAGCTTTGACAGCGCGCTCTTACTGGCCTGCATTGCGCAGCAGCACATACAGCGCCGTGCCCACCAGAATGCTCAGCAGCGCGTGTCGGCGCCACCATTGCAGCGCCACCACCGTGGCTACGGCGACCAGCTCGGACCACGGCCCGGACGGGTTCTGGCGGGCGCTGCCCACCAGCGTGTGCAACAGCAGCAGCGTCATGATGGCCAGCGGCAAAAAGCGCCCCAGCCGTTGCACCAGCGGGTGGCTTTGCAGAAAGCGCGCCGCCAGAAACGGCAGGGCGCGCAGGCCAAAGGTGACCAGGGCCATGGCGGCGAGTGCGCCCAACGCGTAAGTTGTGTCGATCATGGTGTTA
>PHCO01000401.1 GCA_002842265.1 Betaproteobacteria bacterium HGW-Betaproteobacteria-18 | reverse complement strand
GGTCCGGATTCCTGGGATCGAGAGCGTCTGTTCCGCCAAGGCGATCGTACCCTTCAAGACATGATGGGTGTGCTGCTTCGCGTTCCCGAGCTACGTGAGAATTTAAAATCCGTACTGGGTGGTACAATGCCAGATGGAGACAAGCTTGCCCTTATCCTTAAAGACTGGGTCAACGGCGAGGAGATCACTACGATTGCCCAACGCCATTTCCACCAAGACGGCGAAGATGAGGTTACTGCACTTACCAAATGTGGTCAAAACCTTTTCGGCAAGCTTGCACAGACTTCTTCCTGGGGGTTAAACGCGCTACTGGCGATCACTGGATCCGGCCTCTCCGATGACGAACGCAGTCGGCTGGCCAACCTTCCCTCACAGGTGTTCTACGGAGTGGCGACAGACGAAGCCATTACTTTACGCCTGCTTGGTGTGCCCCGTCGCGCAGCGACGTCACTAACAGGCGTATTGAATCTGCGCGCCGGCGAGTCCTTGCCTTCTATTCGTCAGCGTCTTCTTGCACTGTCAGAACAGGACTGGCAGCATGCGTTAGGCTCAACCGGCAGCATTTATCGCAAGGCCTGGCAGATTATCGACGGAGAGCTGGATTGATGAGCGGCATTGCCTTCCCTGATCTGCCTGCACTTGCCGCCCATCTGCGCAGCGAGCTGGAAAAGAAAAGATTCACCCTGCTCTATGCCTACAACAGTACCGGAAAGACGCGCCTGTCTACGGCATTCAAGGATCTGGGCAAGCAAGGAGATGAGCGCGATACGCTTTATTTCAATGCCTTTACCGAAGACCTCTTCTCCTGGAACAATGATCTGGAGAATGATCGCGAACGATTTTTGAGGCTGAACAAAGACTCCCGCTTCTTCGATGGGCTGGATCAGCTTGAGATGGATAGCCGTATTCGTCGGCTGCTGAATCGTTACGCGGACTTTGATTTCACGATCGATACTACGAGGTGGGAGGTTCGTTTCTCACGCGAGATCACTACGGGCGAAGGCGATCAAGCCAGTACAGTTGTTATCGATGACATCAAAATATCTCGAGGCGAGGAGAACCTTTTCATCTGGTGTTTCTTTCTTGCCATTCTGCAGCTTGTGCTCGACGGAGATGAAGCCTATCAATGGGTGAAATACGTCTTCATTGATGATCCGATCTCGTCGCTGGACGAGAATAATGCCGTTGCAATAGCAAACCATCTCGCTCAAATGCTGAAAGATTCGACGAATGGAATCAAAGCTGTCATTTCGTCGCATCACACCCTATTTTTCAATGTGCTGTGCAATGAAATTAAGAATAAAGCGCACAGATACTTTCTCAAGAAAGGCGCTGCA
>PHCO01000400.1 GCA_002842265.1 Betaproteobacteria bacterium HGW-Betaproteobacteria-18 | reverse complement strand
CGATTCGCCTATCCCGAAATGGTCTCCAATCTCTTTGGAAACTTATAGGGGTAGGTTCAGAACGTTCTCTGTTCTCCCCCCTGTTCTCACTTAAACCAATCAACCGGAGCTTGATAGATAATGCGAAAAAAATAGGCAATTCTGGTCGGAAAGTCACCCGAGTATTCGATTGTTTACTTCTTTTCGACTTACGGCAAGCAGGAGTTCGTTTTAACATTCCCGAAGTATTTAAATGCCTAGTCAAGAGCGGTATCAGCTTCCTTTTCAAACTGGAATGACCCTTAAAGGTGGACGGGAATTGACCGGCGCCTAATTTAACCTGAAGGAGGTTTCAATGAGTCAGCACGATTTTCAAACGGACGTGGACGATGCATTACAAGCCCTTGCAAGCCTCAACTCCGGAAGCACTGCCCCCACAACTACATACCCCTACGAACTCTGGGCAGATACGAGTTCCGGGTTGCTGAAGATCAGAAACGGAGCCAATACCAACTGGATCACGGTCGGTACGTTGGATGTTCAAAATCTCGGGCTGGGGGGCGATTCATCAGGATCGGGGTCTGTTCCGGCTGGGGCCGTTATGGCCTGGACAACAGCTACTGCCCCCCAAGGCTGGCTTGAATGCAATGGGTCGGCGGTGAGCCGGACTACTTATGCGAATTTATATGCAGTGCTTGGAACTCAATATGGCGCAGGTGACGGCTCTACTACGTTCAACCTTCCGGATCTTCGTGGCCGAACTATAATCGGTCTCGACAACATGGGCGGCTCGGCGGCATTGAGAGTCGCAGCGGCAACCAGCCTCGGGCAAGCAGCAGGAGCAGAGACGCATTATCATACCGGCGGGGCGCACGCTCATGCACTGGCAAATCATACGCACGTCGTGAATGACTTTGCGCCAGATGTTCAGATACCAAGATCAGGATGGGGAATAACATACACGACAGCTGTTGGAGCGTTAGCGGTTACCAGCGGAGACGGATATACCTTCAATCCCGACAATAGAGATATGCTGCCGTTTACTGATACGGTTCACGGGCTGGGGACTGGCGGTGGCATTGGCAGCTCAGATTCTGGAGGCGCGGTCAGCACATCAACGTCGAGCAGCATGAACCCCTATATTGCGTTGAACTGGATCGTTAAGTACTGATCATCAAAAAAGGTGAAGTATCATCTCCAAATCAAATAGAAAAGGAGTAAATCATGAGTCAGCACAGTTTTCAGACAGACGTGAATCAGGCGCTGCAGACACTGGGATCGCTCAGTTCGGGAAGCACGGCACCTGCAACCACCTATGCATACCAGCTGTGGGCAGATACAAACGCCGGATTGCTCAAAATGAGAA
>PHCO01000104.1 GCA_002842265.1 Betaproteobacteria bacterium HGW-Betaproteobacteria-18 | reverse complement strand
GGGCTGGCTTGGTGCGCTGGGTGCCGCACCTGGCATGTCGCGCACCGCCAGACGCTGGCCTTCGGGGGCGGCGACAGCGGCAGGTGCAACCAGGGCAGGCTCATCCGCCTGACTCACAGGAACTGCAACAACCGTTGGCGTTGGCGTTGGCGTTGGCGTTGGCGTTGGCGTTGGCGGCGATGCTGGTACCCGGACTGGCGGCTCAGTGTTGGGCCGCGGGGCAATTTTCAGTGTTTTTTTTTCCAGCGCCGCACCACTTGCCAGGCCGGGCTTGAACGCCAGCAAGCGCAACAGCACCATGGTGAGTGCCGCATACTCATCAGGCGCCAAACCCAGTTCACTGCGCCCATGCAGGCAGATGCTGTAAAGCAACTGGGTTTCATCGGCCGGCAGCAGCGCCGCCAGTTGCGCGATCTCAGCCATTTCGGGGTCACTGTCATCCTGGGCGCTGTCGGGCACGGCTTGCAAAACAGCCATGCGCTGCAGCACACCGCTCATTTCTTCCAATGTGGAGGCCGCGCTCAAACCGTGGGTGCGCAAGGCTTCCGAGGTTTCCACCACGGTTTTGCCATCGCCCTGGGCCAGCGCCTGCAACAACCGGAACACATAGGAGCGATCCACACTGCCCAACATCTGGCGCACCAGCGCCTCTTGCAGGTTGCCAGAACCAAAAGCAATGGCCTGGTCGGTCAAACTGAGCGCATCGCGCATGGAGCCACGTGCCGCACGGGCCAGCAAGCGCAGCGCCGGCACGTCAGCGCAGACCTGCTCGGTGAGCAACACCTTTTCCAAATGCTCGCGAATGGTCTCGGGCGCCATCGGCCGCAAGTTGAACTGCAGGCAGCGTGACAGCACCGTCACTGGCACTTTTTGCGGGTCGGTGGTGGCCAGCACAAATTTCAGATACTCGGGCGGTTCTTCCAGCGTTTTCAGCATGGCGTTGAAGGCGTGGCCCGTGAGCATGTGCACTTCGTCGATCATGAAGACCTTGAAGCGCCCTTGCACCGGCTTGTACACCGCCTGCTCCAGCAGCGCCTGCACTTCGTCCACGCCGCGGTTGGAGGCGGCATCGAGCTCGGTGTAATCGACAAAACGGCCGCTATCAATATCAGTGCAGGCCTGACAAACACCGCAAGGGGTAGCGGTGATGCCGCCCTGCCCATCCGGGCCCTGGCAGTTGAGCGACTTGGCCAGAATGCGCGACACCGTGGTTTTGCCGACGCCGCGCGTGCCGGTAAACAGATAGGCGTGGTGCAGGCGCTGGGTGGTCAGCGCATTGGTGAGGGCTTGCACAACATGGTCTTGCCCCACCATTTCAGTGAAATTACGGGGACGGTATTTGCGGGCGAGCACGAGGTAAGACATGTCTGGATTCTAAAGGCCGACACCGCTTCAGCCATACCCTCAGTCAAGCCTGGTTTTGGGATAACCCACATCAGATGGCTTCGTCATACCCTTACAATCCCAGCTGACGGGCCTTCCCGCATGGTGAAGCGGCCAACCGGGTCAGGTGGGGAACCAAGCAGCCCTAACTGTGAAGCCAGTGCCGGGGTCAAGGCTCGTCAACCTCATTGCATCTTTGATGATTGCCCTGGCCAAGCGGCCTGCGCTCAGCGCATGCCATGCAGGGCATTGGTCCACCCCTGATTTTTCTTACTATGAAAGCTGTAGCAAGCCGCCAAATTGCGCTATAGTTTAAGCATTGGGCGACCAACAAAATTCCGATTTTTCGGGTTTGCCTGGGTCGCACCACCGGTCTTTCATACAGGACACCTCAAGGAGACAAAATAAATGACGTCCAAAGATAATGTGGCCATTGGTCAATTGCTCAGCCTGCTCGAGTCACGCTACGCCATTCGGGTTTTGTGGGCCTTGAAAGACGGGCATTCGCAAACATTCCGCATTTTGCAGGACAGTGTCGGCAACATCACACCCAACACGCTCAACACCCGCATCAAGGAGTTGCGGGCTGCTGGGTTGTTAACCCACGGCAGTGACGGTTACCTGGCCACGCCCATGGGGCTGGATCTGCTCAAGCGCATGGGTGATCTGGCAGCATTTGCCAACAAATGGGTGGCCAGCCTGGCGCCGACCAAGGTCTGACTGACATCGCTTCCAATTTATTAACTTTTTACTTTTACGCTCATGACAACAACTGCTTCAGGCCTTACTTTTGAAGACACCATCCTCGGCAGCGGCGCCACCGCCACGGCCGGCCAAAATGTCACCGTCCACTACACCGGCTGGCTCTACCAAAACGACCAGCAAGGTGCCAAATTCGACTCCAGCAAGGACCGGCGCGACCCGTTCATTTTCCGGCTCGGCGGCGGCATGGTGATCCGGGGTTGGGACGAAGGTGTGGCCGGCATGCAGGTGGGCGGCACACGCACCCTCATCATCCCGCCCGAACTGGGCTATGGTGCGCGTGGCGCTGGCGGCGTGATTCCGCCCCACGCCACCCTCAAGTTCGAGGTTGAACTGCTGAGCCTCAGTTAAGCGCTTGCCATCTGCCACCCAGGCAGCCAAGCCACCCAGGGCGGGCATCAGCCCGCTTTTTTCCGCGTTCAAACAGGGCTGGCAACAATTTTTGCCTGACCCCCCTTGAAAAAACGACTTCGAGCCTCATTTCCAAGGCTTGTTATTTCAAACTCAATAGCACCTGCATGACCCACCCTAGCAAGACCCCACCCAGTTCCGAGCCCTCCGCTACCGGCACGCCCCACAACCCCGTTGATTCAGCCAGCATACCCGCTGACCTGCCAGAACTGGAAGTACAGACCCTGGCCAGTTGTCAAGCCGATCTGGTCGCACTGCAAGCCAAGTGCGGCGATCTGGCCGACCAATACCTGCGCGCCAAGGCCGACACCGAAAACGCCCGCCGTCGCGCTGAAGACGAAGTGTCCAAGGCGCGCAAGTTTGCCCTGGAGTCATTTGCCGACAGCCTGTTGCCGGTGGTTGATAGCCTGGAAGCGGGTCTGGCCCTCAAAGAGGCCTCGCTCGAACAACTGCGCGAAGGCTCGCAAGCCACGCTGCGTCAACTGGTCGCAGCGCTGGAACGCAACAAAGTGGTGGCCATCAACCCCGCAGCCGGCGACAAGTTTGACCCGCACCAGCACCAGGCCATCAGCGTGGTGCCCTCTGAACAAGAGACCAACACGGTGGTCTCGGTGCTGCAAAAAGGTTATCTGATTTCGGAGCGCGTGCTGCGCCCGGCGCTGGTCACCGTGGCCGCTGCGAAATAAATTGCCGGTCTGACTTGAAATCTGCACCGTCAGCCCTACGTTAAACGCATCTGAATTTTTAAAACCCTCCCGGGCACGCACAAGGGCTGCACAACAGTTCAGCGTTAGCCCCAACATTTAAGGAAGCATCATGGGAAGAATCATTGGTATCGACTTGGGCACCACCAACAGTTGCGTCGCCGTCATGGAAGGCAACACGGCCAAAGTGATTGAAAACGCCGAGGGTGCCCGCACCACGCCGTCCATCATTGCCTACCAGGAAGACGGCGAAGTGCTGGTGGGCGCATCGGCCAAGCGCCAATCGGTGACCAATCCCAAAAACACGCTCTATGCCGTCAAGCGTTTGATCGGCCGCAAGTTTTCCGAGAAAGAAGTGCAAAAAGACATCGACCTGATGCCCTTCAAAATCGCTGCGGCTGACAATGGCGATGCCTGGGTCGAGGTGCGCGGCAACCGCATGGCACCCCAGCAGGTGAGCGCAGACATTCTTCGCAAAATGAAGAAGACCGCTGAAGACTACCTCGGTGAAGCCGTCACCGAAGCCGTCATCACCGTGCCCGCCTACTTCAATGACGCCCAGCGCCAGGCCACCAAAGATGCAGGCCGCATTGCCGGCCTTGAAGTCAAACGCATCATCAATGAGCCCACGGCGGCAGCGCTGGCCTTTGGCATGGATAAAAATGAAAAGGGCGACCGCAAAATTGCAGTGTATGACCTGGGTGGCGGCACCTTTGACGTGTCCATCATCGAAATCGCCGATGTCGATGGCGAGAAGCAGTTTGAAGTGCTCTCCACCAATGGCGACACCTTCCTCGGTGGTGAAGACTTTGACCAGCGCATCATCGACTTTGTGATTGCCGAGTTCAAGAAAGAACAAGGCGTTGACCTGGGCAAGGACGTGCTGGCCTTGCAGCGCCTGAAAGAAGCCGCTGAAAAAGCCAAGATCGAGCTCTCCAGCAGCGCCCAGACCGATATCAACCTGCCCTACGTGACCGCCGATGCCTCAGGCCCCAAACACCTGAACATCAAGCTCACCCGCGCCAAGCTGGAAAGCTTGGTGGAAGAGCTGATCGAGCGCACCATTGCGCCCTGCCGTACTGCCCTGAAAGACGCTGGTGTCAGCGCCTCTGACATCAACGACGTGATTCTGGTCGGTGGCATGACGCGCATGCCCAAGGTACAGGAGAAGGTCAAGGAACTGTTTGGCAAAGAGCCGCGCAAGGACGTCAACCCGGACGAAGCCGTGGCCGTGGGCGCCGCCATTCAGGGCCAGGTGCTCTCGGGCGACCGCAAGGACGTGCTGCTGCTGGATGTGACGCCGCTGAGCCTGGGCATCGAAACCCTGGGCGGTGTCATGACCAAGATGATCACCAAGAACACCACCATCCCGACCAAGTTTGCACAAACTTTCTCGACTGCGGACGACAACCAGCCGGCGGTGACCATCAAGGTGTTCCAGGGTGAGCGCGAAATTGCTGCGGGCAACAAGCTGCTGGGTGAGTTCAACCTGGAAGGCATTCCGCCATCCGCACGCGGCACGCCGCAAATTGAAGTGTCTTTTGACATCGATGCCAACGGCATTTTGCATGTGGGCGCCAAGGACAAGGGCACCGGCAAAGAGAACAAGATCACCATCAAGGCCAACTCCGGCCTGACCGAGGCTGAAATCCAGCAAATGGTCAAGGATGCTGAACTCAACTCGGCCGATGACAAGAAAAAACTGGAACTGGTGCAGTCCAAAAACCAGGCTGATGCCAGCCTGCACAGCGTCAAGAAGAGCCTCACCGAGTACGGCGACAAGATTGATGCGGCTGAAAAAGCCAGTATTGAAGAAGCCATCAAACAGCTTGAGGAAGCCCTCAAATCCGACGACAAGGCCGCCATCGACGACAAGAGTGCGGCCCTGATGACGGTGAGCCAGAAGCTCGGTGAAAAAATGTACGCCGACATGCAGGCCAAGCAGGCAGCTGAAGGTGCACAGGCTGGTGATGCCGGTCAAACGGGCCCGCAAGGTGGCGCGGCCCAGCCCGACGACAATGTGGTCGATGCCGAAGTGAAAGAAGTCAAGAAGCCCTAAGCGCTTGTTGTCACACTGTTTTTAAACCGTTTGCGGACGCCGCGCTGAACCTTGAAAAGTTCATCGCGGCGTTTGCATTGACATCAGGCAAAACCAGACCATGTCCAAAAGAGATTACTACGAAGTGCTGGGTGTTCCCAAGAACGCCTCGGACGAAGAAATTAAAAAGGCTTATCGCAAGCACGCGATGAAGCACCACCCTGACCGCAACCAGGGTGATGCGTCCAAAGTGGCCGAGGAAAAGTTCAAGGAATCCAAAGAAGCCTACGAAATGCTGTCGGACCCGCAAAAGCGGGCCGCCTACGACCAGCACGGTTTTGCCGGGGTCGATCCCAACATGCGCGGTGGCCCGGGCGGCGAAGCCTATGGCGGCTTTGCCGAGGCTTTTGGTGATATTTTTGGTGACATGTTTGGCCAGCAACGAGGCCGAACCGGGGGTCGTCAGGTGTACCGCGGTGGTGACCTGAGCTACGCCATGGAAGTTACGCTGGAAGAAGCGGCCAAAGGCAAGAACGCGCAAATCCGCATCCCCAGTTGGGACAGCTGCGACACCTGCCATGGCACCGGCGCGAAACCAGGCACCCAGGTCAAGTCGTGTGGCACCTGCGGCGGTTCGGGTGCAGTGCAAATGCGTCAGGGCTTTTTCAGTGTGCAGCAGCCCTGCCCCACCTGCCACGGTAGCGGCAAGGTGATTCCCGAGCCCTGCACCGCCTGCCATGGCCAGGGCAAGATCAAAAAACAGAAAACCCTCGAAGTCAAAATTCCGGTGGGGATCGACGGCGGCATGCGCATCCGCAGCGCGGGCAACGGCGAGCCGGGAACGAATGGCGGCCCAGCCGGCGATCTGTACATTGAAATCCGTCTGAAAAAACACGACATCTTTGAGCGCGATGGCGACGACCTGCACTGCTCGGTGCCGATCAGCATCATCACCGCCACCCTCGGCGGTGAGATTGATGTGCCAACACTGGAAGGCAAAGCTGCCATCGACATCCCGGAGGGCACCCAAACCGGCAAGCAGTTCCGCCTGCGCGGCAAGGGCATCAAGGGGGTGCGCTCCAACTACCCCGGCGACCTGTACTGTCACATCCTGGTTGAAACACCGGTCAAATTGACCGAACACCAGCGCAAACTGATGCGCGAACTTGATGAGTCGTTTAAAAAGGGCGGAAGCAAGCACTCTCCCACCGGTGACAGCTGGACCGATCGGTTGAAAAGCTTTTTCAGTTGATATTTGTCGTCCGTCAGCCCAGTAAAAAGTCCAGAATCAAGCCACGCTGTTGAGTCGCAACGGCGTGGCTTTTTGATTGGGCAATCACAAGGAGACTTTGCCATGAGTGTGACCATCACTTTCCTGGGCGGCGCCAGCACCGTCACCGGCTCCAAATACCTGGTCCAGCACGATGGCAAGCGCCTGCTGGTGGACTGTGGCCTGTTCCAGGGCTACAAACAATTGCGCCTGCGCAACTGGGCACCGTTGCCCGTGCCACCCGATCAGATCAATGCGGTGGTGTTGACGCACGCCCACCTGGACCACAGTGGCTACCTGCCCCTGTTGGCCAAGGAGGGTTTTGCAGGCCACGTCTATGCCAGCCGTGGCACGCGCGACCTGTGCCGTATCTTGTGGCCTGACAGCGGCCATATCCAGGAAGAAGACGCCGCCTTTGCCAACCGTCACGGCTTTTCCAAACATGCCCCGGCCCTACCTTTGTACACAAGGCGGGACGCACTCGATGCGCTGCCCTTGCTCAAGGCGGTGGAATTTGACAAGACCTTCACCCCCATGCCTGGCTGGAAGGCCACCTTCAGTCCGGCCGGGCACATTTTGGGCGCGTCGAGCCTCTTGCTGGAAGTGGCAGGCCGGCGCATCTTGTTCTCGGGCGACCTGGGCCGCCCGGACGATCTGGTGATGAGCCCACCCGATGCTGCACCCCAAGCCGACACGGTGCTGATCGAGTCCACTTACGGTGACCGCATCCACCCCAAGGAAGACATTCTGGCGGAACTGGCACCGGCATTGCAGCGCGTGGCCAAGCGCGGCGGCGTGGCCGTGGTACCGGTGTTTGCCGTCGGCCGGGCCCAGGCTTTGCTGCATGCCATTCACCTCCTCAAAATGAAGGGTGAACTTCCCTCCTCTCTGCCCGTTTTTCTGGACAGCCCGATGGCCGTGCACACCACCCATTTGTTTGAAGACCACCCCGGCGAGCACAGGCTGAGCCATCAGGACACGCGTGCGCTGACGCACAACGCCACCATGGTCAACAGCACCGACGAGTCCAAAGCCCTGGCCAGCCGCCATGGCCCCATGGTGATTTTGTCGGCCAGCGGCATGGCCACGGGCGGGCGCGTGCTGCACCACCTGGCGCACTATGCGGGGAACCACCGCAACATGATCATCCTGACGGGCTACCAGGCGCCCGGTACCCGCGGTGCCACGCTGGCCAGCGGTGCCAAATCGGTACGCATCCACGGACGCGATGTCGAGGTCAACGCCGAAGTCGTGCAACTGGAATCCGCCTCGGCCCACGCCGATGCCAACCAGTTGCTGGCCTGGCTGCGCACCATGCCACAAGCTCCGGACCAGGTCTATGTGGTGCACGGCGAGGCGGGCCCTGCCGACATCCTGCGCGGCCGCATCAAACACGAGCTTGGGCTGCGTGCCGTGGTGCCTGAACAGGGCTCGACCTGGCCGACCTGAGAAATTATTCATGAAGCCATTCCTGAGCGCTGCTTTTTACAAATTTGTTGACCTGCCAGACTACGCTACTTTGAGAGAACCCCTGCTGTCGGTCTGCCATCAGCAGGGCGTCAAAGGCATGATCCTGCTGGCCAGCGAAGGCATCAACAGCACCATTGCAGGACCACCCGAGGGTGTTCACGCGGTGTTGGCCTACTTGCGCCAGGACCCGCGACTGGCGGATTTGCAACACAAGGAAGCCTGGTCGGACAAAGCACCTTTTTACCGCATGAAAGTGCGGCTCAAACGTGAAATCGTCACGCTGGGCGTGCCAGAGGCCAACCCTGCCCGCCGGGCTGGTACCTATGTCAAACCCGCCGACTGGAACGCCTTGATCTCAGACCCGGACGTGGTGGTGGTGGACACCCGCAACCACTACGAAGTGGACATCGGCAGCTTCAAGGGCGCGGTCAACCCGCACATTGACAGCTTTTCACAATTGCCGCAATGGGTCGAACAGGCAGCAGCGCTGAACCCGGTCACAGGCAAAAAACCCAGGGTGGCGATGTTTTGCACCGGTGGCATTCGCTGCGAAAAATCCACGGCCTTGCTGCGCTCACAGGGCTTCCATGAGGTCTATCACCTGGAGGGCGGTATTTTGAAATACCTGGAAACGGTGCCACCAGAACAAAGCCTGTGGCAGGGTGCCTGTTTTGTATTTGACGAACGCGTGTCTGTTGGCCACGGACTGGTGGTCGGCGACTATGGCTTGTGCCGGGCTTGCCGCTTGCCGATCAGCGCGGCTGACAAGCTGTCACCGCTGTTCGAGGATGGTGTCAGTTGTGCCCGCTGCCACGGGGTCACCAGCGAAGCGCAGAAAGCCGGCGCCCGTGAACGCAAGCGCCAGTGGGATCTGGCCAAAGCACGCGGGCTGGACTGGGTCGGGGCGCAAGCGTCTCCATCGTCTTGAGCTATTGCTACGGCCCGATGAAGTACGAACCATTCGCCCTGAGCTCGGCCTGTCCTGAGCTTGACGAAGGGTCGAAGGGCTTCGACAGGCTCAGCCCGAACGGAACTTAAAACATCATCGGGCCGGATCTATGGGCAATGAGGCGCGATTTTGCCTCGACATACTCCCGCTTGAGTTGCGCCACGAAGTCGGCGGTGCTCTGGATTTTGTCAATGGCACCAATACCCTGGCCGCAGCCCCAGATGTCTTTCCAGGCTTTGGACTTGTCGCCACCAAAATTCATTTGGCTGGGGTCGCTCTCAGGCAAGTGTTGCGGGTCCAGTCCGGCGGCACGGATGCTGGGGGCCAGGTAGTTGCCATGCACACCCGTGAACAGGTTGCTGTAAATGATGTCGTCTGAATTGCTGTCAACAATCGCCTGCTTGTAGGCCTCTGACGCACGCGCCTCATGGGTGGCAATGAAAGCCGAGCCGATGTAGGCAAAGTCTGCACCCATGGCCTGCGCAGCCAGCACGGCACCACCCGTGGCGATCGAGCCACTCAGGGCCAGCGGGCCATCAAACCACTGGCGAATCTCCTGCACCAGGGCAAACGGGCTTTTGACACCCGCGTGCCCACCCGCACCAGCGGCCACCGCGATCAGGCCGTCAGCGCCTTTTTCGATGGCCTTGTGCGCGTGCCTGTTGTTGATCACGTCGTGCAGGACCACGCCCCCGTAGCTGTGCGCTGCGGCGTTGATGTCTTCGCGCGCACCCAAGCTGGTGATGATGATTGGTACCTGGTATTTGACACACAGCGCCATGTCATGCGCCAGCCGCTCATTGCTTTTGTGCACGATCTGGTTGATGGCAAACGGGGCAGCGGGTTGCTCCGGGTTGGCTTTGTTATGGACTGCCAACGCTTCAGTGATCTCTATCAGCCATTCTTCCAGTTGCTCAGCCGGGCGCGCATTGAGTGCCGGCATGGCCCCCACCACGCCGGCGATGCACTGGGCAATCACAAGCTTGGGGTTGCTGATGATGAACAGCGGAGCGCCAATCACCGGGAATGGCAGAGCGTTCAACAGCGCAGGCAATCGGGACATCCTGAGGGTCTTCAAATCAGTTAAAACGCTTCGAGTGCCAGTGCCGTCACGCAGCCTGCACCTTCGACAATGCTGTCACGCAGGCCCGGCGCCTTGGTCAGCAGGTGGTCGGCGTAGAAACGTGCCGTGGTGATCTTGGCTTGCATGAAGGCTGCATCCTGGCCCTTGGCGATTTGCGCTTGCGCCACCAGCAAGGCACGCGCCATCTGCCAGCCCGCCATCAGGTTGCCAGCGAGCATCAGATACGGCACGCTGCCGGCAAACACGTCATTGGGTTTTAGTTTGGTGTTGCCCGCCACGAAGTCCACTACATCGATGAATGCCAAGCGTGCCGCTTTGAGGCGCTGGGCCACGGCCTGCGCGTCGGCGCTGCCGCTCTGCAGCAGGGCGGCCTCGGTGGCTTCGATCTGCGCGGCCAGCGCCTTGGCGATTTGGCCACCGTCACGCGCGGTTTTGCGCCCAACCAGGTCGTTGGCCTGAATCGCCGTGGTACCTTCGTAAATGGTCAAAATCTTGGCATCGCGGTAATACTGGGCACAGCCGGTTTCTTCAATAAAGCCCATGCCGCCATGCACCTGCACGCCAAGAGAAGTGACTTCCAGGCTCATCTCGGTGCTGTAGCCTTTGATCAGCGGCACCATGAACTCGTAGAACGCCTGATTTTGCTTACGTGTTTCAGCATCTGCGTGATGGTGCGCCGCATCATAGGCAGCGGCAGCGACGCTGGAGAGCGCGCGGCAGCCTTCGGTGTAGGCTCGCATGGTCATCAGCATGCGTTTCACATCCGGGTGGTGAATGATCGGGCCTGCTGCGGGTAGCGAGCCATCGACCGGGCGGCTTTGAATGCGCTCCTTGGCAAATGTCACCGCTGTCTGGTACGCACGCTCGGCAATAGCGATACCCTGCACACCGACGCCATAGCGGGCGGCATTCATCATGATGAACATG
>PHCO01000103.1 GCA_002842265.1 Betaproteobacteria bacterium HGW-Betaproteobacteria-18 | reverse complement strand
AGGGCCTGCTCGCCGGTGTCGGGCTGGCTGATCAGCAAATCCTGCAAATTGACGCCCAGGTTTTGCGCGTACTGGATGTCCAGCGCATGCTCGGCATCGACAAAGGCACACTGGCCGCCGGTTTTTTGCATTTCGGCAATCACTTGCAAGGTGAGCGTGGTTTTGCCACTTGATTCCGGGCCGTAAATTTCCACCACCCGGCCGCGTGGCAAACCGCCGACACCCAACGCGATGTCCAGACCCAGGGAGCCGGTGGAAACCACCTGGATGTCTTCAATCACTTCGCCTTCGCCCAGGCGCATGATGGTGCCCTTGCCAAACTGTTTTTCAATTTGGGCCAACGCCACTTGCAGCGCTTTGGCTTTTTCGGGGTTGACGGGAGTGGGGGCTTTGACGGTTGCGTCCATGGTTTCTCTCCTGGGGGTTGACGTTGATCGGTAACAAATTGGGAAGATTTACACCCTCTGTTTTTAACAACAGGCTGGATGCTTGAACAGTAGTCTATTTCAGTTGTTAAACTTCGTAAACATATTTTTTGGTCAATTTGATTTACTATTTGCGCATGGCAGAAATCACTTTGAACAACCCCTGGCGCCAGACCCACATGGGCTATTGGCTGGCCCAGGCATCAACGCGTTTTGACGCGCGTGTGCTGGCGCTGATGGCTGCCAATGACAACATGCCGCTGGCGCTGGCCCATCTGGCGGCACGCGGCCACCTGACCGCCTCGCACGTGCACATCACCCAGCATCTGGCATTGGAAGGCTCGCGTCTGACCGAACTGGCGACGCGCGCAGGCGTCAGCAAACAGGCCATGGGCAAGCTGGTGGACCAGTGCGAAGCCTGGAATCTGGTGCAGCGCCAGTGCGACCCGCGTGACGCGCGCGCCTGCCTCGTGGTGTTCACGCCTGCAGGCCGGAACTGGTTGCAAGCTTTTAAAGAGGCCATCACGCAGGCGCAAGCCGAACTGCAGGAGGCCGTGGGCCAAGAGGTGGCCACCGTCATGGCGCTCGGACTGGAAGCCTATGCCGCCTAGAATGCCTGAAAAGATACCATGCAGCGTAAAAACTTCATCAGTAGGACTTACGCAAAATTGTCCCAGCCAGACGTTCCGACGCAGGCAGTACAGACGTACGGCAAGGAGGAACAACGACGCTGGGGCGGTTTTGCGTAAATCCTGATCCGAACGACCCCAACGAGGAGACATTGATGCGCATTTTGATCGCCGAAGACGACCAGGTTCTGGCAGATGGCCTGTTGCGCACCTTGCGCAGTTCAGGTGCCGCCGTTGATCACGTGGCCAGCGGCTCCGAGGCCGATGCCGCCCTGATGACCAACACCGAGTTTGATTTGCTGATTCTGGATTTGGGTCTGCCCAAAATGCACGGTCTGGAGGTGCTCAAGCGCCTGCGTGCGCGTGGCTCGTCGCTGCCGGTGCTGATCCTGACGGCAGCCGACAGCGTGGAAGAGCGCGTCAAGGGGCTGGATTACGGCGCTGACGACTACATGGCCAAGCCCTTCAGCCTGCAGGAGCTCGAAGCGCGGGTGCGCGCCCTGAGCCGCCGCGGCATGGGCGCGGCCAGCAGCACCATCAAGCACGGGCCGCTGATTTACGACCAGGGCGGTCGCGTGGCCAGCATCGACGGCGTCATGGTCGAGCTCTCGGCCCGAGAACTGGGCCTGCTGGAGGTGTTGCTGCAGCGTGCCGGTCGGCTGGTCAGCAAAGACCAACTGGTCGAGCGCTTGTGCGAATGGGGTGAAGAGGTGAGCAACAACGCGATCGAAGTCTATATCCACCGGCTGCGCAAGAAAATCGAAAAAGGCCCGATCCGCATCGCCACCGTGCGCGGACTGGGCTACTGCCTGGAAAAGATCCCCGGCTAGGCCGTTTGTGGTGAATCAGAATCCGCGCGAGCAACGCTCGCTGTTTGGTGAAATCCTGGACTGGATGCTCACGCCATTGCTGTTGCTGTGGCCTTTGAGCCTGGTCATGACCTGGCTGGTGGCGCAGAACATTGCGGGCAAGCCGTTTGACCGCGCCCTCGAATACAACGTGCGCGCCATGGCGCAGCTCATCACCATCGAGCATGGCCGTGCCCAATTTTCGTTACCCCGGCCCGCACGTGAATTGCTGCGTGCCGATGATTCCGACACGATTTATTACCAGGTGCTGGGCCCACGCAGTGAATTGCTCAGCGGCGAGCGCGACTTGCCGTCCCCTCCACTGGTTGAGCAAGTGGTGCTCGACGAGGTTCGCATTCGTGATGACGTGGTCAAGGGTTTTGATGTCAAGGTGGCTTACTTATGGGTCAATTTGTCGATTCCGGGCAACCGGCCGGCCCTGGTTCAAGTCGCCGAGACCACAGAAAAGCGCTCCGTGCTGGCCACCGAGATCGTCAAGGGGGTGATGCTGCCGCAGTTTGTCATCCTGCCCCTGGCCGTCTTGCTGGTGTGGCTGGCGCTGGTGCAGGCGATCAAGCCCCTGCACCAGCTGGAAGAGCGCATTCGCGCCCGCAAACCCGACGACCTGAGCCCGATCGATGCGCAGGCGGTGCCGGTGGAGGTGGCGCCATTGGTCGATGCGGTGAACGACCTGCTGTTGCGCCTGACCGACTCCATCGCCACCCAAAAGCGTTTTTTGGCCGACGCCGCGCACCAGCTTAAAACCCCTTTGGCCGGACTGCGCATGCAGGCCGAGATCGCCCAGCGCGAAGGCGCCAGTGCCGAAGACCTGAAACATTACCTGCGCCAAATTGGCCGCGCCAGCATCCGTGCCACCCACAGTGTCAACCAGTTGCTGGCGCTGGCGCGCGCCGAAAGCAGCGGCTCGGCCATGCCGCATGTGGCGTGTGATCTGGCGGAACTCACCATGTCGGTGGTGCGCGACTGTGTGCCCCGCGCCCTGGAAAAACACATTGATCTGGGCTACGAGGGAACGCAACCCGGCACGCCCAGTTGCACCGTACTGGGCAATGCCACGCTGCTCAAGGAAATGGTGCGTAACCTGGTTGACAACGCCATCAACTACACCCCGTCGAGCCTGGAAAAACCCGGCGTGATCACGGTACGTGTGCTCACAGACCCCTTTGGTCACATTCTGGTACTCCAGGTTGAAGACTCGGGCACAGGCATCCCTGAGGCCGAGCGTGAGCTGATTTTTCAGCCCTTTTACCGCGCCTTGGGAACCGAGGCCGATGGCTCCGGCCTGGGCCTGCCGATCGTTCTTGAAATTGCCCAACAACACAACGCCAGCGTCAGTCTGGAAGACACGCGCCCAGGCCAGACACCCACTGGCGCGCGCTTTGTCGTACGCTTTACCGCCTATAGCAGCGATTCGGCCTAACGGGTTGGCCCGTCATCCGGGCAGGATTCAAGCGCACCACCGGGCAAAACGGCGCCGAGGTCAGGCAACCGGGCTTGCAGCGCTTCGTTCAAGGCTGGCAAACGCAAGCGCAAGCTTGGCCCATCCGCCTGTTCCTGCAGCAGCCAGCTTTCTGGCGGCCATGAGGTTTCCAGCAGGCGGCGCACCGTGTCGGCCTGTGCCTGATTCATGAGCCCCGATTGCAGGCAAACGGTGGGCTCAGGCGCAGCGGGCGGTGGTGGCAAAGGCCCCTCGGCCGCGCTCAGGACGGTGATGGCCTGCGGGCGAATTTGCTGCGCCAGGCGTTGCGGCTCACGCTGTGACGTGGGTCCAAAACCATAAGGCAGCAGCCACCCCTGCGCCCACGACCCATACAGGGCATTGAGCAGCAACAACGTCAAGGCAAAAGCGCGCCACATCACGTCACCTGCTTAAAGGTGGTCATAACTGGGCCCCTGCTGAACGCGCACGCTGACCTCGGCGCTGGTGATGCGCTGCACACCCTGTGCGGCAGCCACCAGCAGGGCACCCGTGGCATCCACGCCTTGCGCCACCCCTTGCAAGCCATCGCTGAGCGTCACCGGCACCTGGGCCAGCGCGTCAAGTGCATTGAAGGCACCCTGAAAAGGCGCAAAACCACGCGCTTCAAACCTCTGCACCGTCTGCACCAGCGGGGCTGCCACAAGCAACAAGGCCTGCGCCGCATCCACCCCCGGCAACAACTCAAGCAACCCGGCCGGTGCCGTGGACAGACCCACCGCATCCGGGGTCTGGAGGTTAAGCCCGACGCCGATGACCACATAACGACCGGTGCCGGACTCGCCCCAGTTGGCGGTCTCGATCAAAATGCCGGCCAGCTTGCGGTCGTGCCACCACAGGTCGTTGGGCCACTTGAGGCAAATATCGGGGTGCAGGCTCTGCGCCACGCTCAAGCCCACCGCCAGTGACAGGCCCGACCAGTCGGCCGGCGCCAGATTCAGGCCCAGGGAAAAAGTTAACGCTGACATCGCCCCCACGCTTGCCACTGCGTGTGCTGTGCTGCCCCCGGCACCACTGAGCCACTGCCGCCCCATGCGGCCGCGCCCTGCGGTTTGCTGCTCTGCGACGAGCAAGACAGGCTCCAGGCGGCCAGCGCGGGCGCGGCGCATCAGCTCCGAATTGGTCGAGTCAACGGCTGGCAAGACCTCAACGGTAAACCCCGGCAAGATGGGTGCCACCGCCTCCCGGATGGCTTCACTTGGCCAGCGCACGGGCGTGTTCATGGCGGTCGTGGGCGTCATCGCTTAGCGCCGCTTGGGCGCCAGCAGGGTGCCGCGACAAGTGGCCGCACCACACCAGCAGGGGTACTCGGCCTTGAGTTTTTTGGTGTAGCGCTCGTCGATGATCAGGCCGTAGTCGTAGTTGAGTTCTTCACCGGCGGCAATGTCGCGCAGCGCCTTGATGAAGATTCGGCCGCTTTGCTCGTCGGCTTCGCAATTGGGGTCACAGGAATGGTTGATCCAGCGCGACGAATTGCCGCCATACAGCGCGTCGATCACGCGGGTTTCATCAATGTGAAAATAAAACGTGTGGTTGGGGTTGTGCGGATCGTGCGGATGACGCGCCTGGGCCTCTTCCCAACTGATGATCTCGCCCACATATTCAATCAGGGTGTCGCCAGCGGGGATGTCCTGCACCGCATAGACCCCCTTGCCATGAATGCCGGAGCGGCGAACCTGGATGCGACGGGAGTTTGGGGGTGATTTTTTTGACACGTTGAAAAATTTGGTATCGTGGACTCGTATGGGTGCGCGTGTGCGTACCTGCCTGTGTGCGCCCGCCCGTGCGAGCGCGAGAAAATGGATTGTAGTCAGATGAAAACCTTGATCATTGCTGAAAAACCTTCTGTCGCCCAGGACATCGTGCGCGCCCTGACGCCCGTGTCGGGCAAGTTCGAGAAGCACGACGAGCATTTCGAGAACGACACCCATGTCGTCACCAGCGCCGTGGGTCACCTGGTGGAAATCCAGGCGCCAGAAGCCTTCGACGTGAAACGCGGCAAGTGGAGCTTTGCCCACCTGCCCGTGATTCCGCCGCACTTTGACCTGAAACCGGTCGATAAAACCAAAACCCGGCTCAACGCGGTGGTGAAGCAGGCCAAGCGCAAGGACGTGGGCCAAATCATCAACGCCTGCGACGCGGGGCGCGAAGGCGAGCTGATCTTCCGTCTGATCGAGCAGTACGCCGGTGGCGCCAAACCCTTGGGCAAACCGGTGAGCCGCCTGTGGTTGCAAAGCATGACGCCGCAGGCCATTCGCGACGGTTTTGGCACGCTGCGCAGCAATGCTCAGATGCAACCGCTGGCCGATGCGGCCCGTTGCCGCAGTGAGGCCGACTGGCTGGTCGGCATCAACGGCACGCGCGCCCTGACCGCCTTCAACTCGCGCGACGGCGGCTTCTTTTTGACCACCGTGGGCCGGGTGCAAACGCCCACGCTGAGCGTGGTGGTGGAGCGCGAAGAAAAAATCCGCAAGTTCATCAGCCGCGACTACTGGGAAATTCACGCCACGTTTGCCGCCCAGGCCGGTGACTACCCGGCCAAGTGGTTTGACCCCAGCTGGAAGCGCGCGCAAGCCAATGCGGCGGCAGGCAATGAGGAAGCCGACCCTGAACTCAAGGCCGATCGCCTCTGGACGCAGCGCGAGGCGCAGCAAATTGCCGACGCGGTGCGCTACAGCGAAGCCACCGTCACAGAAGAAAGCAAGCCCACCACGCAGGTGTCACCGCTGCTGTTCGACCTGACCAGTTTGCAGCGCGAGGCCAACGGCAAGTTCGGCTTTAGCGCCAAGGCCACGCTGTCGATTGCGCAGAGCCTGTACGAGCGCCACAAGGCCCTGACTTATCCGCGAACCGACTCGCGCGCCCTGCCCGAAGACTACGTGCCGGTGGTCAAACAGACCTTCGAGATGCTGGCGGGCAGCGGCATGAAGCACCTGGCGCCGCATGCGCGAACGGCGCTCAACCACAACTACATCCGCCCGAGCAAACGCATTTTTGACAATGCCAAGGTCAGCGACCACTTTGCCATCATCCCGACGTTGCAAGCGCCCAGCGGTCTGAGCGAGACCGAGCAAAAGATTTACGACCTGGTGGTGCGCCGCTTCATGGCGGTGTTCTATCCGGCCGCCGAATACCAGATCACCACCAGAATCTCGACCGCCGTCGGTCATAGCTTCAAGACCGAAGGCAAGGTGCTGGTGAAACCGGGCTGGCTCGCCATTTACGGCAAGGAAGCCGCCGAAGAAAGCAAAGACGGCGACGACAAGAATCCGGGCAATCTGGTGCCGGTGCAGCCGGGCGAACGGGTCAGGGCTGAATCGGTCGAGCCCAAGGCCCTGAAAACCCGGCCGCCGGCGCGCTACACCGAAGCCACGCTGCTCGGCGCCATGGAAGGCGCCGGCAAAACCGTGGAAGACGACGAGTTGCGCGAAGCCATGCAGGAAAAGGGCCTGGGCACACCCGCCACCCGCTCCAGCATCATCGAAGGCCTGATTTCCGAGGCCTATATGCACCGCGAAGGCCGCGAACTGATTCCTACCGCCAAGGCGTTCCAGTTGATGACCCTGCTGCGCGGCCTGGACGTGCAGGAGCTGACCAAGGCCGAGCTCACCGGCGAGTGGGAATTCAAGCTGGCACAAATGGAGCACGGCAAGCTCAGGCGCGAAACCTTCATGGCCGAAATTGCCGCCATGACCGAGCGCATGGTCAAAAAGGCCAAGGAATACGACCGCGACACGGTGCCGGGCGACTACGCCACGCTGCACACCCCCTGCCCCAACTGCGGCGGTGTGGTGAAGGAAAACTACCGCCGCTACGCCTGCACCGGGCTTGACGGCAAAAGCGACGGCTGCGGCTTTTCGTTCGGCAAGACACCGGCGGGCCGGACCTTCGAGCTGGCCGAAGTGGAGCAATTCTTGCGCGACCGCAAGATCGGCCCCCTGAGTGGTTTTCGCTCCAAGGCCGGCTGGCCGTTTACCGCCGAGATGGTCATCAAGTTCGACGAGGAAAGCAAGAACTACAAGCTTGAATTCGACTTTGGCGACGACAAGAAAGGTGAAGAATCGGGTGAGCTGATCGACTTCTCTGCCCAGGAATCTCTGGGCGCCTGCCCCAAATGTGGTGCCCGGGTGTTCGAGCACGGCAAGAACTACGTCTGCGAAAAGTCGGTGCCCACCGACGCACAAGCCACACCGAGCTGCGACTTCAAGACCGGCCAGATCATCCTGCAGCAGCCGATCGAGCGCGCGCAGATGGTCAAGCTGCTGGCCACCGGCAAGACCGATTTACTCGACAAGTTTGTCTCCATGCGCACCCGGCGCGCCTTCAAGGCCATGCTGGCCTGGGATGCAGCGGCGGGCAAGGTGAACTTCGAGTTCGCGCCGAGCAAGTTCCCGCCGCGCAAAACGGCGGCCACCCCCTTGACCAAGGCAGCGGTGGCGGCCAAAGCGGGCAGCACTTTAAGGTCCGCAGCCGCCAAAAAAGCGGCAAAAACACCGGCCAAGAAAGTGGCCAAAGCACCCGCCAAAAAAACCAGCAAGCCCACCACAGTCAAGGCGCCACGCAAGGCCGCCAGCGGTGCGGGCTCAACGCCCAGCGCGGCCCTGGCCGCGGTGATTGGTGCCGAGCCCGTGGCGCGCGCCCAGGTCATCAAAAAACTGTGGGACTACATCAAGGCCAACAACTTGCAGGATGCCACCAACAAGCGCGCCATCAACGCCGACGACAAGCTGCTGGCGGTCTTTGGCAAGCCGCAGGTGACGATGTTCGAACTGGCGGGCATTGTGGGCAAGCATTTGGGGTGAATTGAGATTCACAAAGGTTGTATATGCTTTTTATATGTTTTATCAAAAACTAATAATTTAGATAAACTCCTTACAGATGGACCCAATACGCAACCCCTACACCCCCGGCGCTGGTACGCCTCCACCCGAACTGGCAGGGCGCGATGCTTTGCGCGAGAAGGTTCGTGTCTGCATCGAGCGACTTCGCATAGGCAACACCGCGAAAAGTGTGCTGATGGTCGGCCTGCGCGGTGTTGGCAAGACAGTGCTACTTGACCAGATGCGCAGCGACGCGGAAGCATCGGGCATTCACACTATCCGCATCGAAGCACCAGAAAATCGCTCTCTGCCGGCGCTATTGGCGCCGGCCTTGCGTCTGGCGTTGCTGAGGCTGAGTCAAATTGAATCAGCCAAGGAATTTGCCCAAAAATCATTGCGGGCATTGGCTGGTTTTGCCAAAGTACTCAAGTTCAAGTTCCAGGACATAGAGGTGGGCATTGACTTTGAGCCCGAGCGCGGACTGGCTGACAACGGTGATTTGGAGAGTGACTTGACGGCGCTGTTTGTCGAGGTGGGTCATGCAGCCAAGGCGGCAAAAACCGTCCTGGTTATTTTTATTGATGAGCTGCAATACATCAAGCAGCTTGAATTCGCGGCCCTGATTTCTGCCCTGCACCGCTGCACGCAAATGAAATTGCCGATCACGGTGGTGGGTGCCGGCCTGCCTCAGTTGCTCAGTCTGGCTGGCGAAGCCAAATCCTATGCTGAGCGCCTGTTTGATTACCCCATTGTTGACAAGCTGGATCGGCCCGCAGCAGAGGCGGCCATCCGCAAACCGGCTAAAAATCTGAACGTGGATTACGACGATGCAGCGGTAGAGCGCATCATTTTTTACACCCAGGGCTATCCGTACTTTCTTCAGGAATGGGGTAAACACGCCTGGGACATTGCGCAGTCCAGCCCCATCACGGCTGACAATGTTGAGAAAGCATCGCAGCTCACCGTGGCCGCGCTTGATGAAAGCTTTTTCCGGGTCCGGCTTGAGCGCACTACACCGGCAGAAAAGCGCTATCTCAGAGCCATGGCCGACCTCGGTCCCGGGCCGCACCGATCTGGCGACATTGCCCAACACATGAACAAAAAGGCCAATTCGTTTGGCCCCGTCAGAAGCAGTTTGATCTCGAAAGGCATCGTTTGGAGCCCTGTCCATGGTGACACGGCGTTCACCGTGCCGCTGTTTCATGACTATTTGATCAGAACCGTGCCATCGGGCGTTTAGATCGTCTTTCTCCTTCAGCAACGATTCACCATGCCCCTCGACTGGAAAGAAATCGCCAACCGCGCCCGCGCCTTCTCCAAAGACTGGCAGCACGTCGAACGCGAAGAAGCCGATGCCAAAAGCTTCTGGGACGAGTTCTTCGAGGTCTTCGGCATCAAGCGCCGCAAGGTTGCCACCTTTGAACAACGCATCCAGAAAATAGACAACAAAGACGGCTATATCGACCTGCTATGGAAAGGCACGCTGCTCATCGAGCACAAAAGCCGTGGCAAAAATCTGGTTAAAGCCTTCCAGCAGGCCAAAGATTACTTCCCCGGTCTCAAAGCCGACGAAGAGCCGCGTTACATCCTGCTGTGCGACTTCTGGCACTTTGAGCTGCACGACCTGGACGAAGACCTCATTCACCGGTTCACCCTGCCTGAACTGGACAAAAATCTGCGCCTGTTTTACTTCATCGCAGGCTACCGCAAGCAGCGCATCCGGGTTGAAGAAGCCATCAACCGCGTGGCGGTCGATGCCCTGGGCGAACTGCATGACGCGCTGAAACAGGACGGCTACAGCGGCCACCAGCTTGAAGTATTTCTGGTGCGGCTGCTGTTCTGCCTGTTTGCCGACGATACCGGCATCTTTCAGCCCAAAGACAGCTTTCATGACCTGATCGACTTCCACACGACCGAGGACGGCTCCAACGTGGGTGCGGTGCTTGACACCCTGTTTGTCACGCTCAACAAAGACACCCCCCAGCGCCAAACCTCGCTGGCCGAGCAGTTCTCGCTCTTCCCCTATGTCAACGGCCGCCTGTTTGAAGAGCGCATTGACCCGCCCGCCTTCAGCGCCGCGATGCGCGCCCAGCTCATTACCCTGTGCCAGCGTAACTGGGGCAACATCTCGCCGGCCATATTTGGCGCCATGTTCCAGCGCGTGATCGAGCTCGATGCGGCACAGCGCCGTCGCGAGCTGGGCGCCCACTACACCAGTGAAACCAACATCCTCAAGCTGATCGAGCCGCTGTTTCTGATTGAGCTGCGCAGCGAATTTGAAAAAGTCAAAGGCGATGCCACACGCCTGTTCACGTTCCACAAAAAGCTGCAAAGCCTGACCTTTCTGGACCCGGCCTGCGGCTGTGGCAACTTTCTGGTGGTGGCTTACCGGGAGTTGCGCAAGCTGGAGCTCGACCTGATGCGCGCGGCCAGCCACTTTGGCAGCCGCATCGGCCATGTGTTTGACTTTCTCAAGGTTGATGTGGACCAGTTTTACGGCATCGAATACGAAGAGTTTCCGGCCCAGGTGGCACAGGTCGCCATGTGGCTCACCGACCACCAGATGAACGTGGAAGCCGGCACCGAATTTGGCGAACCCATGCTGCGCGTGCCGCTGAAGCGCAGTGCCCACATCCGCCACGGCAACGCCTTGCGCATCGACTGGGCCGACTTTGTGCCACCTACCAAGCTCAACTTCATTTTGGGCAACCCGCCGTTTGTCGGCAAACAGCACCAGTCGAGTGTAAGCGCTCCAGCAACCCCAGACTTGTCAGCCGAATCTGAATTCGACATGCTCTCCCCACCTAAATTCAGATGGAGA
>PHCO01000399.1 GCA_002842265.1 Betaproteobacteria bacterium HGW-Betaproteobacteria-18 | reverse complement strand
CCCAGCAAAAGCTGCGGCACCCGCCAAGAAAGTAGCTGTTAAAGCTGCTGCACCTGCCAAAAAAGCGGCTCCTGCCAAGAAAGCTGCGCCTGCTAAAAAAGCTGCTGTCAAAAAGGCACCTGCTGCCAAACGCACCGTCAACGCCGCTTTCATGAAAGCCCTGACCCCCAGTGCTGCTCTAGCCGCCGTGGTGGGTGCAAAAGCCCTGCCACGTACCGAGGTGGTCAAGCAAATGTGGGTCTATATCAAGGCCAACAAACTCCAAGATGCGATCAACAAACGCCTGATCAATGCGGATGCCAAACTCAAGGCTATCTTTGGCAAAGCCCAGGTCACCATGTTCGAGATGGCTGGTTTGATTGGCAAGCACCTCAAGTAATCCTGCCTGAACCAAAGTTTGAAAGGCCGACGCAAGTCGGCCTTTTGTTTGTGGCATCATCCTGCCCAACAACACCAATCGTTCGCCGATGCTCCGCTTCTTTCTGACCCGTTTCAGCCTGATCATCCCCACCTTCATCGGCATGACGCTGGTCGCGTTTTTTCTGATCCGCATGGTGCCCGGCGACCCCATCGAAACCCTGGCCGGCGAGCGCGGCATCGACCCGGCGCGCCATGCCGAACTGCTCAAAGCCTACGGCCTGGACCGCCCGGTGTTGGTGCAATACGGCATCTACATCGGCCGTGTGCTGCAAGGCGACCTGGGCAAATCCATCATCACCCATGAACCCGTCCTCAATGAATTCCTGGCGCTGTTTCCGGCCACCATTGAACTGGCGGTTTGCGCCATTTTGTTTGCGCTGATCATCGGCATCCCCGCGGGCATCCTGGCGGCGGTGAAGCGAAATACGATCCTGGACCACGGCGTCATGGGTGTCTCGCTCACGGGCTACTCCATGCCGATTTTCTGGTGGGGGCTGCTGCTGATTTTGCTGTTCTCGGTGCAGCTTGACCTGACGCCGGTATCCGGGCGAATTTCGGTGCAGTATTTCATCGAACCCGTGACCGGTTTCCTGCTGATCGACACCTGGCTGGCCGGTGACATGGATGCATTCTGGTCGGCTGCCACGCACCTGATTTTGCCGACCATCGTGCTGGGCACCAACCCGCTGGCCGTGATTGCCCGCATGACGCGCTCGGCCATGCTCGAAGTGCTGGGCGAAGACTACATTCGCACTGCCCGCGCCAAGGGCTTGTCAAACTTCCGTGTGGTCACACTGCACGCGCTGCGCAATGCGCTGATTCCCGTGATCACGGTGATCGGCTTGCAGGTCGGCGTGCTGTTCACTGGCGCGATCCTGACCGAGACCATTTTTTCCTGGCCCGGCGTGGGCAAATGGATGATCGAAGCCATTG
>PHCO01000102.1 GCA_002842265.1 Betaproteobacteria bacterium HGW-Betaproteobacteria-18 | reverse complement strand
CCGGTGTCGGCACCCTTTCATTCCTGTCTGATGCGCCCGGCAGCGCTCAAGCTCAAGGACAAGCTGGCTGCCACCGCGTTTGCGGCGCCGCAAATCCCGGTCATCAACAACATCGATGTTCGTATTGAGCAGGATGCCGACCGCATCCGTGATGCCCTGGTGCGCCAGGCCTTTGGCCCGGTGCGCTGGGTCGAATGTGTGCAAGCCATTGGCGCGCGCGGTTTGACCACCTTGGTCGAGTGCGGGCCAGGTAAGGTGCTGACAGGCATGACCAAGCGCATCGCACCTGAGTTGCAGGGCATGGCTTTGCTGGATATGGCCAGCCTGGCTGAGGTTAAATCTTTTATTCTGGATGCTGGCAACCATGAGTGATATCAAGTTTGAAGGCCAGGTGGTGCTGGTTACCGGCGCCTCGCGCGGGATTGGCGCGGCGATTGCATTGGAACTGGCGCAACGGGGTCTGAAGGTGATCGGCACCGCCACCACAGATGCAGGCGCAGTCAAAATCAGTCAGACCCTGGCTGATTTTGCTGGCTGTAGTGGCAAAACCCTCAATGTCAACGACGCACAAGGGGTGCAAGCCCTGATCGATGCAATAGTCAAAGAACACGGTGGTTTGCAGATTCTGGTCAATAACGCCGGGATCACGCAAGACAACCTGGCCATGCGCATGAAGGATGACGAGTGGGATGCAGTGCTGGACACCAACCTCAAGGCCGTTTTCAGAATGAGCCGCGCGGTGATGCGCACCATGATGAAGCAGCGCTATGGCCGCATCATCAGCATCACGTCGGTGGTGGGTGCCACGGGCAATCCCGGCCAAGCCAATTACGCAGCCGCCAAGGCCGGTGTGGCGGGCATGACCCGTGCCCTGGCACGCGAGCTGGGCTCCCGCAACATCACGGTCAACTGCGTGGCCCCCGGTTTCATTGAGACCGACATGACGGCGCAGTTGGCCGACGAGCAACAAAAAGCGCTGCTCGCCCAAATCCCGCTGGGCCATTTGGGCAAGCCCTCTGACATTGCCCACGCGGTGGCTTATCTGGCATCGCCGCAGGCCTCCTACGTGACGGGGCAGGAATTACACGTCAATGGTGGTATGTTCATGGCTTGAGCCATTGCAATTTGATGACAAAATAAAGCCGCGTTGTCCGTACGGCCGCCAGGTTCGGAAATACTTTCCAGGCCCGGCTAAAATTACGGATCTTTTCACAACCCTTTGAGGGAACCCATGAGCGATATTGAAGCACGCGTTAAAAAAATCATTGCCGAACAACTCGGTGTTGAAGAGTCCCAAGTCACCAACGAAAAAGCCTTTGTGGCTGATCTGGGTGCTGATTCCCTGGATACGGTTGAATTGGTGATGGCGCTGGAAGACGAGTTCGGAATTGAAATTCCGGATGAAGATGCTGAAAAAATCACCACGGTACAAAATGCCGTTGATTACGCCAACACCCACAAAAAAGCGTAGTCTCTTGACGGGCGGCGTTCCGGATGAGCGTCGTCAACGTCAGCACACGATCCTGGTCACCAGGCCCGGGGTTGTGCTGGCAATACCCAATCTCAGCCACACCTTGTAACGGGGTAGGGTTTTATTCGGACGAACCTCTGACTGCTTATGAATATGCCTCGTCGTCGCGTTGTCATTACCGGTTTGGGTTGTGTCAGTCCCGTTGGCAACACGGTTGACACCACCTGGGCCAATTTATTGGCTGGTCAGTCTGGTGTGGGTTTGATCACCAAATTTGATGCCTCTACCTTCAATTGCAAAATTGCCGGCGAGGTCAAGGGCTTTGATGTGGAGTCCTACATGAGCGCCAAAGAGGCGCGCACCATGGACACCTTCATCCACTATGGCATTGCGGCGGCTGCCCAGGCTGTGGCCGATGCCGGTTTGCCCACGGGAGAAGCCCTGGATGAAGAATTAGCCACACGCATTGGCTGTGTGATCGGTTCCGGCATTGGCGGCCTGCCCATGATCGAGCACATGCACACTGAATACGTACAACGTGGTGCACGCCGGATTTCGCCCTTCTTTGTGCCTTCCACCATTGTCAACATGATTGCCGGGCACGTGTCGATCCGTTTTGGCTTCAAAGGTCCTAACCTGGCGATCGTGACCGCCTGCACCACAGGCCTGCATTGCATTGGGCAAGCCGGTCGCATGATCGAGTACGGTGATGCCGATGTGGTGGTGGCCGGTGGTTCCGAGGCTGCGGTGTCGCCGCTGGGTATCGGTGGTTTTGCCGCCATGCGCGCCCTGAGTACCCGCAACGACGATCCCACCACAGCGTCGCGTCCGTGGGACACCGACCGTGACGGTTTTGTTTTGGGCGAAGGTGCCGGGGTCATGGTACTCGAAGAATACGAACACGCCAAGGCGCGCGGTGCCAAAATTTACGCTGAACTGGCTGGTTTTGGCATGAGCGCCGATGCCGGCCACATGACTGCTCCCAACATGGACGGCCCGCGCCGTGCCATTGTGAGCGCTTTGCGCAATGCGGGTGTCAACGCGGACCAGGTCAACTACGTCAACGCGCATGGCACCTCAACACCCTTGGGCGATACCAATGAATCCAACGCCATCAAGGCGGCCTTGGGTGACCACGCCAAAAAGGTGGTGGTCAATTCCACCAAGTCCATGACGGGCCATTTGCTTGGCGGTGCCGGGGGGTTGGAATCGGTGGTCACGGTACTGGCTTTGCACCACCAGGTGAGCCCGCCCACCACCAACATCTTCAACCAGGATCCGGATTGTGATCTGGATTACTGCGCCAACATCGCGCGCGATATGAAGATTGACGTGGCCATCAAGAACAATTTTGGCTTTGGTGGTACCAACGGGTCCCTGGTTTTCAAACGGGCTCCCTGACGTTTCATCTTGACTGTTCAAGATCATGTACAACGCCCCAGCGGTGAGTTATCCGGTGGGGCGTTCGCATTTTCAGGTGTTTTTGACGCTGGCTGTGGTTCTTGCGGGCGCCGTTGCCCAAACCACCTGGTGGTTGCTGTCGGCAGGACACGGTGTTGGCCATGTTCTGGGGTGTTTGCTCTGGCTGGCAATCAGTGGCTGGGCGGTCTGGTATGGCCTGCATACCCCCCAGGCGCAACTGGTCTGGGACGGCCAGTGCTGGATGTGGCGCTCAGGCACGGCCAGCCAGGTCGTGGTTGCGCAGGTCATTCTGGACGGGCAACACAACTTGCTGCTTTGTTTGCAGCCTCAATCAGGGGCTGCATGGTGGGTCTGGCCAGCGCAACAAACCCAGCCTGAACGCTGGTTGGCACTGCGTCGCGCCCTGTTCAGTCCCCCTTCCCATTCGGTCGAACCCGATCCATCGCGCCTGGCAGCGCCGTCAGAGGTCTGACATGCATTCTGATCCAGACCCCGTGCCAGACGCTGAGGCGCAACCCGACAACAGCGATGCCATGCTGGTGGAGCGGGCAGTTGCCGGTGATCAGCGCGCTTTTGAATTGCTGGTGATCAAGTACCAGCGCCGCATTGAGCGGCTGATTGGGCGCATGGTGCGCGATGCCAACCTGGTCGAAGACATTGCCCAGGAGACTTTTATTCGCGCCTATCGGGCGTTGCATCAGTTTCGTGGTGAGGCTCAGTTTTACACCTGGCTTTACCGTATTGCCGTCAATACGGCCAAGCGCTTTTTACTCAAACTCAAACACGACCCCACCGTTTCGCAGAGTGCATTGCAATCGAATGACGAAGATGATGAAACTTTTCAGCGCAAAAGTGAACCAAGCACAGACGAGACACCTGAGTCGGTGTTGGCAGCCAAGGAAATTGCCCAAGCCGTGAACGCGGCGCTGGAGGCCTTGCCGGATGATTTGAAGCAGGCGTTGACTTTGCGAGAAATGGAAGGTTTGAGTTATGAGGAAATTGCTGACGTGATGAATTGCCCTTTGGGAACCGTGCGCTCGCGTATTTTCAGGGCGCGTGAGGCCGTTTCGGCCAAGGTCAAGCCCATGCTGGAAAAGCAAACCGGCAAGCGTTGGTAGTAACGGCGGTACACCTATCAGTATGAAATCAATGCAATCCAAGGCAAAGACAGAGATGACGGACAAGTCAAGTGAAAACAGGGAATGGGTCTCGGCGCTGGTCGATGGGCAATTGCGCGGCGATGAATTTGCGCAGGCCCTGGCGCATCTGGCGCGCAGCAGCGAGGCCCGCCAGACTTGGCATGCCTACCATGTGGTGGGTGACGTCATGCGTAGCGGGCAAGCGGCAGTCAGCGCCCATGATGCCGACTTGTACTGCGTCTGCGCGCCAGGCTGCAACAAGAGGCAGTACCTTTGGTCTTGCAAAACGCGAGTGACCTTATCGCTGTTGATGCACGACCAGCAAGCGTTCCAGGTAAGCATAATCCTCGAACGGTGACTGCCAATGACAGTTCCTGGCGACTGGTCGTGGGCCTGGCTTCGGTGGCCATGGTGGGGGTGATTGCGTGGCAAGGTTTGCAGGGTTTCAGTTCAGAGCGAGCGCAACTGGCGACGGCACCGATCACCAATCTAGCAGCCGCACCCGTTAGTGCCGGCCCAGGTGGGCCAGTGGCAGCTCTGGGTGCTGATGCTGGCCAGAATGCACTGGCCATGGGCACGGCGCCGATCATGATTCGTGATCCGCAACTCGATGCCTTGCTGGCAGCGCATCGCCAGTTTGGTGGCACCTCAGCGCTGCAAATGCCCACTGGTTTTTTGCGCAATGCCACGTTTGAGGAGGGGGTGCGTTGAAACCTGTGTTTGCTTTGCTGTTGGGCTTGGGCGCTGTTGTCAACGCCGGCATGGCCTGGGCGCAAACCGGGGGCAACCTGCCAGTGCCCAAGGTGCAGACGATCAAGGCGGAGGATGCATCGATCAGCCGCTGGCTGATGCGCTTGCACGACGCTGCCCGGTCGCGGACCTATGTGGGCACCTTTGTGGTGACAGCCGGGGACACCATCTCATCGTCACGCATCTGGCATGTGTGTGAGGGTCAACTGCAAATGGAGCGGGTTGATGCCTTGACCGGTGCTGCGCGCAGCACCTTTCGTCGCAACGATCAGGTGATGACGTTTTTGCCAGAGCGTCGGGTGGTGATTTCTGAAACCCGTGATGCGCTCGGCCTGTTTCCCAATTTGCTGAACCGGGCCGACTCGTCGATCGCGCAGCATTACAGCTTGAAAGTATTGGGGCGCCAGCGCGTGGCTGGCCTCGACTCGGAGGTGGTGCAACTGGTCCCGGTTGATGCGCTGCGTTTTGGCTACAGGGTCTGGACGGAACGTGAAACCGGTGTGGTGGTCAAGCTGCAGACGCTGGACGCGGCCCAGGGCGTGCTGGAGCAGGCCGCCTTTTCAGAATTGAAACTGGGTGAACCCGTCAACATGGTCAAACTGGCAGCGCTGATGGACAACACCGAGGGTTATCAGGTCCAAAAGCCCGAACTCGTCAAGACCACGGCGGCGCAGGAAGGCTGGTTGTTCAAAGCTCAGGTGGCCGGTTTTAAACCCATGGCTTGCCACAAACGTATGAATTCAGACCCCTCAGTCCATTCAGGCAACACCTTGCAGTGGGTTTTTTCAGACGGACTGGCTTCGGTGTCGCTGTTTATAGAAAACTTTGACGCCGCGCGGCACAGCCAAATGGTGCGGCACGACCAATTTGCCATGGGTGCCACCCATATGCTGACGCATCGTCTGGGCCCCTGGTGGATCACCGCCGTGGGCGAAGTTCCCACGCAGACCCTGGCCATTTTTGCCCAGGGTCTTGAAAGAACAAAGTAAGTTTCTATTTCTGTGAGTGTTTTTTTAAAAGGCCGATGATGTTTCAATTAAATTTTAAAAGCTTGCATGCTTGCGCCCTCAGCGTGGTCATGGCGGTCACGGCATCCACCGTGTTGTTGCCAATGAACCCGGCATTCGCCCAGGTGCGTGCCTTGCCCGATTTTACCGATCTGGTGGAGCAGGTGGGCCCCTCCGTGGTGAACATACGCACTCTTGAAAAGGTGAGCACGCGCCAAAACCCGATGGGCCAGTTGGACCCGGACATGCTGGAATTTTTCCGCCGCTTTGGCTTGCCTGTCCCCAAAGTGCCCAATGATCCCAATGGACCGCGTCCAGGTCTCCCGCCCGGGCATGGACAGCCCAACCAGCAGGAGCAGCCACGTGGCGTTGGTTCCGGTTTTATTTTGACCTCGGACGGCATGGTCATGACCAATGCCCATGTGGTCGATGGCGCAGACGAAGTGATCGTCACACTCACGGACAAGCGCGAATTCAAGGCCAAAATCATCGGTGCTGACAAGCGCAGTGATGTGGCCGTGGTCAAGATCGAGGCTACTGGCCTGCCCGCCGTCAAGGTGGGTGATGTGAGCCGCCTCAAGGTGGGCGAGTGGGTGATGGCGATTGGCTCGCCATTCGGCCTGGAAAACACTGTGACGGCCGGCATTGTGAGCGCCAAGCAGCGCGACACCGGTGATTACCTGCCCTTCATCCAGACCGATGTGGCCATCAATCCGGGCAACTCGGGTGGCCCGTTGATCAACATGCGTGGCGAGGTGGTCGGCATCAACAGCCAGATTTACTCGCGCTCGGGCGGCTCCATGGGCATATCGTTCGCCATCCCGATGGACGAGGCGGTGCGCGTGAGCGAGCAACTGCGCGCCACGGGTCGCGTCACGCGGGGCCGCATTGGGGTGCAAATTGAACAGGTGAGCAAAGAGGTGGCAGAGTCTATCGGCTTGGGCCAGCCCTATGGTGCTTTTGTGCGCGGCGTCGAGACCGATGGCCCCGCAGACAAGGCGGGTGTCGAAGCCGGTGACATCATCATCAGGTTTGACGGCAAAAAAGTTGAAAAATCGAGCGATCTGCCGCGCATGGTGGGCGGCACCAAGCCGGGTGCCAAGAGCGCCTTGACCGTGTTTCGCCGTGGCGTCAGCAAGGATTTGACGGTGACCGTTGCCGAGATCGAAGCCGAAAAAGCAGTCGCCAAAGCCCCTGAAAAAGCACCAAAAGCCACGGAATCCAAAATGGCGCAGGCGATGGGTCTGGACTTGAGCGACCTGACCGATGAGATCAAAAAAGAATTGCGCATCAAAGCGGGTGCGCAGGTCAATGCCAGCAGCGGTGTCGCTGCGCGCGCGGGTTTGCGCCAGGGGGATGTCATCATGGCCGTGGCCAATGTGGCCGTGACCAGTGTCGCCGGCTTCGAAAAAGTAGTCACCGATCTCGACAAAACCAAACCCATCAACATTCTTTTCCGCCGTGGCGAGTGGGCCCAGTACACCGTGATCCGATTCAACCCCCTAAATTGAGCGGGATTTGACTTAATTACAATCGGCCACTTAACTTTGGTGTAGCCAATCCGTTTGGTTCGGGGCGCGTCTCTCTGGAACGCGCCCTTTTTTCTGTTTGTCACTCACTCATTTAAATCGGTTTTCCCGGATGCATCACATCAGAAATTTCTCCATCATTGCCCATATTGACCATGGCAAGTCCACGTTGGCCGATCGCCTGATCCAGCGCTGCGGCGGCTTGCAAGAGCGCGAAATGGAAGCGCAGGTGCTGGACTCGATGGACATCGAGAAAGAACGTGGCATCACCATCAAGGCGCAAACGGCGGCGCTGCATTACAAGGCGCTGGACGGCAAGGTTTACAACCTGAATCTGATCGACACGCCCGGCCATGTGGACTTTTCCTACGAGGTCAGTCGTTCGTTGTCTGCTTGCGAGGGCGCGTTGCTGGTGGTCGATGCCAGCCAGGGCGTGGAAGCGCAAACCGTGGCCAACTGCTATACCGCGCTGGATTTGGGCGTGGAAGTGGTGCCGGTGTTGAACAAGATGGATTTGCCCAATGCCGACCCGGAAAATTCCAGGTCTGAAATCGAGGATGTGATTGGTATTGATGCTTCGCAGGCGATTGCCTGCTCGGCCAAAACCGGCATGGGCATTGACGATATCCTGGAGGCCGTGGTGGCCAGAATTCCGCCGCCCAAGGGCAACCCGGCTGGCCCCTTGCGTGCCATGATCATTGACAGCTGGTTTGACTCTTATGTCGGTGTGGTGATGCTGGTGCGCGTGGTCGATGGCCGCCTGGCCAAGGGTGAGCGCATCAAGATGATGGCCACCGAGACCACCTACAACGCCGACGGCCTGGGTGTGTTCACGCCCGCCAACGAGCCGCGTGAAGCGCTGGAGGCGGGGGAGGTGGGCTACATCATTGCCGGTATTCGTGAACTGCAAGCTGCCAAGGTGGGTGACACCATCACCTTGATCAAGCCCGGTACCGGCGGCGCCGCGTTTACGGCCACGCAGGCCCTGCCAGGCTTCAAGGAAATCCAGCCGCAGGTATTTGCCGGGCTCTACCCGACCGAGGCCAACCAGTATGAAGGGCTGCGCGACAGTCTGGAAAAGCTCAAGCTCAACGATGCGTCATTGCATTACGAGCCTGAAGTGTCGCAAGCCCTGGGCTTTGGCTTCCGATGCGGCTTTTTGGGCCTGTTGCACATGGAAATTGTGCAGGAACGGCTGGAGCGCGAGTTTGACCAGGACCTGATCACCACCGCGCCCAGCGTGGTTTATCAGGTGGTGCAAGCCGATGGCACGATCAAGATGGTGGAAAACCCGTCCAAGATGCCTGATCAGGGCCGTCTGGAAGAAATCCGCGAGCCCATCGTCACGGTGCACTTGTACATGCCGCAGGAGTACGTGGGTGCGGTGATGACGCTGGCCAACCAGAAACGTGGTGTGCAAATGAACATGGCCTACAAGGGCCGTCAGGTCGTGCTGACCTATGAGATTCCGCTGGGTGAGATCGTGATGGACTTTTTTGACAAGCTCAAAAGCGTCTCGCGTGGTTATGCGTCAATGGACTACGAATTCAAGGAATACCGAACCGCCGATGTGGTCAAGGTCGATATTTTGCTCAACGGTGAAAAGGTCGATGCGCTGTCGATCATCGTGCACCGCTCGCAGTCGCAGTACCGGGGCCGCGCGGTGGTGGCCAAAATGCGTGAAGTGATTTCGCGGCAAATGTATGACGTGGCGATTCAGGCCGCCATCGGGGCCAACATCATTGCCCGTGAGACAATCAAAGCGCTACGTAAAAACGTGATTGCCAAGTGCTACGGCGGCGATATTTCGCGCAAACGCAAGCTTCTGGAAAAACAAAAAGAAGGTAAAAAACGCATGAAACAAATTGGTTCGGTCGAAGTGCCGCAAGAGGCTTTCCTGGCTATTTTGAAGGTGGATGCGTGATGCAAGCCGTTACTTCCGTGATTCTGGCGGCCTTTGCTGCCTATGTGGGCGCCTGGTATTTTGGTGCGCTCGAAGGCAATTTCGCCCTGCTTCTGTTCCTGGCCTCGGTCGTGACGGGTGTCTATTGGCTGGCCGAGCGTTTTTACTTTTTGCCACAACGGCAAAAAGCTGCTGAAGCCCTGGAGGCCCAGGCCATGGCACGCAACGCAGAACTCAGCAAAATGGGCATCAGCAAGGTGGACGGCGACGTGGCCGAGGCCAAAAGCCGCATTCTGGCGCAACCCTGGTGGCTGGACTGGACGGCCGGGCTGTTCCCGGTGATCATCGGCGTCTTCATCCTGCGCTCATTCCTGTTTGAACCCTTCAAAATTCCTTCGGGTTCCATGATCCCGACACTGTGGGTGGGCGACCTGATTCTGGTCAACAAATTCCATTACGGCCTGCGTCTGCCGGTGCTCAACACCAAGATCACCGAAGGTACACCGCCGCAACCGGGGGACGTCATGGTGTTTCGCTACCCGCCCAAGCCCAGCCTGGACTACATCAAGCGCGTGGTGGGTGTGCCGGGCGATGAAGTCGCCTACCTCAACAAACGTCTGACCATCAACGGCAAGCCGCTGCCAACCAACGCGCTGCCCGAGTTTTTTGACGAAGACACCATGCGCTACTTTCCGCAGTTTGAAGAAACTTTAGGTGGCCAGCCGCATCGCTTGCTCAACGATCCTGGCCGGCCCGCTTTCATTCCGGGGGCCGATGAATTTGAATTCAAGAACAATTGCCGCTACAGTATTGAAGGTGTGGTGTGCAAGGTGCCCCAGGGGCATTACTTCATGATGGGCGACAACCGTGACAATTCGCTGGATTCGCGTTACTGGGGTTTTGTGCCGGACAAAAACATTGTGGGCAAGGCCTTTTTTGTCTGGATGAATTTTGGCAACCTCAAGCGCATCGGCTCTTTCAATTGACCAGGAGACTGACATGACTTCCTCTTTCAAATCCAGCCAGCGTGGCCTGACTTTGATCAGTTTGCTTTTTGTGGGGGGGGTGGTGGCCGTTGCCGGTGTGATTACCGCCCAGGTGGTGCCTACAGTGATTGAATACCAAACGATTCTTAAAGCGGCGAACAAAGCCAAAGAGGGCAACACGGTGCACGAAGTGCGCAATATCTTTGACAGGGCCGCGAGTATTGACAACATCAGTTCGATTACCGCCAAAGACCTTGAGGTCACCAAGGAAAATGACAAAGTGGTGGTCAGCTTTGCCTACCAACGAGAATTTCGCCTCGTGGGCCCGGCCTTTCTGACGATCAAGTACAGTGGCCAATCGAATTGAAAATACAGGTGATGGTTTGAAGACGGGGCTGGTCACGCTACAACAGCGATTGCAATATCAATTTGCTGATGCCGCGTTGCTGACGCGTTCTCTCACGCACCGCAGCTTTTCATCGGATCACAACGAACGCCTGGAGTTTTTGGGCGACTCGGTGCTGGGCGTGGTGGTTGCCGACATGCTGTACCGGCGCCTGCAGAATCTGCCCGAAGGCGATTTGTCCAGGGTACGGGCCAGTCTGGTCAAGCAGGACACCCTGCACCAACTGGCGGTGTCGCTGGGCTTGCCGGATGTAATTTTGCTGGGCGAGGGCGAGATGCGCTCGGGTGGCCAAAAGCGGCCTTCCATTTTGGCCGATGCGCTGGAGGCCGTGATTGGTGCGGTGTATCTGGACGCGGGTTTTGCCGCCGCGCAAGCCTTGGTGCAGCGGCTCTACCAGGCGGTGCAAATCAACCCCGAGATGGAGGCCATTGGCAAGGACCCCAAAACCGAGCTGCAGGAATGGCTGCAGGGGCGTCGCATGAAATTGCCCAGTTACCGGGTGGTGGCCACCCTGGGT
>PHCO01000101.1 GCA_002842265.1 Betaproteobacteria bacterium HGW-Betaproteobacteria-18 | reverse complement strand
TCGCGCGCCATACTGACCCAGATATTGTGATTACGGAAAACGATATCAAAAATTTGATCATGAGTAAGGCATCAGTGCATGCAGCCTGTGTGACCTTAATGAAACAGGCCGGTATTTCCTGCCATGAAATTACTACCATCTATTTTTCCGGTGCATTTGGCAATTATATCAATAAAAAGAATGCAACCATCATCGGCCTTATACCGGAAATTGAGATTGAACGGATAGTAAATATTGGAAACGGTGCAGTAACCGGGGCAAATATCGCGCTCATCAACCGGAGGATGAGAAAAAGTCTCGATGATATTGCATGCCGGATTGCCTATATCGAGCTGAATGCTGAATCATCCTTTATGGATGATTACACTTCCAGTTCGTTCCTGCCGCATACCGATCTTACCCTCTTTCCTATGGTACAGAAACTCTTAGATACCTGCAGGATTGCACGGGGGTAAAAATCATGGCAAAGATGATCTCGTCTCCTCATTCACTGGCAACCGGCATCGGTGCTCTCCCTCACAAAGATCCAAAAGATGCATGCCGGGATGTCCTTGAAATTTTCCCTTCTGTTCCTTACATTCCAACGCTGCCGGACCGTGGACTGCTGGAGAGCATTGTCTTTAATGATTCAGAACAACTACCCGGTCGGATCATACGCGAGGGTCGTCTCTTTTTTGACAGCACCACTGACCAGACTGCTGCCATGGAACAGGTGTACCTGGATTATATTGAGGAAAACTTTGCATCCTATGCCCTGCACCAGGATTATGCCTCGGTATTTACCGAGATGATGACGCACAATCTCTCAGAGGTCGGACTGTTGAAATACCAGATAACCGGCCCGGTCACGTTCGGCATGCAGGTCGTTGATGCCAATAAACGTCCGATCTACTATGATAACCAACTCGCGGATGTCCTTGCAAAGATGCTGGCATTAAAAGCCCGCTGGTGCGAAGTTGAGATGAAAGAAAAGACCGGTGCACAAGAGACGCTTATCGTGCTCAACGAGCCGTATCTCGCAACCCTGGGTTCTTCCGTTGTGCCCGTCGATAAAGAGACCGTAAAATCCGGCTGGGAGGATATTGCATCGCTCGTTAAAGGAGGTTTGGGAATTCATTGCTGCTCAAATACGGACTGGGAATTTATTCTTGCGCTCAATCCATCGAAGGAAATCCAGCAGCAGTTTGCCCAGGCCGGTGCCGGGCCGCTGCCGCCTGAACTCGCCGCCAGGGTGCCGCAAACCGACTTTTCCGACCCCTTTCAGCGCGCGCTGCTCGAGGCCGTCTTCAAGGGCCATTCGGTGGGCGGCAAACCCTCCACCCTGAGTGCCGAGGCCAGGGCCAAAATGTTCGACAGTTTCTACCGCACCCAGATCCTCTGGGAGGAGTCGATGGCCAGCCGCATCGTCAGGTATCTGAACAGCCCCGCCGGCGCGGGCAAGAAGATGGTGGTCATCGCCGGCGCTTTCCACGTGCGCCACGGGCTCGGCGTGCCGCGCAAGGTGCTGCGCCGCGCCGCCTGGCCCTACGTGATCGTGCTGCCCACCGAGATTTCGATCCCCGAGGAGCACAAGGAGGAGGAGTTGATGATGGACGTCGATATTCCCAAAATCCCGCTGCTGGCCGGCGATTTTGCCTGGCTCATCCCCTACGAGAACATCAAGAGCCAGAAGGCGCGCCTGGGTGTGTCGATGCGCGTTGATGCGGGTACGGTGGTCATCGACAAGGTGGTGCCGGGCTCACCCGCGCAGCAGGTCGGGCTCAAGACCGGCGACGTGTTCATTGCACTCGACAACTTCCCTGTCAATGAACCGGGTGATGTGAGCATCGTGATCGGCGGCAAGAAGCCGGGGGATGGGGTGAAGGTGCAGGTGCGCCGTGGTGGCCAGGAGATGCTCTTTGCGCCGCTGCTCAGTGCCCCGCCAGAGCACCCGGCCAAGCCCTATAGATTCGGCCCGATGATGTTTTAAGTTCCGTTCGGGCTGAGCCCGTCGAAGCCCTTCGACGAGCTCAGGGCGAACGGTTCATACTTCATCGGGCCGTAGCAATAGTCAAGCGCTCAGCGGCGCACCAGATGTACCGCGAGTTCGTGTGACAGATTGGGATGGCCCACCTTGGCATAGGGCGGCTTGGGCCAGACCCATGCCTTCTCGGTGAACAAGGCGCGCATGGCATTGATATCGCAATGGTAGGGCGGGCCGTGGATGACGCCCTGCTCGCTGGCTGCCGGGCGCAGCATCTGCATAAAAAGCACCCACGGGCTGCCCGCTGGCTTGAGCCATTGGTGCAATTGCTGGGCGTAGTCGAACCAGTGCTCCGGGTGAATTGTTCGCTACGTTTGAGTCTCTGAAAATTCTCATTTCCGTAGAAATATTTGCTAACAATTTGCCAGCAGGGTCGGTGAATTTCGGTTTTAAACTCAACGGTCATGGATGCAAGTCAAACCTCGGCTAAACTGATCATGCCTATTGCAGCCACCTTTTCTGGGGGACCCATGTATGTTTGAATTTTTCCGATTTGGCCGAGCCAAGGAACCCCTCAAGTCGAAGGTAATGGTTGAACCCGCTAGCGATCAACCCAAGAAAAGCGACTTGCGGCGTGAAATGATTCGGCTTGCTTTGAAAAGCGTTCTGCGTCGCTACGGTATTCCATTCCAATGGATCGGCTGCGAAGTTGTGCCAATGGCCCGATCGGGTGATTCACAACTGATGCTTATTCAGTTGGTGCTACGTAAATGGCACGAAGGTTTGATGAGCTACGCACCCGAACTGCAAAATCAGCTTCTAAACGAAATTCAATTTTTTGACAGCAATGCCGAAGCTGCCAATTTCCTTTTTGTGTGGAAATTTGCGCCCGATTGTGGCTACCCCAATGGCCAACTGCCAGAGCCAGGATTCTGGGGACCAGCGATAGATTCAACACCTGGTGAGCAGGGCTTGCCGGTCAAGTCGAGTATTGATGCGGCAATCAAGGCGGTGCCAACAGCCAAATTTGATTTGCCCAAGTCGAAACTTGACGACGAGGATCGTGTTGATGGGTTTGCTGCAACGCAAATTTTTGATAACCAGTGAGAGTGCTGTTTTATTTTCGATCACCAAACCTTGCCAGCTTATCCTTGAGCCCCTGCACTTCAAGGCCGGCAGCCTTTTCACCTTCCATGATGGCCAGGTGACGGTTTTCAAAATCAACCGAACCGAGCCTTGAAATGTCTGGCCGGATTAAGACATCGGCCACCGGCTTTTCATAGCGCCGGATCATCTGGCCCATGATGGCCAGGGTCTGGAATGCCACGTCCATGGTGCTGTTGATGCTGCCGTCTGCCGGTTTATCGGAAATATCAACAGCGATCACAAAGGTGGCGCCCATCTCGAATGCCAGCCTGACCGGCACAGGGCTGGTCAGACCGCCATCAACGTACTGGCGCCCGCGGATGCTGACGGGTTGAAAAGCCAAAGGAATACTGCTTGAAGCCAGCACCGCAATGCCGGCATCACCTGAGCGAAACACGATCGGTTCTCCTGACTGAAGATCGGTGGCAACGGCCCCAAATTTTTTCGGGAATTTCTCGATGGCCTGACCGCCCACCATCTTGTTAATGAATTTGGCCAGCGCATCGCCTTTCATGAGTCCACGATTGGGCATGCCCCAATCAACAAACTGCCATTTGTCGAACGGTATCGCAAGCTCCTGCAATTCAAATCCGTTTTTACCGGACGCATACATCGCGCCGACCACCGATCCGGCGCTGGTACCGATCACGATGTCTGGCACGATCCCCTGCGCTTCCAGCGCCTTGATGACGCCAATGTGAGCGAAGCCCTTGGCCGAGCCGCCGCCCAGCGCAAGGCCAATGACCGGCTTTGCCTTGGGTGCTGTCACGACGGGCGCCGCAGGCGGGGTAATGGCAGACGGCGCGCTGCTGCAACCGGCCATTGCAAAAACGATGGCAAGCAATGTTCCCTTGGCTGCCCAACTGATCTTTGTAAAGTTCATCTTGATGGATGGAGTTGGACGAGGTGACGTGAAAGGTGTGTGCATGTAGCGCTCATTTTAAGGTTGATGGGCGCCAAGACAGTCCATGAACCTGGCGCACTGCAAGAACACCGCAAGCCATAGAATTCCGCCATGTCTGCTACCAACCTGCGTCTTTTTCTAATGGTTGACGGCGTGCAGGCCTCCAAGCCCATTGTTTGGGTGATTGGTTTCTTTGCGTTTCCGAACGTCTATTCCATCCAGGCCGTATTGCCCATGATGATGCAGACTTTCATGCCTCCGCGCTGCAACCGCAGATAACTCGCGGTGCGAGTGTCGATGCACTGTCCAAGTCATGGGCTGGCACCCAAACGGACCAGCCACCCCAGCAGTTCCTGGAACACAATCTTTCTTGGCTGAGGTTTTGACAGGACCAGGCCATGCCAATGGCTGCAATGATCAGCAATGCCGCATTGAGTCCCAGTGTGCACCCTAAGCTTTTGCAGCATCTTTTTCTGTAAATGGTGTAACCCAATTGATTCTCATCGGCGCATTATCCTTGGGTGATCAACCTTGACAATCAGCAGTGAAAGCGAAAAAATCCTGATCATGAATACCATTGTTGTGCGCTATGTTGACGGCCGCGTCGCCAAAGGAACCACCATCAATTTTTTCCCGACAAAGGATCGATTCAACCTTTTCCTGGACGGAAGCGCACCCGGCACCCACACGCAGGAAATTCTTGTCAAGGATCTCAAAGCGATTTTCTTCGTAAATGATCTGGCCGGCAGTCCGACACACAGCGAAAGTAATCAGTTTGAGCCTGGCAAGCCGGTCTTTGGGAGGAAGATTCAGGTGGTCTTCAAGGACGGCGAAACCGTTATCGGTACGACACAAGGTTACCAACCTGGGCGGTTAGGTTTTTTCGTGATTCCGGCTGATGAAAAATCGAACAATAGCCGCTGTTTCATTGTGACTGCCGCCACACAGCAAGTCTCGTTGCTATGAGCAGTTTCAACGGTGCCCTGCACCATGCGCAGCGCGCGTTCGCGCACTTCGGGGGAAAAACGATTTGATTTCTTGCTCATGGCTCCATCTTCTCAAAGTTTGGAGCCTCCTCAATTCCCGGGGCGATTCATGATCGTGCGTAAGTTTATGGGGCAGTTGACGGCAGGCTGAAATTAATTTGTCCATGCTGCGGTGACATTACCCCATCATGACGGATTAGGGTTTTCAGTCCTTGCAATCACAAGAAAAACCCGTAATAATTACGCCATGGCTAAGCCGATCCAATTGCCGATCAATGATGCAAACATGCAGCGCATCATTCGGGAACTGGCGCAAAAGTCTGAGAACGTGTTCTTTGAACCGCACGCCAAAAAGCGCATGAGGCAGCGCAACATCACGCCGACTCAGGTTTATGCGTGCTTGCGCAAGGGTGTGATTGATGAGCCTGCACATGAAAATATTCGCGGCAACTGGAAATGCACTCTGCGTCACCAGCACGCCGGTGACTTGGTGCGTCTGACGGCGGTGATTGAAAAAGATGAGAACGGGGATTGGATCGCGGTTGTGACCGTGTTTTAAGGAAAAAAGACTATGTATCACTACACAGAATCAGGGCTGCAAAACGTGTGGCTGAGCAATGGCTACAAGACCAAGAAGACGGACGGTGGCGTGGCTGTGGCCGTGGTTGACGCTGACGGGCTGCATAAAGCGATTGGGCGACATATTGCAGCCAAAGGCCATATGACAGGCGGAGAATTTAGGTTCTTGCGTAAAGAGCTAGATATATCTCAAACCCGATTCGCGGCGTGGATTGGCATGTCTGAAGAAGCTGTGTCGTTGTGGGAGCGTCGTGGACGCATTCCAAAAATGGCGTGTCGCTTTATGCAGTCAATCTATTTGGAAAAGATCGATGGCAACGTGCGCATTACGGAGATGGTGGAACGTATGGCAAACCTAGATCGTGAGCAACAAGAGCGAATCGTCTTTGAGGATACCGATGCCGGATGGCGTGAAGCGGCTTGAGTTGCCATACTTCTGCCATGACCGTGCACAAGTGCCAGGGCTCTGAGTTCTTGCATACCGCTTTGGTCTTGCCCCAGGGTGGCGCCAAAGTATTGACCCGGGAGCTGGTCTACACCGCCATCACCCGGGCACGGGAAAACCTTACCTTGGTTGAAGGACAGAGCGGCTTGCTGACCCGAGCGATCGAGCGGCAATCTCAGCGCGCCAGTGGCCTGCGCTTACAACTCGAAGGCTGAAGAAACTCGGAGGGTTGGAGGCGGCATTCAATTTGTTGCTTCCCGTTCGGGACATTTTGGTTTGTAAAACCACTTTAAGGCAATAATTTCCCGAACAGGAAATTTGTCTTGCATTGCTGCCATTAAATGGTAATAATTTCCCGAACAGGAAATTATGATGGCCATCACCCTCACCCTCACCCACACACCGGCCGCGCTTGGCACAGCAGTATTGGCTGCCCGTAACAAGCTCGGTTTGACCCAACCCCAATTGGCATTGGCGGCGGGCGTGGGCGTGCGGTTCATTGTGGAGTTGGAGGCCGGCAAGCCCACCGTGCGCTTGGAGACCCTGCTTAGAGTGCTGCATGCGCTCGGCGGCACCCTGGCCGTGGAAGGCTTGGCCTGATATGGCACGTCACCTCGAAGTTTGGTTGCTCGGAGCACACGTTGGGACCTTGTCACAAATCGACGGTCGTCTGAGCTTTGCCTACGCACCGGCCGCCACCACACCCCTTTCGCAATCCCTCCCCGTCAGAGCAGAAACCTTTGACGACCGTGCAACCCGGCCCTTCTTTGCCGGGTTGTTGCCAGAGGGCGGCAAACGAAAACAGGTCGCCAAAACCCTGCAAGTCTCCATGCAAAACGACTATGCCTTGCTGGAGAGCCTGGGTGGCGAATGTGCTGGTGCCGTCACCTTGCTGGAACCGGGCTTGAGACCCCAAGCACCCGACGCACCCGGCGATGTGCGTTGGCTGGACGACGCTCAATTGCTTCAAGTGCTGGTTGAGATGCCCCTGCGCCCCATGCGTGCGGGCGACGCAGGTATTCGCCTGTCGCTGGCCGGCGCACAAGACAAGTTGCCGGTAGTGTTGGATGCACATAAACATCGTATCGGCTTGCCCCTCAATGGCTCACCCAGCAGCCACATCCTCAAGCCACCCATTGCCGAGGTGGACGGCAGCGTCTTTAACGAAGCCTTTTGCATGGCTCTTGCCGGGGCTTTGAAACTTGATGTGGCCCGCACCAAAATCCATGCTGTTGCTGATGGGGCGCAGCAGCGTCAATACCTGTTGGTAGAGCGCTATGACCGGCAAGCGGGCGCACCGGGCCTGCGCCTGCACCAGGAAGACTTTTGCCAGGCGCTGGGCGTGGTCTCGGAGCACAAGTACCAAAATGAAGGCGGCCCTAGCCTGGCCCAAGCCTTTGCGCTGCTGCGCAGTGCCACCCGTCCCAGTGCGCCGCACACCCTTAAGTTGCTCGATTACGTGGTATTCAACGCTTTGATCGGTAACCACGATGCCCATGGCAAAAACTTTTCGCTGTTGTATACCCCGGCGGCAGGTGCCGTGCTGACGCCTCTGTATGACGCGCTGTGCACCGCCGTTTACCCCACACTGACCGACAAAATGGCTATGAAGATCGGCAGCAAATACAAGTTTTCGGAAGTGCAGGCACGGCACTGGGAACAGTTCGCCACGGAGGCCGCCGTGTCGCCAGCACAGGCGAAAAAGCGCATCGTTGATATTGCCAAACGTCTGCCAGGCTTGGCTCGCGCCACCCAGGCAATGTTTCAGGGCGAAGGCAACAGCCACCCCATCATCGGGCAAATCGTTACATTGATTGAACAGCGCTGTGCCTTGAGCATTCGCCGCCTCACTGCGCGCCCGGTAGATGACACACAGCCGGAGTCGACGACCGACCATGCTGGTTGACGCTGTCCACACAGCCGCCATCGCCTTGCTGCATTGCAGGTCCGGCACGCATGCTTGCGTCAACGTGTTTGTAATCGGTCGGTCGCTTAAAAAGCAGCTTGCTGGCTTAGGGTCAGTAAGCAAGGTTTGACGGCTTTAACCCTGCGGCCATGGATCACTGCAGCGAAGTAGGCTCAACCAATCTGGCTATTGACTCAAATCGGGGAAGTACCGCTCGCCAAGGTATGTGATGTATGACCTGTGCTCGGCACCGGCTGACTGAGCGAGCTTCTTGAAAATGTCTTGATAGCTGGACCACCGAAACCGAAAATCACCCTTGACAGCAGATTCAAATCGTTCGACCTCGGCACGGTGGGCAAGAGACTCTTGCCCCGGAATATCAAAAAACACATAGAAGAGTTCAATGCTTCCAGGGTGCTGCGTTGAAAGCCCCAGCGCATGTTTCAAAAGCTGGGCGACGTCGAGATAGCGAAACTGGTCAGCACCGCTCTGTACTTCGTTTGCGAGAGCTTGACATCCCGGCAATCTCCTGCTCGTCCAAAGCCCGATTGATTCCGGAAAGTATTTCGCTTTAAACATTTCCTTACCAGCGGGCTTCGGTGTCAGCCACTCGCTAAATTTGCTTTCAACTCCAATGACCAAGCCGCTGTCAAAGCGCAAGGCAAGATCAAGATTTGGGGGAATGCCAGGAAGCCCAGTTGGGAATTGCGCCTCAAACTCGATTGAGGATGGGTTTTCCGGCAATCCCAGGGAACGCAGAAGCACCTCGGCATTTCGTGTCGTCCAGTAGTCAAAAAAATTGACCACAAGCGCAGCCGATGAATGGAGCGCTTTCATCTTCGCCGACCTTTGCGCAGTGTCTTGCAGTTCGGATCCGCTACCTGACGAAAACGCTTGTAGGGCTCGGCTCGAAAGTGGTCGGTACAGGTTATCTGCAATGCTGTTCACGTATCCACGTTCGTCCACAGAAACACCAGATCGCGCTGCCCATGCCCGCTGCCCGCCGATCAGGTTTGATTTTGAAGACATGAGAAATCCCTTTGTAACGATGTTCTTTGTGACTGTGTCAATGCTGGGTACATTTTGATTGTGGACTTGACCCGTTTCCACGGACACAAATGGGCTCTTGTGTTTAGCCCCAATACTGTTTAGTTAAATAATTTCCGGATAGAATCTGCCATCTCTTTGACAAGGAGCTGGCATGGCAAGGACCAAGACGAACATCTGCGGTGGCGCGCGACTGGCTGACTTTCTGACGATAGGCTTTCTGGCAATGAACTGTCCGTTGGACAAAGTCAAGCAAGCCCTTGAACAACATGAGGCACACAGCAAACGCAGGCGAGGTTTGCCTCACGAGGTGCTGGTTTATTTCGTCATGGCCATGTGCCTGTATGCCAACGTGGCTTATGAAGAGGTGTTGCGGCTGGTGGTGGAGGGCTTGCGTCACCTGCTTGGCGATGAGGAACTGGGCAATCTGATTGTCAGCAAGGGAGCCATTTCACAGGCGCGCGGCCAAGTCGGAGCCGAGCCCCTCAAACAGCTCTATCGGGAGCAAGTCCAGCCGCATGGCCCCAAGGACATGCCTGGTGTGTTTTACCGGGACAAACGACTCATGGCCATTGACGGCTCATGCCTGGAAATGCCCGACGAAAAAGCCAATGCCGATCATTTCGGCTACCCCGGTTCGTCACGCGGAGACAGCGCGTTCCCACAAATGCGTTTCGTTGCCATGGTCGAATGCGGCACCCATACCGTGTGCCATGCCAATGAAGGCACCTACGCCACCAGCGAGATGGCATTGACCGGCCCCGTCATCGACTGCGCCGATGCATCCATGCTGGTCATGGCCGATCGCAATTTTTATGGCTATTCCTTTTGGCAGCGCGCCACACAAACCGGAGCCAAACTGCTGTTTCGCGTCAAAAGTAATTTGCTTCTGCCGCGTGAGCAAGACCTCGGGGATGGCTCCTACCTATGCCGTGTCTATCCCAGCGCAAAAGATCGCCGACATCAAACCAATGCCGTCCAGGTCCGCGTCATCGAATACACATTGGAAGGCATTGCTGATGCCGAACCAAGCTACCGTTTGGTCACCAACTGGCTCAGTGATGAGGAGGCACCGGCGCATGAGTTGGCCGCGCTCTATCATCAACGTTGGACGATTGAGCAAACGTTTGATGAAATGAAGACCCATTTGGCCGAGCGCGCATTGACACTTCGCAGCAAGCGTCCGCAGCTGGTGCTTCAAGAGTTTTATGCCTGGCTTCTTGTGCATGCAGCCATACGGCGCATGATGACCCAGGCTGCCGCTGCAAGCGCACAAGCAGCCCAGGATTTGTCGTTCATTCATGCTGTTCGGGTGCTCAAACGTCGCTTGCCTGCTTGTGTCGCTATTCCCCCCTGTGCAGCGCCAATCGTGGTTTGATAGTTTGCTCGCTGAGATGGCCAGCGAGCGTGCCGTCACCAGCCGTGGCAAACGCAATCCCCGCGGGGTCAAGCGTAAGATGAGCAACTTCAATTTGCGAAAACGGGGCGATCCGCTGAATCAGCCTTGTGACCCGTTTCCCAAGATTATTTCTTCTAACTAAACAGTATTGTGTTTAGCCCCCGGTTTTGCGGGCTTCTTCGTTGATTATCAACGCTGCAGGGTTATCCACCGGGTTTGCCTGTGGACAAGGCGACGTGCCCCTCACTGGCACACGAGGCGTCTTGTCCACAGGTGCGAAGCACACGGTGGTTAACCCGTCCTCTGGGCGGGAGTTTGGTGGTTCTGTGGTTTCGGTTTTTGTTGCAGTTTGCTTTTTGGCTTCGCCGCACTTCGTGAACTCCTGTTGCAGTTTTTCAAAATTGATTGGCGACATTTGACCCAAGCCAGAATGGCGCCGGTGTGGGTTGTACCAAGTCTCGATCCAGGTAAATATCTCCATCCTGGCGCGCGTTTTAGTTTCCCACTTGCGCCGTGCGATGAGCTCACACTCCAGCGTGGCAAAGAAGCTCTCAGCCATGGCGTTGTCATACGCGTCACCAACCGTGCCCATGGAGGGGCGCACGTTCACCTCCTTGCAGCGGTTGCCAAATGCAATGCTGGTGTACTGGCTGCCTTGATCACTGTGGTGAATCACGCTTTGAGGCTTGCTGCATATTTCAGCCCATCGTGGACGGCATTTCAGGCTGATCGTGGACGCGATTTCAGCGTGATCGTGGACGGCATTTCAAATTGATCGTGGACGCTGT
>PHCO01000398.1 GCA_002842265.1 Betaproteobacteria bacterium HGW-Betaproteobacteria-18 | reverse complement strand
ACTGCGAACGACTTGTCGATGAACTGACGCAGTCGCGTGCTGACCAGCTCAACCCCTCTTTTCGCCCGGCGTGCTGGGATGTCCTGCATGTTGTCGATCAAGATCACGCGCACCTCGCACTGAATCAGGAAGAGCTCGGCTGCCTTGTGCGTGTCCAGCTTGTTCTTTCTGCTTCGTGGGTCGCCGTCCCCAAGTGCTTCCAAAATGGCGTAAGAGAACTCGATTGGCGTGCATGGATCTGGCACTTCGATCGAGAGCACAGGGCAGATTGTTCGATCCTCTTCGTATCGCGCGTACCTTTGCTCACCGATGGCTTTGAGTCGGTTCATCAGCGTGGCCTTGCCCACACCGGAGCCACCAAGGACAAGCATGCCGGTCGCCTGGCCAGATCGCTCACATTCATTGAGTTTTTCAACGAAGTCGCTGAGAATCTCCGCGACGGCAGGGTAAGCAATGAAGAGATCTTTGAGCCACGTCTGCCGCTCCTCGGCGTCGCAGCTTTTCCAACGTTGCTTGTCAGGTGCTGGGCTCTGGCTGCTGGTCACCATGCTTCCTCCTCGCTCAGCTCGATGGTGTCCAGTTCCAGCAGTGAGTACTCAAGCTCGGTCATCACGACCTCGCGGGTGGCAGGTTCGCTAGATTTTGATCTTTTGCCGCCAATCTCTTCTGTTCGAAACGATAGATTCCCAGCATTGAGAACGATTTTTTTATCCCTGAGCTTTTTTGATTTTGCGAGCTGCAGCACGTACCGCTCAAGCTCAAGCCGCGTAGCAACCAACTCGCTCATGTTTGGGTTGTTGATCTTTTTGGTCCGCGCGAAGCGCAGGATCAGGGACTGCTGGTAACTTGTCAAACCCCTGGTGTAGTCGGGATCCATCACACAAGGGATTCGACTCAACAACTTGGTTCTTGGGTGCTGGACCAGAAGGAAGGACAGGTCCCTTGGGTCTGCGTATACCAGCACTTGAGCTTTTTCACCCAGCTCCTGATGAAGCATTGAGAGTTGCGTGGACCAGTACCGCAACTTGAGTGTTTCGAGACCGCCGTTATCGCGGAATGTCAGAAAGTTCGGACGTAAGCGAAGCATCGCGACCTGTTCGGCAGACCAACGCACAGCTGGACCATGATGGCAAAAATGTCTGTACCACCTTTCTTTTGGACTGCAACCGTCTTCGCCCGGTTTGATGAGGTATTGGCCCGTAACCCAGCGTGCAAATATCCTCCGAAAGTCGGTGACGGAGAGAATGGCATGGCTCATCCCAAACTTGACTGCATCGGGATCTTTTTTGTCACCTCGCCAGCCCGGCAATTTAGGACAGAAGTCACTCTTGAGCACTGAGTTGAAATGCTCGATTGCGCATTTTT
>PHCO01000100.1 GCA_002842265.1 Betaproteobacteria bacterium HGW-Betaproteobacteria-18 | reverse complement strand
GAAGTCGCTGGGCGCAAGTTTTGGGATGAGGTTGCCAAAGAAAGCCCACTGAAGGCCAAAGTTGTTCAGATTTTGAAGAACTACAACGCGGCCATGGATAAAGCCGGCCCGCCGTATCGGTATTAAGCACCTCGCTGACAAACAGTTGCCGACAAGCTTGCCGGTCCTATTGCGTGCTTGCGCAGCTTTAACGGGCGCAGGCACGCCAGCAGGTGTTTTGCGTGTCTGGCATGCGGTCAATCAACGCATGGCTGACGACGCCACCCCGTTTGCTCTTGAAGCGAAGGTGGCTGCGACGTATTGATTTCTGCAATGACAGGGCATTCACGCGTAAGGCATGGCATGAATATATTGGTTATCAACTGCGGAAGCTCATCATTAAAGTTTGCGGTATTCAATCTTGGTGAAGCGGACATCCCTTTGTGGAGTGGCTTGATTGAAAGAATCGGTACCCATACACCGCTACGCATCTCATGGAACAGTGGGGAGCAGAGAGAGCATTTTGAGATCCCGCCCTGTCAGCATCGACAGGCCATGGAATGGCTGGTGGACAAGTTTGACAAACTCGGCATCACGGCGACCCTTGGGGGAGTAGGGCATCGTTTTGTACATGGGGGCGAGACATTCAGGCAAAGCGTTCTGGTCACACCAGCCGTTCTGGCAACACTTCAAAAGTGTCTGGATCTGGCGCCATTGCATAACCCTGCCAATTTTGAAGGTATTGAGCTGACACAGAAGGTTTTTCCACATCTGCCGCAATGTATTGTTTTTGATACCGCATTTCACGCCACCCTTCCCGAGCATGCTTACCGTTATGCATTGCCCAAAAAATATTATGACGAACATCAAATTCGACGCTATGGATTTCACGGCACCTCACACAGTTATATTGCAAGAAAAGCCCGCCAAATATTGCAGGAAAACCGTTTCTATGCGCAAGGCATCGTGAGTTTGCATCTGGGCAACGGTTGTTCCAGCTGTGCCATTCTGGATGGGAAGAGTGTCGATACCAGCATGGGTTTTACACCATTGGAAGGCTTGGTCATGGGCACCCGCGCGGGAGATATTGATCCAGGGGTTTGCCTCTATTTGGCAGAGAAATGTCAGATGACGGCGCAGGAGATTTCTGATTTATTGAACAGGAAAAGCGGCCTGTTGGGGGTCTCTGGCGTTTCCAATGACTTGAGAACTCTGCTGGAGAAGGAAAAGGAAGGACACGCTCCCAGCACGCTGGCGATCCATATTTTTGCCTACAAGGCGGCCCAGAGTGTAGGCAAGATGATGGTGGCACTTCCTCACCTGGATGCGCTTGTTTTTACCGGTGGTATCGGTGAAAACTCTCCCGCCATGAGAGCGCGGATTGTGGGCCATCTGCAGTGCTTCTCTCTCTTTCTGGATTCCGATGCCAATCACACGCACGGCAAAGCGACTGGTGGCTTCATTCAAAGCGCCGGTGCACCCGTAAAAATTCTGGTGATTCCGACCCTGGAAGAATGGCTTATTGCGCAAGAAACGGTGGCACTCACCAGCACAATCAGCATCGAACTGTGAAGCGCGCTTCCGAATGCCGTAGTGGCCAATCACCTCGTCCAGCATGTGCAGCAGCCGCACCACCTGGGGCACGTTGTCGCTGGCCGGGTTGATGCCAATCACCGCGTCGCCACTACCCAACAGCAGGCCATCGAGCAGGCTGGCAGCGATGCCTTGCAGGTTGTCGGTCGGGTGGTTGGGCTGCAAGCGCGTGGCCAGGCGGCCGGGCAAACCGATGGTGCTGCGAAAGCGCGTCACCACCTGACACTTGCGGGCAATCAGGATCAGGTCTTGCAAGCGGCAAATTTTGCTGACCGCCGCCGTCATTTCGGGGGTCAGGCCGGGTGCCAGTGCGGCCAAGGTCTGCGCATTGGCGTTGTCACCCAGCAGCCAGTTGCGAAAGTCACCGACGGTGAGGTGGCTCACCGGGGCAAAGGCTTCGTTGTTGTGTGTGTCGAGGATCAGCCAGGTGACTTCATCGTCTTCATAAGGCACCACGGTTTCGCTCAGAAAGGTGGCCAGCGGCACATCTGCCAGCGCCAACTGCGCGGCCACGCGCTCCTGTGCGTCAACCGCCGCCACGCCTGCCAGTTGGTCGCCCGAGCGCAGCGGGCTGGCCTTGGCGAGCAAGTCCTTTAAGCTACCAAAGTGATAGTTGTGTGCGCTTATCGTGTGGGCGTAGGGCATGGTTTTGTTTGTAATTGCAGCCATGAATGCACCGGCCAGTCACTGCGCATTTGACCTTGTAAACCGCCAAAAATCACACCGCCCCCAGAGACAGCGGCAGGGTGGTGTGAGGCAAAGGTTTTGAGTCCTTTGAAGTAATCCGGGTTAACCGTGGCCCCTGCCTTGATCTCGATGGCGTGCATCTTGCCGCCGGTGGGCAGCAACAAATCGACCTCGTTGCCTTCGGAGTCACGGTAAAAATACATCTCGGCGCTTTCGCCCGCATTGAGCCGGTCCTTCATGGCTTCCATGATCACAAAATTTTCAAACAAGCTGCCCCACAAGGGGTCACGCGCCACATGCTCTGCGGTGCGCAGACCCAGCAGCCAACAGGCCAGACCTACGTCGTAAAAGTACAGTTTGGGCGCTTTGATCAGACGCTTGCCGGTGTTGGTAAACCAGGGTGGCAGCAAATGCACGATGTAGCTGGTTTGCAGCAGGTCAATCCAGGCTCGGGCGGTCACATGCGACACACCCGCATCATTGCCCAAGCTGTTGAGGTTGAGCAATTGGCCGGTGCGGCCCGCACACAGCCGCACAAAACGCTCGAAGCGTTGTAAATCCTGCACGGCGGCGAGTTGTCGTAAATCGCGTTCCACGTAGGTGGCAAAGTAGTCTGCCAGTGCCTGCGAAGGATTCAAGTTCTTGTCATGAATGCGCGGGTAAAAGCCAGTCAACACAGTTTGAGCCAGGTCTGCTGATGGGTCACCTGCATCCTTTGTGCGCCCTACCTCTGCCAAAGTAAAAGGTAGCAAGCGCAACATGGCAGTGCGCCCGGCCAAAGATTGTGAGACTTGCGTCATCAACTCAAACTGATGGCTGCCCGTCAGGATGAAGCGACCGGGTTGTGGGTCGGCATCCACCATGCCCTGCAAATACGAAGTCAATTCAGGGGCACGCTGAATTTCATCGAAGATGGCACCTTGCGCATAGGTGGCCAAAAAGCCGCGCGGATCAACACTTGCAAAGCGGCGAATGTCCGGGTCTTCAAGGGTGACGTAGGGCTTATCTGCAAACAGGCTCCTGGCCAGCGTGGTCTTGCCGCTTTGGCGCGGCCCGGTCAGTGTGATCACCGGGTACTGGCTTGCCAGCTGCTGAAAAACGGGGGCAATGTTGCGTTGAATCATGGCGAGATGCTACGTCAAAAACCTGCAGATTGAAGATCATTTCTTCAGATTGCAGGTTTTTGTGGGCGTGAATCATTGTGATTCGAACCCCGAATCATCGCCCGCGCCATCTGCGCCGCCACACATCAGGCTGGTCTTTCGGAAACCATTTGACGGCAACACTGGCATCTACCACCAGGTTCACGGCCGACCTTGTTCACGGGCGGCGCGTAACTGAGCCGCCGTGACGCTGGGGGCTTGTTGCCTGCGCTGCAAGATGCGCTGAAAAGCGTCTTTGTTGCGCTGTTGGCTTTGCGCGCGCTCCCCGGCTTCACGCATCAGGTCGGCAATGACGGCGCTCTTGTTTTTGCCTTCAAAGGTGATGTTGAACGCGGTCTTGATGTCTTCTGGAGCGCTGAAATTGACGGTGGACATGGCTTTCCTCGCTTGTTGAAACTTTCAACAACATTGTGATCGATTGCATTTGACCCGTCTAACGCATCTGTGCCGATGCTTGGGAATTGACCTTTCGATGGTCGGGTTAAGACACGTTGCTGAAGTTGCGTTTGCTGAACTGCCTTCTCTAAAGCTGACATAGACATCAGCAACTGACGGTCGGCTATGGGGCGCCGATTTTGACGGCGTAGCCCCGCGTTTGACCAAGTGCCGGCATTGGGGGAAGTTGTCCCATAGCAACCATTCCCCAAGTCAGTTTCTAAAAGCAGTCGCTCGTTGTCAAAAGACAGAAAGTGGGCACAGTCGATTCGTGTGCAGCGTTTGCAGTCGTTCATAAATTGCTACTGTAATTGCGCCGCTGATGGCGCATTGAAGCACCAGCGCCACCACGAAGAAGGCGAGCCGTACGGTGTTTTAGCCTATCGCATTCCGGCAGTCTTCATCGCGGCAAGTACATACTCGCCAATGATCCGGTGCCCCACCGTGGTGGGATGCAGGCCGTCGGCATAGAGAAAGTTTAGATTCGCATCCTTCTCAACCAAGGTCTGATCGGTGCAGAACACAACAGCGCGTTGAGGGAGATCGTCAAGTTTGCATGCCGAACTGCTGGCGCTCTTGAGACCGTAATGCGCTGGATCCGCGTTCGCTAAATGCATCAGTGAAAACAAATCCACCAGCAGCACCGGCGTGCCAGCCAGTCCCGATGCCAGCTCGTCATTGAAGGATCGCGTCCAAGCAGAAAGCACAACGCTCTTCGGCTTTGCAATGAAGAATGGCACTTGGCCGAAGTCGTATAGATTCAAGACCACGATGCGCGTCGCGCCGGTCGCGCCGATGCGTTTGACCTCAGCCACCAAATCCCTCGCCGCTTCACGCACAAGCGCATCACCAGCGGCATCAGAGGACGAGTGAGCGAAGAATGCGTGCTGGAACAGATCATTCGCGCCAGCCCAGACGAACACGGTGTCATCGGGAGTGAACTGTCCATGCGAATAATCCAGATACGCACTGATCTGTGCCCGCACCGGAAGAGTAGTTTGCTCTGACCCTGCCCCCTTCGTGGCATCGGTATTGTTGCTGCCCGGTTGTAGGGCCACGCGCGCGCCGCCCTCACCGTAAGCCGTGCCACCCATCGCCTGCGGCGGCTTCCCCCAACCGGCATGGCGATTGAGGGTGATCGCAGAGCCAAGCCCCTGTGCGACAACCTCTATCCAGATCGGGCCGGGGTTCGTAGTGAAACGACCCGCGCTTCGGCCTTCGGTTCGGGTCGCGTATGTACCCAGGTCGCTAAGGCTATCTCCAAACGAGACAACATGGGGTACCGCAGGCGCAGCCCCATAGGCACCCGGCGCGTAGCCAAACAGGAAAGCTGCGGACGTGGTGAGCGCTACAACCAGCCCTGTAGTCACAAATCGCCCCGTTAGGGTCGTTTTGAAATTCATAGTTTCTCTCGTAACTCGGCCAATTTGCGTAGTGCAGTTATATCAAAGTGTGAGATGTCAATTCAAGTGTTAACCCTGCCCGGCAATTCGTGTGGTGTGTGGCGACGGCTCGTAGGTGTCGGACACCCAGACTGATTAACGTTAAACGACTGTAATCGGCAAAACTGGAGGTCGACTTAGCGTCTGTAGCCGATATCGATATTGACCTAGCAAACACATGGGCACAGCCACCTCCGTCAAGAAAAGGCCGTTGATTGCTGTCGCCAACTTGGCGATCTGCTTGCTCTAAAGCGGTCACTGGAAAAACATGGTTATGATTTCCGAGCGTCCGCACGAGTGCCTCAATGGAAAAAGTAGACATCTTCCTTGACCTTTACGGACACATTCAGTTATTCGTAATGCGAAAGGAAAATATGTCCAATATTGCGAAATTGATGATCAGCTTGGCTTTAATGAGTCAGCTGTTCTCAGTGGTGTTTGCCCAGGATAAGGCTCTTATCACCGTACCTCGCTACGACGATGCTGACGAGTTCCTACCTCCCGCTGAAAAACGCAATATTGAAAGGGTGAAGCTGGTTCTTAAGCAGCAACCAGGTGAAGAAACATTTACGGCCATATCCAAGCGTAGCGTCAGTATAAAGATTGTTGCGAAGATACCTGACGGAGCCAAGGCGGGTGTCGTATTGTTTGTCGGCGGCAATAGCGTTTTGTCCATGGGGGCAGATGACAAGCTGGAACGTTCGTTCAATTTCACTTCACGTTCGCGCGAGTACTACTGGCCACTTGGATTTGCAACTTTTCTTGTGGATGCACCTTCTGACCACTTGGATAAAGAAGGACTTACCCCTCAATTTAGAAACACACCAGAATTTGCAGAAGACATCAAAGCAGTCATTGCGCTTATATCAGCCAAGTTCAAAAAACCGCTGTATGCTGTGGGACACTCGAATGGAGCTGTCGCCACTGCAGCGCTTGCCGCCATGCCTGAATTGCCCATCTTGTCGTACACGTTAGTAAGTCCAGCTCATATGCAGTGGCCGGGAATGGATTTGGTTGTAAAGACAAAATATACGAAGCCCGTCTTCATCGTGGAAAACACAAGAGACGAATGTAGATATTCCTCTGCAGGAAGCGTTGACGGATTGGCAAGAAGTATCAGTTCACCGAGCGTGATCGTGTCTTGGGTTGAAGCCGGGAAGCCCCCGATTGGTGGCCCTTGTGGCCCGTTCGGATTTCATTCTTTTTTTGGTGCAGAGCAAGCTGCTGTCGAGGCAATTGTGAAGAATTTGAACTAGCTATTCAGTTCTCTCCATCGTCCAAAGATTTAGACAAACAGATAACTGACATCCGTGACCGTCAACTATCGTTGCGAAGCGGGTCCACGTTTCCATCTATTGCTGACATTCGGTTTGACCGCCTGACAATTGAAAACCGCGCTTGACCGCCATTTTTACGCGCTTCCAGACCGTCGCTAACAAATATCGCCATACACGCGGTCGGATTTCGTCGTAAGCTAAACGGTGTCCCTTCAACTAAAAGGCAGCGGCTTGCGATGGCACAAACCAATGAACGTCTTGATCGTCTTGTCCTTGAAGCGCGACGCAGCGCCGAAAAAAGGGAACAGGGCTACCGGGCACAAGCGCTGAAACTGTTTCCCTGGGTCTGCGGACGCTGTGCGCGCACGTTCGATCATGCCAATCTGCAATTATTGGAAGTGCATCACAAGAACAATAACCACCACGACAACCAACCTGATGGCAGCAATTGGGAACTGCTCTGCACGTACTGCCACGAAAACGAACATTCCAAGCTCAAAGACATGGAGGGGCGCAGCGATAGTGGCAATGTCATGCCGACCTCGTCAAGGACACAAGGCACCAAACCGAAGTCTGTAAACGGCGTTTGACGGGCCACCCAACCCAAGGAATTGGTTTGCCCAGAAACGGGCACTGGTGACCGACAGGTCACGCTGCACTGTTGACAGCCAAATCGACTGTAAAAAAATTCTGACACTGATCAAACCGAATCCTTCTTTTTTATCAAAATTTTCCATGTTGAACTTGTCAATTGGATGAATTCAAGCGGGCTGCCGGAAAGCGGGTACTGGTGACCGACTCCTCCCGCTGCAAAGCCGAATTTGCCCCCCCATGAAAACGGGAAATGGTTCGAACTTGCCTCCCTTTTCTGCGGGGAAATCATTGTGCATTTGGCGAGCAAGTGTTAGTCCGAAACCTATTTCAGGCTGAGTTCTCGGACGAGTTGGTCTTTTGCCCCCGCATCAGCGTCAGCGCCAGCAGCGCCGACGCCACCATCAGCAGCAGGCTCACCGCGTTGAGCACCGGCGTGGCACCTTCGCGCATGCGGCCGTACATCATCACCGTCAAAGGCGCATCAGAGCCGACCAGCATGAGGGTGGTGTTGAAGTTCTCGAAACTCATCAGGAACGAGATGGCCGCCGAGCCGATCAGCGCCGGTTTCAGATACGGCAGGGTGATGGTCCACAGCACCGCCGCGCGGCTGGCGCCCAGGTTGTAGGCGGCTTCTTCCAGCGTCACGTCAAAGCGTTTCAACCGCGCGGTGATGGTCAGGGTGGCGATCGAGACGATGTACGAAAACTGCCCCAGCACCACCAGCGGCAAGCCGGGGCGCAAAAACTCCAGTTCCAGGCCATACAAGTCGTCGGCCAGGTTGGCAATGCGGCTGGCAAAGGCCAGGATCGAGATGCCCAGAATCACGCCCGGAATCACCAGCGGGGCCAGCATCAGCAGGCTCAGTGCCTGCTTGCCGCGAAACTGCGTGCGCTCAATCAAAAAGGCGTTGGCCGTGCCCACCAGCACCGACAAAATCGTGACCCAGCAGGCCACCACCACGCTGGTCCACAGGCTGCCCAGCATGGCGCTGTCGGCAAACAAACCCCTGCGACCTGCGCCAGCATGACCAAAAAACCAGTCCAGCGTGAAACCGCGCCAGGGCGGTGCCGGGTAAGGTGCGTCGTTGAAGGCAAACACGGCCACGATGACCAGTGGCAGAAACAAAAAGGCAAAGAACGCCACGCCGTACATCACGGTGCTGGCGCGCAGCCAAGCTGGACGGGGCAGGGATGCGATCATGTTTTTTGCATCACTTCGCCAAATTTTTGCCCGCTCAAGCGCAAGCCGGCCCAGACGATGGCCGTGCTCAGGCCCAGCAGCAAAAAGCCAAAGGCCGCGCCCTGTTCCCAGTTGAAACGGGTGATGAACTGGGTGTATATCTGCTCGGTGAACCACTGCGAGTTTTTGCCCCCCAGGAGTGTTGGCGTGAGGTAGTTGCCCAAAGTGAGCATGAACACCACAATGCAGCCCGCCACGATGCCGGGCGCGGCGTGCGGAATGACGATTTGCCACAGAATCGACCAACCGTTGCCGCCCAGGTCGTAAGCCGCCTCAATCAATGAGTCGTCCAGGCTTTCCAGCGCGCTGATCAGCGGAATCACCATGAACAGCATCGAGGTGTAGACCAACCCGACCATGATGGTGGCATCGTGGTACAGCATTTCCACCGGCGCGGGCGTGGCCCCCAGCCACACCAAAAAAGCGGGCATCACGCCGGACTCGCGCAGCAAAATCATCCAGCCCAGCGTGCGCACCGTCTCGCTCACCCAGAACGGGATCAGGCACATCACAAACAGCATGGATTTGGACTTGCCGCGCACCAGCTTGGCAATCGTCCAGGCAATCGGGAAGGCCATCAGCAGCGTGATGGCAGTCGCCATGATCGACATCAGCGCGGTGCGCATGAAGGTGTGCCAGTACAGCGGCTCGTCGATGAAGGTGGCGAACTGCGCCAGGCTGGGCTCGTACACGCGCGGCGCCACGCGCGCCCGCAGCGACAACATGCCCAGCTCCACATGCGGCAGCACGATCAGGCCGACGAGCCACAGCAGCGCCGGGGCCAGCAGCAGCATGAGCATGAGCCGCGCCTGGGTCTTCATGGTTCAGACGGTAAAACACACCGCGCGCTGCGGGTCAAAGCCAAAGGCCACCGTCTCGCCGACCGTCAGGTCAGCAAATTCGCCGGTCTGCGGCAAGACGATGCGGAACTCGGTGTTGGACTGGGCTTCATGCAAGAGCACGGCAGAGTTGGCCCCGTCGAACAGCAGGCTGGTGATGCGCGCGCTGAAGGTGGGCAAGCCCGCGTCTCGCAACACGTCTGGGGTGCGTGCCAGGCGGGCGACTTCAGGGCGCACAAAGGCTTCGACCGCCTCACCGCGTGCCACCTTGCCAATGGCGCGCGCCGGAACCACGAGGCCTTCAGCACTGGTTACGGTGACCACGCCACCGCTTGCCTCGGTGGCGTGGCCTGCGATGCGGTTGTTGGCCCCGACAAAACCCGCCACAAACGGCGTTTGCGGCTCGTAATACAAGGCCTGCGGCGTGCCCACTTGTTCGAACTTGCCGGCATTCATCACCGCCACATGGTCTGACAGCACCAGGGCTTCTGACTGGTCGTGCGTGATGTACACGAAAGTGGTGCCAAAGGCGGCTTGCAGCTGTTTAAGCTCGATCTTCATGTGCTCACGCAGTTTCAAATCCAGCGCGCCCAGGGGTTCATCCAGCAGCAGCAGCGTGGGCTCCAGCACCAGGCTGCGGGCGATGGCCACACGCTGTTTTTGCCCGCCAGAGAGTTGGTCAACCCGTTTGGCTTGCGCACCGGGCAGGCTGACACGCTCCAGCATCTCACCCACGCGGCGCTGGATTTCGTCCTTGGCCACGCCGCGGCGCGCCAGGCCGTAGCCGACGTTTTCGCCCACACTCATCATCGGGAACAGCGCCAGGTGCTGAAACACCATGTTGACCGGGCGCTGGTTGGGTGGCACGCCGTTCATGGGCTTGCCACCGATCTGGATGTCGCCGGAATCCGGGCTTAAAAAGCCCGCAATCATGCGCAGCAGCGTGGTCTTGCCACAGCCCGACGGCCCAAGGATGGAAAAAAAGCTGCCCCGCGCCACTTCAAACGACAGGTCGTCCACCGCGCGGAAAGCACCGTAGTGCTTGGCCACGCGGGTGGCCTGTAGATCAGGCTGCGCCGTCAAAATTAATTGGCCGCCTTGATGCGGTCCAGCACGCGGCCTTCGATGTCTTCAATGCCAGCGGGCACGGCGGGGTACCACTTGACGTTCTTCAAGGTGGCTTCAGGGAAGCTGGCGGCAAACTGGGCTTTCAGCGTGGCATCCATCAGCTGGTCAGCACCTTTGGAACCGGTGAAGTTGCCTGCCGACTTGGCCACTCGCGCGGCAATTTCAGGGCGCATGTTGAAGTTGATCCAGGCGTAGGCCGCGGCATCGTTCTTGCCCTTGGCAGGAATGGCAAAGGTGTCGATCCAGCCCAGTGCACCGGACTTGGGCGCGATGAACTGGATTTCGGCTTTCTCGTTGTTGAGCTTCCAGCCGCCCGTGTCCCACATCATGGCGCCGACGATCTCGCCGGTGCGCATGCCGTTGAGCAATTGGTCCTTGTTGTCCCAGAAGAACTTCAGGTTGGGCTTGCAGGCGGTGATGGTCTTGCCGACTTCGTCCATCAGCGCACCATAGGCTTTGGGGTTGCTGTACAGCGCAAACGGGTCTTTGCCAGAGGCAAAGGCAAAAGCCAGCAAGGTGGGACGTTTCAGGCGCACGGCGGTTTTGCCCTTGACATCGGCACGGCACAGGTCAGGGTAGTCAGCCATCTGGGTCAGCTTGGTGTTGACCACCAGGCCATCGGTGCCCCAGATGTGCGGCAGGCCATAGACCTTGCCCGCCAGCGTGGTGTTTTTCTTGGTGGCTTCCAGCATGGAGGGGATGAACAGCTCACTTTTTAGCTTGCTCAGGTCCATCGGCTTCATGCCGCCCGAGGTGATCGTGGGCAATGCCAACCTGTGCATCCCGAACGCCGATTTGTTTGAATTTGGCGTGCTGACCTCGCGCATGC
>PHCO01000397.1 GCA_002842265.1 Betaproteobacteria bacterium HGW-Betaproteobacteria-18 | reverse complement strand
TCGGGCTGAGCCTGTCGAAGCCCTTCGACCCTTCGTCAAGCTCAGGACAGGCCAAGCTCAGGGCGAACGGTTCATACTTCATCGGGCCGTAGCAATAGCTTGGGCAGCGCCGCCAGCGCATTGCGCGTGGTGGCTGCGGCCAGCTCCTCCAGGCCGATACCGCGCAACTCGGCCAGCACCGCAGCAATGCGCGGCAGTTCGGCAGGTGAGTTGACGCCCTGCACCTCACCAGCCTCTCGCTGCTGCGCGGTTTTATAGAGCCAATGCGGGGGCATGTCGGGGGCGTCGGTTTCCAGCACGATGGCGTCAAGCGGCAAACTGGCGGCCAGGCGACGCAGTTGCAGTGCCCGCTCATAGGTCACGGCGCCACCAAAACCGAGTTTGAAGCCCATATTTATGAAACTTTGCGCTTGGCTGACGCTGCCGTTGAAGGCGTGGGCAATACCGTGCCAGGCTTGTGAAGAACGCGCCACATCGCGCAGCCCCTTGAGCACCTGATCGACCGAGCGGCGCACATGCAACAACACCGGTAAACCGTATTTGCGCGCCAACTTGAGCTGCGCCACATAAAAATGCTGCTGTCGCTCGCGCAAGGGGCTCGCGCACAGCTCGGGCACAAAGAAGTCGAGCCCGATTTCACCCACCGCCACCAGACGCGGATCGTCCAGGAACTGCTGCAGCGCCTTGTCCAGCAGCGCCAGGTCGTCGTCTTGCGCGGTTTTGACACACAGCGGGTGAATGCCCAGCGCATAACTGTCGCCGCCGGCATGGGCCAGCCTGCGCACCGCCTCAAAGTTGGCCATTTCAACCGCTGGCAAGACGCAATACTCAACGTGATTGAGCCTTGCCTGCGCCCGAATTGATGGGCCCGCAGACCCAAATTCTGGCGCATCCAGATGGCAGTGGGTGTCGATGAACATCACGCCCGACCCGCGCGGTCAATGGTTTTTCAGGCCGCCTGGCGCGATGCCAGAAACTGCCCCAGTTTCGCGTCCTCTTCAGGGACATGGCGCAAAGCCCAGTCCTGCATCAGGGCAGCAATGGCCGGCTTGTTCATGTAGCCCTTGCCCACATCCATGCTGCGACCAATCAGGCGATCCAACAGGGTTTGGTGCTGCGCCACGTGCGCCGCCAGATCAGGATAGTTGAGGCGACGCATCAAGGCTTCTTCGAGCTCAAACTGCGCCCGTGCCTGCTTGCACAGCGACACAATGACGGACCGCAAGACCGTCAGGTCATCCGACGCCAGAAAGGTATTGGTCAACGCGAACAGTTTCTCCTGCAGGGCATCCACCGCAGCGTCGCCAATTTTGTAGCTCTCCAGCCATTCAACACCCATATTGACACCTCAAAAACACTTTTTTAACTTG
>PHCO01000396.1 GCA_002842265.1 Betaproteobacteria bacterium HGW-Betaproteobacteria-18 | reverse complement strand
ATCTACGGGGGCCGCCATTGCTACGTGGAACTGCACACACCTGACTTCAAGCTGCTGTGTGCCAGTTTGAAGGTTCCGCATTTCCGTTTGAGCGATCCCGCTGCCACTGCGACCACGCTGCGCGAAGCGATGGCCGTGAAGGGGCCGGCCATCGTGGAAGTGGACATGAGTGCTTGGGGGCCATTTGCCACCAAGTTCGCAGGCCCTCCAAAGAAAAAGGGCTGATATGACACAACGCGTCACACTCATTGGCTTCGGTGCCATTGGCCGCACGCTGCTTCAGCGGGTCGCAGGGCAGTCTGGACTGTGTATCACCCATATTGTGGTTCCCGAGGCTCATTCGGTCGAGGCACGGGAGCATTCTGGCAATGTCACGGTGGTGTCAGAGGTGCCTCAGGATACCGATCTCGTGATCGAGTGCGCGGGCCATCAGGCGCTGATCGATCATGTGCTGCCTGCGTTGGAACGGGGCATCGAATGCGCAGTGTTGTCCATCGGCGCCTTGTCTGAACCCGGCCTGCCCGAGAAGTTGGCCCGAGCCGCAGCGTGCGGTCGTACGCAGGTGCACTTGCTGTCGGGTGCCATTGGGGGCGTGGATGCAATCGCCTCTGCGCGCATCGCGGGGTTGGACAGCGTGACTTACACCGGTAGAAAACCACCCACCGGCTGGCGCGGCACGCCTGCTGAGCAAGTGGTGGATCTCGACACCATCAAGGAACCCACAGTCATCCTCCTGAACACCGCACGTGAAGCCGCGCGTTTGTACCCGAAGAATGCCAACGTTGCGGCCACCGTGTCGCTGGCTGGTCTCGGTCTGGATCACACCCAGGTGCGCCTGATTGCCGATCCCACCGTTACCGAGAACATCCATCACATAGACGTGCGTGGGGCATTCGGAGAAATGCAGATCACCATGCGTGGAAAGCCGTTGCCAGACAACCCGAAGACTTCGGCATTGACCGTGCTGTCGGCACTTCGTTTCTTGCACAACCGAACATCTGTGGTGACGATATGACAGAGAGACTGCAAAGCTTCATCGCCGGACAGTGGCGTGACGCCTCTGGGCCCGAATACACCACCGAATATCCTCACGACGGCAGCATTGTGGCCTGTCTGCACGCGGCCAACGCAGACGATGTGGACGAAGCTGTACAAGTCGCAGAAATTGCGCGCCATCAGCCTAGCTGGGCCAGACTCAAGCACCACGAGCGCGCGGGCATCCTGTATCGGATCGCCAGCGGCATTCGTGAACGCTCCGAAGAACTTGCCCAGTTGCAGCGCCTGGACAATGGCAAACCCATCAAGGAATGCCGCGCACTGGTCGCTAGTGCAGCAGGTACCTTCCAGTTCTTCGCAGCAGCAGCTGAAACC
>PHCO01000395.1 GCA_002842265.1 Betaproteobacteria bacterium HGW-Betaproteobacteria-18 | reverse complement strand
AGAGTACAAAAATTAATCGATGAAGGCTTGGTTTCAGTCAATGGTGAAGCGCGTAAAGCAAATTACCGTGTCCACGAGGGAGAATGTATTTCGGTCAACGTACCCGCAGTAAAAGCCAGCTCTCTTGATGCGGAGAACATAGACCTGGAGATACTTTTTGAAGACAGTGACGTCCTCGTTTTAAATAAGCCCAAGGGCTTAGTTGTCCATCCTGCAGCGGGGCATCGGGGCGGTACTGCGTGGCGTGGAGCTGGGCACGCGGTTTGACGTACCAGCCCGGCGTCTGCCAGCGGCGGCTGATCCCGGCCACCGCCAAGGCGCGTGAGCCGTTGACCTGGCCGGTCAGCGCCGGATCGGACTGGAAGCGCGTGAACTCGGTCTGCATCGACCAGTCCCAGCCACCACCCAGGCCCGCCAGGCCGGCGTCGCCGCGCGCGTACCGCAGCGCCAGCGAGGGCAGCCGGTCGTAAGGCGGGATGATGGGGGCGTCCACATCCTGCAGGGTCTGCCACCGGTAGGCCCCGGCAGATACCGACCAGGGGCCGCGCTCCCAGCTCAGCACCGCTTCATTGGCCAGCAGGCGCGAGGTCAGCGAGGTGCTGGAGCGCGGGAAATCGCGCCAGTAGTCGTCGTCGCTGACCCGGTTGAGGTTCAGCCGCAGGCCCACCGGAGCGTCCAGCCCCGGCAGGCGCCGGCCGGGTTCGTCCTGCAGCCGCTGGTTGTGCTGCACCGAATAGCCCCAGCGGTTGGCATCGCGCAACGGGTCCGACGGCATGAAGGCCGCACGCAACTGGCCGTTGTAGCCAGGTTGCAGGTAGCGGAATTCACCGCCCAGGTCCACCCCACGTTTGCTCATCAGCGTGGGGTAGAGCGTGGCATCGAAATGGGGCGCGAGATTGAGGTAATACGGCAGCGTGAGCTCCAGGCCGCTGATGTTGTCGAGGTTGATGGTTGGCGGCAACACCCCGGTCTTGCGCTTGTCCGTCAGCGGAAAGCTCAGGTAAGGGGCGCCCAGAATGGGCACGCCTTTGAATTCCAGCACGCCGCCGGTGGCCAGTCCCACCTCTTCCTGGCTGTCGAGATCGATGCGTGTGGCGCGCACCAGCCAGTCGGGCATCCACTTCGCGCCGGGCGTGCGCGGGCAGGTGGAGTAACGCGCGTCAAACGCCACCATGCGGTCTTTGTCCAGAAAGTCGACCTGGCTGGCGTCACCCTGCCCCGCGTTTTTCAGCAGCGAAAACGACGGCTGGACAAACGTGCCCTGGCTGGTGTCCACATTGAGCCGCAGCTCGGGGCCTTCGAAGCGGTTGCCATTGCGGTTGATCAGCACATGGCCCTGCCCGCGCGCCTCGCGGCTGCGCTGGTCGAATT
>PHCO01000099.1 GCA_002842265.1 Betaproteobacteria bacterium HGW-Betaproteobacteria-18 | reverse complement strand
AGACAGCTTGTCAATTAATCGACCTAACCCCCGGTTTCATCCAGATCAGGCAACGCTCGGCATCCAGACCCGGCACGATCAGTTGTTCCACGTGAAACACTTCTGTATCTGGCGGCAATACTGACAGCTCATCTTCGGGATGCTTGCCCTTCATGGCCAGCCAGACCCCCTGCGCTGCCAGGGCTTGTCTTGACCAGTCGATAAAGTCTGCCAATGAGGCAAAAGCGCGTGAGCAGATCACCTGGTATTTTTCAGTCAGGTTCTCCACACGGGCGTGTACGCCATGCAAATTGCGCAGCTTGAGTGTGACTGCCGCTTGCTGAATAAACGCGGCCTTTTTGCCGACGGTATCGACACAGTCCACGTGAACGTCTGGGCAGCATATGGCAATCACCACACCAGGCAAACCGGCACCCGAACCCACATCCAGCAAGCGAAGAGCATTGCCCCCGGATACGCCTTCACCCATAGCTTTTGACTGCTGCGCCAATTGCCGACGCAGGGGCGCAATCACCGCCAGACTGTCGAGCAAATGGTGCGTCAGCATGTCGTCGGGGTCGCGCACCGCCGTCAGGTTATAGACCTTGTTCCACTTCTGGATCAGGCCTTGGTAGTCCAGCAGACTGGCAATTTGCGCATCGCTCAAAGCCAGCTCAAGAGCCAACAAACCCGCCCGCAATTTGGACTCCAGGGCTTGCATCAGGCTGCTGCACTTTCAGAGGGGTTGATCGCGAAACCCTTGAACTTGGTCTTTTTCAAGTGGATCGTCAGCAACGAAATACTCGCCGGCGTGATGCCTGAAATGCGCGAAGCCTGCCCCAGCGTTTCAGGCTTGTGGCGGTTCAGCTTTTGCCGCGCCTCAATGCTCAAGGCGGTCACCTGCATGTAGTCCAGGTCTAGCGGGAGTTTGAGGTTTTCGTAGTAGGCAGCGCGCACCACATCGTCTTTCTGCCGGTCAATGTAGCCCGCGTATTTGGCGGCAATTTCAACCTGTTCGATCACCGATGCAGCCAACGCCGCCGCCGGGGAAAGCACGCCTGTTTCACGTGAAACACCCACGGGCAATTCGGCTACAGCATACTTGCCGCCATTCAGCGACATCAGGGATTCGTAACTCACGTCCGGTCGGCGCAGCAGCTCGGCCAGGTTGTATTCGTGCACAATGGTTTTGCCCAGCACACGTTCAGACTCGGTAACCTCCAGGTTTTTAGGGCTCACCCAGATCGACCGCAAACGTTCTGTTTCACGTGAAACAGCGTCACGCTTTTGGTTGAATGCCTGCCAACGGGCATCATCGACCAGACCCAATTGACGACCCACTTCGGTCAAGCGGGCGTCGGCATTGTCTTCGCGCAGTTGCAGCCGGAACTCGGCGCGACTGGTGAACATGCGATAAGGCTCGGTCACGCCTTGAGTAATGAGGTCATCGACCAGTACGCCGAGGTAAGCCTCGTCGCGACCAGGAAGCCACGCTTCTGCAGCAAACGAAATCGCCCCCGTCACACTGGCCTGTGCGTTGCCACCACCCATGGCGCGCACCTGCAGCGCGGCGTTGATGCCGGCAAACAGACCTTGCGCCGCCGCCTCTTCATAGCCCGTGGTGCCGTTGATTTGTCCCGCAAAAAACAGGCCGCCAATGGCCTTGGTTTCAAACGAACTTTTGAGTTGTGTCGGGTCGAAATAATCGTATTCAATGGCATAACCGGGCCGCAGAAGGTGGGCGTTTTCCAGTCCCGGCATGGAGCGCACCAGCGCGTACTGAATGTCAAACGGCAAGCTGGTGCTGATGCCGTTGGGGTAATACTCGTTGGTGGTCAGGCCTTCGGGTTCCAGAAAAATTTGGTGACTGTCCTTGTCGGCAAAGCGGTTGATTTTGTCTTCGACGCTGGGGCAATAGCGCGGGCCCACACCTTCGATTTTTCCGGTGAACATGGGGCTACGGTCAAAGCCGCTGCGGATGATGTCATGGGTGCGCTCGTTGGTATGGGTGATCCAGCACGACATTTGCGGCGGGTGCTGCTCGGGCCGCCCCATGAAGCTGAACACCGGCATCACGGGACTCATGCCGCCTGGCATGCCGTCACCAGGCTGCTCGGCGCATTGGCTGAAGTCAATCGTGCGGCCATCGAGTCGTGGCGGCGTACCGGTTTTCAGGCGCCCTTGTGGCAACTTGAGTTCTTTCAGGCGCGCACTCAAGGACACGGCGGGCGGGTCACCGGCACGACCCGCCGAATAGTTGTTCATGCCCACATGAATCTTGCCGTCCAGAAACGTCCCGGCTGTGAGCACCACGGTACTGGATCTGAAACGGATACCCACTTGCGTGACCACTCCCACCACCCGCTCGCCTTCCACCATCAGGTCATCGACCGCCTGCTGAAATAGCCACAGGTTGGGCTGGTTCTCCAGCCGGCTGCGAATGGCGGCCTTGTACAAAATGCGGTCGGCCTGGGCGCGGGTGGCGCGCACCGCCGGGCCTTTGGATGAATTGAGAATCCGAAACTGCACACCCGCCTCATCGGTGGCTACAGCCATGGCACCACCCAGCGCATCGACTTCCTTGACCAGGTGCCCCTTGCCGATGCCGCCAATCGACGGGTTGCAGCTCATCTGCCCCAAGGTTTCAATATTGTGGCTCAGCAGCAGGGTTTTGCAGCCCATGCGCGCTGCGGCCAGCGCGGCCTCGGTCCCGGCGTGGCCGCCGCCGACGACGATGACATCGAAATGTTGGGGGTAAAGCATGGTGATCAATCGGAATGGGCGCAAATCAATAAATCTGCCAGCCCTGCGCGCGCAAGCAAAGGGGGGATTTTACCGAAGCCTACGAAAAGCGCACACGACCAACCGTATAGGCAAAATTCAAGCCGCATCAGAGGCACAATTCAGACATCATTCATTTACTCCCAACCCACAGGAATTCCCCATGGCCTCCGGAAAAATACTTGTCGCCCAGGGCGGCGGCCCCACTGCCGTCATCAACCAGTCTTTGGTGGGCGTGGCGCTGGAAGCGCGTCGCTTTAGCCACATTGGCCATATCTATGGCGCCCACCACGGCGTGCGCGGCATCATTGACGAAGACTTTGCCGACCTGACGCAGGAAACCAGCCACAACCTGGAACTGGTGGCCAACACACCTTCAAGTGCCTTGGGCTCCACCCGCGACAAGCCGGATGAGGCCTATTGCCGGGAGATTTTCAAGGTGCTGCAAGCACACAAAATTGGCCATTTTTTCTATATTGGCGGCAATGATTCCAGTGACACGGTGCGCATCGTCAGCCAGCAGGCGCGCGCCGCCAACTACCCACTGCGCAGCATCCACATCCCAAAAACCATTGACAACGACCTGGTCGGCAACGACCACACGCCCGGTTTCCCATCAGCGGCGCGCTTTGTGGCGCAGGCCTTTGCCGGGGCCAACCTGGACAACGCGGCCCTGCCCGGCGTTTATGTGGGTGTGGTCATGGGGCGCCACGCCGGTTTTCTGACGGCGGCATCCGCCTTGGGCAAGAAGTTCCCCGATGATGGCCCGCACCTGATCTATCTGCCGGAACGCACCTTTGAAATAAGCAAATTTCTGGCTGATGTCAAGGCCACCTACGAGCGTTATGGCCGCTGCGTGATTGCCGTGTCCGAAGGCATCCATGATGCCTCGGGCACGCCCATTACGGCCCTGCTGGCCAAGGAATTGGAACACGACGCCCATGGCAACGTGCAACTCTCCGGCAATGGTGCGCTGGCGGATTTGCTATGTGAAGAGATCAAGTCCAAGCTCAAAATCAAGCGCGTGCGCGGCGACACATTTGGCTACCTGCAGCGCTCGTTCATTGGTTGCGTCTCCGATGTCGATCAACGCGAAGCCCGTGAAGTGGGCGAAAAGGCAGTGCAATTTGCCATGTGGGGTGATCGCGACGGCTCGGTCGCCATCAAGCGCACCGGTTTTTACTCGGTCGATTACGAATTGCTGCCGCTCGAAGCCGTGGCCGGCAAGACGCGGGTGATGGAAGACGAGTTCATCACCCCTAGCGGTACCGATGTGACCGATGCCTTTCGCATGTATCTGCGCCCGCTCTTGGGCTCGGGTATGCCCGACGCCTTCAGGTTGCGTCACCACCCGGTCGAGCGTGTGCTGAAAAAATAAGCACCTCACCATGAAAATCCTGATTTTTGCAGGCAGTACGCGGACTCTGTCTTTCAACCGTCAGCTGGCCAGGGTTGCTGCCGACATGGCCAGACAAGCCGGGGCCGAGGTCACGCTGCTGGAGCTCTCCAGCCTGGATATTCCGCTGTACAACGCCGACCTGGAAGCGCGTGGCACGCCACCCGATGTGATTCGGCTGAAAGAAATCCTGTTCGATCACCCAGGTTGGCTCATCTGTTCGCCTGAATACAACGGCAGCTACACCGCGCTGCTGAAAAACGCCCTCGACTGGGCCTCCAGCCCGGTCGAGGGCGACCCTCATTGGAGCCAGGGCACCAAAGCATTTACTGGCAAAGTGGTTGGCTTGTTGTCGGCTTCTCCAGGAGCCCTGGGTGGCCTGCGCTCGCTGGCGCACCTGGCCCCGCTGCTGCGTAACCTGCAATGCTGGGTGGCTCCACAACAATTCGCACTCGGTCAAGCCGGCAGTGCCTTTGATGCCGATGGTCAACTGCTGCTCGCGCAACCACGGGCAGGTGTCGAGTCGGTCGTCAAGCAAGTGCTATGGGCGGCAAAGCGCCTCACGTCGTGAAGAAAAGGCGTGAATTAAAGCCCGTTGCGGCAAGTTTGACTGGGTCACGTTAGCATGGCGGGGTTGACAGGTCATGCCGATCCCAAACAACCTTTACTGGATTTTTCATGAAGCTTTATTACTCACCTGGCGCCTGCTCTTTGGCGCCCCACATTGTGCTGAAAGAATCAGGCCTGGCCTTTGAGGCCATTGCCGCTCCCACCAAAACCCACAAGCTGCTTGATGGCACCGACTATTACGCCATCAACCCGCTGGGTTATGTGCCCTACCTGGTGCTCGATGATGGCCGTACCCTGCACGAAGTGCCTGCCATTTCGCAATACATTGCCGACCAGGTGCCAGACAAACAACTGGCCCCCGCCAACGGCACCTGGGAGCGCTACAAGCTGCAGGAGTGGCTCAACACCATTGGCACCGAGCTGCACAAAGGCTTCTCACCGTTGTTCACACCGGGCATGCCGGCCGAGGCCAAGGAAATCGCCAGGACCCGCTTGAACTCGCGCCTGAACTGGGTCGATGGCGAACTGGCCGGCAAGCATTACCTGCTGGGCGACACCTACACTGTGGCCGACGCCTACCTGTACGTGGTGGCGGGCTGGGGAAAATTTGTGGGAGTGGACATCTCTGGCTTGAGTCACTTGAGTGCCTTGGTGGCCCGTGTCGCCGCGCGGCCTGCCGTGCAGGACGCCTTGCGCGCTGAAGGTCTGCTCAAGTAGCCAGGCCACGGCAAGAGTCGATCCTGGTACTTGTCGGATTCGTTGCATAAAAAAAAGCCGCTGGATCACAGCGGCTTTTGCATTCAAAGGAGAACTTGAATCAATATTTGGTTTGAACTTGGCGCAATTGCTCCAAAGTCACCGGTGGCATGTCACCACGTTGACCAACGCCATTCAAATTCCATTCCTTGCCTTCACCAACCACCCAGGCTTTGACAATCTTCAGGTTGGCAGCGCGTTCAGCATCGGTTTCACCCAAATACTTGTACATATTGCCAGCTTTACCCTTGACGTAGGGGTTCGTGCCATCGTCCAAGCGGCGCATGAAGGCGCCCGTGGAGGACCCGTCGATCAACACCCGGACGTGCTCATAGGTGTCCAGGCGCGGACCCACTTTTAGCTGCTTCTTGTACTTGTCTTCATCCAGCTTGAATTCCTGCATGGTGGGTGCACCAGCTTCTGGTGTGTGACACTCAGCACAGAGCTTCTTAAGCATGGGTGCAATGTCGTTACGATAGGTCACATCGGCAGCCACGACAGGCAACGCCACCACGGCACCAGCCAAAACTGCCAACAGTTTCAATTTCATCATTCATCTCTTTCAGATTAAAAGAATCATCTGGACTATTTTGCCATGGTACTGAACAACTCCGTCGGGCCAGGACCCTCTGGTTCGTTGTGGGCAATCCCAAAATGGCACTCGATACAGGTTTTTCCTTCGACCTTGGCTTTGGCGTGACGCGCTTGCGCTTTGGCAGACTGCAACTCCACACTCATCTTGTCCGCCCGATGGCAACTGCGGCAGTTATGCGAGTCATTGGCTTTCATCTCAATCCAAATCTTCTGTGCCATATGCGAACGTTTGGCCTCGAATTTTTCCTTGGTATCAATGGAAGGCATGATGTAGGTGTAGAAAACATCTTTGGTTGCCTTGAGCTTGGCCAACACCAAAGGCCCCGGCTCGTGGGGCACATGGCAGTCGGTACAAATGGCACGGACACCGGTGCGGTTGGTGTCATGAATCGTGCCCTTGTACTCGGCCAGGTTGTATGACATTTCATGACAGCCCACGCAAAACTCTTCCGTACTGGTATGTGCCAAAACGTAAGCGCCCGCAATTCCCACGGAAACTGAAAAGAGGAATAGTGCGATCAAAGACCCCAACACCAGCATCCAGCGCTGGCGCAATTTTTTGACAATTTCAGACATCTTGATGGGCCTGTCTTAGTCGCTTAACGCGACAAAATGTACTGGGCCAGGTTCTTGATGGCGGCTTCATCACCTTTTGTTTTGACGTGTACTTCTTCTTCGCCATCAACCTTGATCTTGGGGCCGGTGGTCATGTGGGTAACCAGCTTGGCTTCGGCATCAGCCTTGCCTTTGTATTTTTCTGCGGTCTTTTTGTAAGAAGGACCGGATTTATCCTTATCAACCGAATGGCACTTGGTGCACTTGTTGTCCTTGAGCGCTGCTTCGGCAGCCGCTACGTCAACAGCAGCCTGTGCAGCCATTGCGCCGCAAGCCAAACCAGCGGCCATCAAAGCGCGCAAGAGATAGGAAAATTTAGTGTTGCTCATGAGAATCCTCTATAAAAATAAGTGGTTAACGAATGGCTAAGTGTACCAAGGCGTGATCCTACTCCCATCAAAATAGCCGTGCCGTCCATTTTTTTGATATACGTCAACAGATGGGCAGTTTTTAGATCGGTATTTGCCTCAAATGCATGTACAAACCTTCACGTGAACCCCTTTTTTCTTTTCAGTTAGCATCAGGCCCGTCATTTCATCACTTCCCCGGCACAAATGCTCTTCCATGGGTGTCTGTCATCTTCTTGCATCATATGATTTTCAACAAAGCCCGCACCGAACACGGCGATGCCGCACTTGCCACCCCGGCACCTTGCACCCTAGCTCCTGTCACTGTTCCGCACTATCTGGAGTCCACTTACTGGTGGGCTTACACGCACCCCAACGCGGTACGCGTGTTCGAGCGCCAATGGCTGGTGAATTTGATTTTGTGGGGCAATTTTTCGCGGCTGCGCGATCTGGCACTGCAGGAAGTGGGGGACGTGATCAACGGCAACGTGCTGCAGGTGGCTTGCGTCTATGGCAATTTCACCGAACACCTGGTGCGCCGCCTGGGGCCGCAGGGGCACTTGAATGTGATTGACGTCGCGCCGGTGCAAATCACCAACCTGCACGCCAAACTGGGCCAGCAAAAACAGGTCACGGTATTGCAGCAAGATTCTTGTGCCCTGCATTTCGCCGATGCCAGCCATGACACCGTGGTGGTGTTTTTTCTGCTGCATGAACAACCCGCCGAGGTACGGCGCAAAACGATATCCGAGGCGCTGCGCGTGACAAAACCCGGTGGCAAGATCGTGTTCGTCGATTACCACAAGCCCAAAGCCAGCAATCCGTTTCGTTACGTCATGGTGCCTATCCTGACCACGCTGGAACCCTTTGCCATGGACTTGTGGAATGGTCAAATCGCCGATTGGCTACCCTCAGACTGCCAACACCTGGCGCTTGACAAGCAAACCTATTTTGGTGGGCTTTACCAAAAAGTCGTGATTACACGTTGATCCATGTCAATTTGGACAACGCGACGTATCGTAAAATCAACCAGTTTTGTTTCTGTAACAGCACCGCCTTTGAAAACCACCTCCTCACTGTCTTTCACCAAGCTTGGCTGCATCAAGGGCGGGCGGCAGCTATTTAAAAACGTGGACTGCGAACTGACGTCAGGGCATTGGCTGTATGTGGCCGGGGCCAACGGCGTTGGCAAGACAAGCCTGTTGCGCATGGTGTGCGGCCTGGCTCCCATTGAGGCCGGCGACATTCTCTGGAACGGCGCCCCCATACATGCACAGCGCGAGGCCTACCGCCAAGACCTGTGTTACCTGGGTCACTTGAACGCCTTGCAGGAATCCATGACCGTCGATGAAAATCTGGCCTTTATGACCGCATTGGGCGGCATTGCCCCGGATCGGGCTCAAACCCAGGAAGTGTTGACGCGGTTTGGGCTACGCGGGCGTGGCAAGCAACTGGTGCGCCACTTGTCGCAGGGTCAAAAGCGACGCGTGGCCTTGTCCCGGCTGGTTTTAAGCCCGGCACGGCTTTGGGTACTCGATGAGCCTTATGTGGCCATGGACGAAAGCGGCATCGGCCTGCTGGCTGATCTGATTGCCGACCACCTGGCCTCTGGCGGACTGGCGGTACTGACCAGCCACCAGCGCGTACCCATTGGCAATGTGCCCGCACAGATGCTGGAGTTACAAGCAGCATGAACATAGCCGTGAAACCTGTCGGACTGGGCCTTGTGCTGTTGGCCGTGCTCAGGCGTGAAATTGCGCTGGGGTTCCGGCAAAAGGGCGAGGTGCTGACACCGCTGGTGTTTTTTGTCGTGATTGCCAGCCTGTTTCCGCTCGGGGTCGGACCGGAGTCTGCCTTGTTGTTGCGCATGGCACCCGGCGTGTTGTGGGTCAGTGCCCTGCTGGCCGCCATGTTGTCGCTGCAGCGCATGTTTGCCACCGATTACGCCGACGGCTCGCTTGAACAAATGGCGCTGTCCACCACGCCACTGGCCTTGCTGGTGCTGGCCAAAGCGCTGGCCCATTTTTTATTGGCCGGTTTGCCCCTGGTGTTGATGGCCCCGGTCTTGGGTTTGCAATTTGGTCTGGACAGCCGGGCCCTGGGTATTTTGATGCTGTCTTTGTTATTGGGCACGCCCACTCTGAGCCTGATTGGCAGCATTGGCGCGGCGTTGACCTTGGGCGTACGGGGTGCAGGGGTATTGCTGTCATTGTTGATCTTGCCCCTGTATATTCCGGTATTGATTTTTGGAGCTGGCGCGGTTGAAGCCGATGCCGCCGGCTTGGGCATTGGTGGCCACTTGTCACTGATGGCGGCCCTGCTGGTGCTCTCGCTCTTTTTCTCACCCTTGGCTACGGCAGCCGCTTTGAGGATTTCCCTGGAATGAAAACACGTGTGATTCATTGGTTCAAATTCTCTTCACCGCAGAACTTTTATTATTTGGCCGGCAAAATGTGGCCCTGGTTCGCCGCGTTGGCTGCCGTGCTGACCCTGGTGGGTTTGTGGATTTCATTTTTTGTCGCGCCCGTTGATGCCCAGCAAGGTCAGGGTTACCGCATCATTTTTGTGCATGTGCCTGCCTCGCAAATGTCCATGTTCATTTACCTGGTGATGGCGGGCTGGGCTGGCTTTGGGCTGGCGTTCAACACCCGCTTGTCGGGCATGTTCGCCTCGGCACTGGCACCAACCGGCGCGTTATTCGCCTTTCTGTCCCTGGTCACCGGCGCGCTTTGGGGCAAGCCGATGTGGGGCGCATGGTGGGTGTGGGACGCGCGCCTGACGTCTGAACTGATCTTGCTGTTTTTGTATTTGGGCTTTTTGGCCCTGCAAGCCTCCATCGACGATCCGCGCCGGGCGGACAAAGCCTGCGCCATCCTGGCCCTGGTAGGGGCGGTGAATGTGCCCATCATTTATTTCTCGGTCAAATGGTGGAACACCCTGCATCAGGGGGCCTCGGTCTCCCTGAAAGGTTCGTCCATGGCCTCAACCATGCTGGCCGGCATGCTGATCATGGTGCTGGCCTTCTGGATGTACACCATTGCCATCGCGCTGGTGCGGGTTCGCAACATTATTCTGGACCGGGAACGTCATACGGAGTGGGTGAAACATGCAGTGGCTTAGCGTGGCAGATTTTTTGAACATGGGAGGCTACGCCTTCTATGTATGGGGCAGCTTTGGCATCACGGCAGCCGTCGTGGTGGCCGAAATTTGGCAAGTGCGTGCACAGCGCCGAGAAATATTACGAAACCTTTCCAGCGACAGTGAATCAGAAAGTGATTTACTGCAAGACACACCATGAAACCACGTCACAAACGCACTGCCATGATTGTGGGCGCTCTGGCCGCCATCGGGCTAGCCGCTTACTTTGTCCTGAATGCTTTTCAAAGCAATCTGGTCTTTTTCTTCACGCCCAGCCAGGTGGGCGCGGGTGAGGCGCCTCAAAACCGCACCTTTCGCGTGGGCGGCATGGTCAAAGAAGGCTCGGTGCAACGCGACAACCTGACCGTCTCTTTTATCGTGACCGATACGCTCAAAGAAGTGCCCGTGACCTACACCGGCATCCTGCCGGATCTGTTTCGCGAAGGCAAAGGGGTAGTCGCCCAAGGGCAACTCGGGAACGACGGCAAATTCACGGCCTCTGAGGTACTGGCCAAGCATGATGAAAACTACATGCCACCCGAAGCCCAGCACGCCCTGGACCAGGCTGAAATCGAAAAAGCCGGCAAATCCCTGAAGTAATGCACCCTACCGTCCCAACGTGTCTGCTTGTCCCCAGCCCCACTTAACGCACCGAGACCCACCATGATTCCAGAACTTGGACATTTCGCACTGATTCTTGCCTTGCTGGTTGCAGCAGCAATTGGCACCCTGAGTTTGGCGGGTGGCCAGCAGGGGCGCGCCGACTGGATGGCGCTGGCGCGCCCTGGCGCACAAGCCTTGTGGCTGCTTGTCGGCTTTTCTTTTTTGTGTCTGACCTACTCTTTTTACACCAATGACTTTTCGGTGCTGTACGTGGCCCAGCACTCCAACACCCAATTGCCTGACATTTACCGTATAGCCGCCGTGTGGGGCGGGCATGAGGGGTCGCTCTTGCTGTGGCTACTGATGCTGTGTAGCTGGATGATGGCGGTGTCGCTTTTTTCGAACCAATTGCCCGATGCCATGGTGTCGCGGGTGCTGGGTGTGTTGGCTTTGATCGCA
>PHCO01000394.1 GCA_002842265.1 Betaproteobacteria bacterium HGW-Betaproteobacteria-18 | reverse complement strand
AATCTCTTGCCCGGAAAAAAGCGCATCACCTCGAAAGGGGTTTTGTCAATCCGTGGCATCCCGGCGTGCAGCCGGGGTTTTTCGACGTGTTGAAATGGAAGTTTGCTTCCAATCGTTACGCGGCGGCGAAGAAAAAGAAGATTCGTTTGAAGGTGATCGAAACCCGCGTGGAGGAAATTGTCAGCCGTGGGGATTCCATCACCTATCTCGGCCATGCCACCCTCTGGCTTCGTCTTGCAGGGTGCAGTATTCTGACCGATCCGGTTTTCGGCGATATCTGGCCCAATATTAAACGAAATACGCCTTTTCCCTTTCCTGCCGGGGCACTCCCCCCAGCAGATATCGTTCTCATTTCGCACGATCACTTCGATCATCTCGATCGGAAGAGCATCCGCCGGCTGGGGACGCTACCCGTCTACCTGGTCCCTCTCGGGTACCGTGACTGGTTTGAGAGAGTTGTCCCGGGAGCCACGGTTTTAGAACTCGACTGGCTTGATACGACAGTTCAAAAGGGTATCCAGTTCCGGCTTCTTCCCGCCCAGCATTGGACGCGGCGCAACCTGATCGACTCAAACAGACGCCTGTGGGGGTCGTGGATGATCGACACCGGTTCGCGGCGCATCTTTTTCTGTGGAGATTCAGGGTATTTTCGCGGGTTTGGCGAATTCGGGGAGAAGTACGGTCCTTTCGATGCGGCGATTCTCCCCATTGCCATGAATGAGCCGCGCTGGTTCATGCAGGCGATGCACATGGATACGGCGGAGGCTATTCAGGTCTTCAGGCAACTCGGAGCAAAGGTCCTGATCCCGGAGCAATGGGGGACTTTCGATCTGACGGACGAGCTGCTCGATCTGCCTCCGAAGGTCTACCGGGAAGAGGCGAGGAAGGCGGGGCTGACGGAAACGGAAGCGCCGCTGATTCCGCACGGCGGGACGTGGTACTTTCCGGGAAATGAATGACGTGCAAGCCGCGGCGTACCCTCCGTGGCTTTCGCTCCTGAAAACAAGGGAAACGAGGAATGATGTCCGTATTGAAAAACCTTCGGCTTTTCCCGGTAATGTACCGAAAAGAAATTTAACATGATTGCGCCACCCGTGCGGGAGTGCGCCCCCGGTCGTCGCGCTCAGGATATTCTTTTCGACCATTCTAAATCTCGCTTCACTGCAAGCGAAAAACTCGTCCGCCCAAGGCGGACTCAGACAGTTTCGCTTGCGGCCGTTCAGCTCGATATAAGAATGGTTTCCCGAAAATAATATATTCGCGCGAGAACACGGCCCATCATTCCTTTTATCCTCAAGCCAAGCACGATGTCGGTATAGAAAAAATGCGTATCCATCTTGATCAAGGAACTTAAGCCGGGCTCCTAGTGCGAATCGA
>PHCO01000393.1 GCA_002842265.1 Betaproteobacteria bacterium HGW-Betaproteobacteria-18 | reverse complement strand
CGTGCCGGGTGAATGCCGGCGCAGGCGGTGTAGAGCGCCAGCTTGCCGATCGGAATCCCCATCCCCTGGGCGCCAAGGTCGCCGAGACCGAGGATGCGCTCACCGTCGGTTACCACGATCACCTCGATGGCATTGTCGCGCCACACCTCGAGCAACTCGCGGATGCGGCCGCGATCGGCATTGGTGATGTAGAGCCCGCGCGGCCGACCGAAGATTTCGCCGAACTGCTGACAAACCTCACCCACCGTGGGGGTGTAGACGATCGGCATGATTTCACTGATGTGATCCACCACGACGCGGTAGAAGAGGGTCACGTTGCGATCGCGCAGCCCGGCGAGATACATGTGCCGCTCGAGCGGCGTGGGCTTGCGGCGCATGTTGAGCATCGCCCGCTCCACCTGCTGCTCGATCGTCAGGATGCGGCTCGGCAGCAGGCCCCTGAGGCCGTAGGCCTCCCGCTCGGCGGCGGTGAACGCACCGCCCTTGTTGAGATAGGGATTGTGGAGGATGTCGAGACCGGTCGCCGTATGTGATTCAGACATGAGATTCCAATGTGTCGTGCCAAAAAACAGCAGCAAGGGGAACCCCAAGAATGGCTGGTTTTGGCGGTCCGGGCAACCCGGGGGGCAATCCTAGATCCCAGGCACCGGAATGAACTGAGCGGTGAACACACTCGTAACGCTCACGCCGCTGAGCACCGTGGAGGAGCAGTAGACCTCCCTCAACGCTCCGAGGGCACAGCCCTCCTTCATTTCGTCGACGACATCAACAGCGCGGAATACCTCGTTCAGGCCGGGTTGGAAAGTCTCCTGGGTGCCCCGGAACCAAGTTTCGATCCCGCCCGGGCCGAGTCCGTAAACCATGTTGAAGCCGGGCTGGATCACCCGACCAGCGCTACCTGACGGGGCGAAGATGGTCGGCACGGTGGTGAGAGCGGCGTGCACACCTTCCCCCCAGCACCAGGTGGCTCCTGCGGCTGTCCGGGCACAGACACCCGCAGTACCAGCTCGCAGTGATACGAATCGCTCATCTGAGAGCACCGGTGCCGGGGTGCTCCGACTGGTGGTGGTACCATCTCCCAAACCGCCGATGGCGTTGTTGCCCCAGCACCAGGCCGCTCCGTCGTCGGCCAAGCCGCAGGCGAACCCCTCCGGCAGGATGGTGAAGGACTGGAACGCCACTCCCCTCACCTCGGCAAACGGCATGGTGCTGCGCTGGCTGGCTGCCACAGTTCCGAACTCTGTGGTTGGCCAACACCAGACAGTCCGATCGGTAGCCCGACCGCAGAACTCCGAACCCACGTCGATCAGGTCGAGCAGCGCCGGTGCATTCGGTATGGCGACGAAACCTCCTGGATCATTCGAGACCTTGGCGCACCAAG
>PHCO01000392.1 GCA_002842265.1 Betaproteobacteria bacterium HGW-Betaproteobacteria-18 | reverse complement strand
CTGGTTTCCAGGTTGGTCAGCAGGCGCAATTGCTCCAGTACATGGGGCGTGAGGTTTTGGGCCTCGTCGATGATCAGGATGTTGTGCCGACCCGCGGCGTGGCTGCGCAGCAGGTAGTCGTTTAGCTGATCAAGGTAGTCCTTGATGGTGGCCGGCCCGTTGCCGTCGCGGTGCACCTCCAGATGAAACTCATGGCAGATCGTCTTGAGCAGATCGTCAACGGTGAGCTCGGGATTGAATATGTAAGCGGCGTTGCAGTGTGGGGGTATCTGCTCCAGGAAGCAGCGGCAGATGGTGGTCTTGCCAGCGCCGATCTCACCACTGAGCAGCACAAAACCGCCACCCCCTTCAATGCCGTAAAGCAGGTGCGCCAGTGCTTCACGGTGACGCTCGCTCATGAAAAGGTAGCGCGGGTCCGGGGCAATGGAAAACGGGGCCTGCTTGAGGCCGAAATAACCAGCGTACATGCCCCCGAGGATAACGGGGCCACCGGGGCGGGCCAACCCCCCAAAAAATCAAGGCGACCGCTGCTGCGCGCCAGCGGTGGTCAGACTCAGGCCGCCAGTGCCATGGAAGACGTGTTGGCCGCTTTGGCTCCGGCGGCCACCGAACATTCAATGTCGCCCGATAGCTGGCCGCCTTCTTCGATCACCACCTTGCCGTAGCGGATCTTGCCGGTGACCTTGCCGGTGGCGTAGATCACGAGCTTTTGCCGCACGGTGAGGTTGCCGTCGAACACGCCGCGGATTTCCGCGATGTCGATCTCGGCCGATCCCTTGAACTCGCCCTGTTGCGCGATCTGGATCACGCGCGAGTCCATGGTGGCTTCCACCATGCCTTCCACCACCAGCGTGTCGCAGTCGGTGATCTCCACGCCCTTGAGCTTGATATTGGGCCCCACGGTCAGCTTGCTGCCGCTTTCGGCCGCCACCCCGATGGGCACGGTTTCGGGCACGGCGGCCTTCTCCGGAGCGGCAACAGGGAGCTGTGCCGGCGCGATGTTGGTGGCGGCGCCGTAGCGCTGCGGACTCATGCCGCTGTTGATGGGTTTTGGTTGTTCGATCTCGCGTTTGCCAAAGTGCAGTGCCATGCCAGCTCCTTCAAAAAGTGAAGCAGTCATGCTAATGGTCATGCGGCTTACATTCTGGTTTGTGCCGTAAGAGCGGTAACGATATGAACCGTACGTCTGGTTGTGAGGATGGACTTTGCATTTTGGCGTCGCGCTGCGGTCATGCGTACGTCCAACGTGCCAAGGCCGGCCGTTCCGGGGCAATCTGCATGCCTTCGCGGCCCGCATCGCCGCGCTCTGCGCGAGCGCTGAGTCTTTGGGCGGTCTTGGGTTTTCCGCTCGTCCGACAGGAAGCCCTGCCAGCGTGCGGGTCA
>PHCO01000098.1 GCA_002842265.1 Betaproteobacteria bacterium HGW-Betaproteobacteria-18 | reverse complement strand
GTGCCGCAGCGCCAGGGCAACACCCACCCCAGTCTGGCGCCCTACCAGACCTTCGACACGCTGGATGGCACCATGCTGCTGGCGATTGGCAACGACGGCCAGTTTGCCCGCTTTTGCGAGGCCGCTGGCCACTCCGAGTGGGCGGCAGATGCGCGTTTTACCAGCAACACTCTGCGCGTCAAAAATCGTGAGTCGCTGATTCCAACCCTGCAAGCCGTCACCTGCACGCGCAGCACGGCGCAGTGGATTGCCCTGCTCGAAGACAAGGCGGTTCCCTGCGGCCCGATCAACGACATCGGCCAGGCCTTTGCCGATGCCCAGGTGCAAGCGCGCGGTTTGGTGGTCAGGCAGCCAGTCGCGCCGCGCCCTGATTCACGGCCAGCGCTGCAAGCCATCGCAACCGTGGCCAGCCCGCTGCGCCTGACAGCCACGCCCCCGGTATTGCATCGCCCGCCACCAGCCTTGGGCGAGCACACCGATGAAGTGCTGACTGAATTGGGCCTGGATGCGGCGCAAGTGGCGGGCTTGCGCCAGCGCGGCGTGGTCTGAGCAGGCAATCTTGGTCAGGCGCTGTCAGTTCAAACCCCAGGCATAGGACTCCATCGACAACACGCCATGGGTGATGCCACCGGCAATCACCTGTGCTTCTTCCGCAGCCGATCTGGCACCCAGCGCCACCAGCAAGGGCAGCAAATGCTCTTGCGTGGGGTGGGCGCGCTGGGCATGCGGCGCCCGGCTTCGGTAGTCCAGCAGCGCCTCGGCATCGGCACGGGTCACGGCCTGACGGATCCAGTGCGCAAACTCAACTGCGTAATCCGCAGCGGGTGCATCGGCTGGCTGAATCTCGTGCAGGTTGTGCGTCAGGCTGCCTGAACCAACGATCATCACGCCACGCTCGCGCATCGGCGCCAGTGCCCGGCCCAGCGCCAGCGCCCCGGCGGTATCCAGGCTGTGCGGCAGCGACACCTGAAAAACCGGAATATCGGCCTTGGGCAACAAATGCCACAGCGGCACCCAGGCGCCATGGTCCAAACCACGGTGCGCGTCCGCGCTGACCGGCCAGCCGGCTTGCGCCAGCAGGCGTTGCGCCTCGGCGGCCAGCTCGGGCTGACCCGGCGCCGGGTACTGCAACTGGTACAGCGCGGCCGGGAAACCGCCAAAGTCGTGAATGGTCTCAGGAGACGGCGTGGTCAACACCTGCAGCTCGCGGGTTTGCCAGTGCGGCGACACCACCAGCACCGCCTTGATGCCAGTGAGTTTTTGCCCGAGGGCGCTCAGTTTGGGGCCCAGCTGCCCCGGCGCCAGGGCAAAGGTGGGCGCACCGTGCGAGATGAAAAAAACGGGGGCCGGGTGTGATTGAGTTTCCATGACCATTTCCCAAGCGATTCAAAGCGAAAGTAACGCTCAGTATGCAAGAACGCCGGGTTTTATCAGTGAAAATATTCGAACTTCAACGTGAATCGGATTGAATTTGTTTGGATCGACCGAGTTCTAAACTGGTTGCCATCGCCACAGGCCCAAAGCCTGATGAACACTTTCCGGAGAAGATTTTTGAACTCACCCTTGTCCCACCGAGCAACGCCAACAGCACGCTACAGCACCGTGGCCATGGCGCTGCACTGGCTGCTGGCGCTGGTGATTGTGGTCATGTTCGGGGTCGGTGTGTACATGACCGACCTGCCGTTTTCACCGCAGCGCCTGAAACTCTACAACTGGCACAAATGGGCTGGTGTGACGTTTCTTGCGCTCACTGCAGTGCGCCTGCTGTGGCGCGCCACGCATCGCCCGCCAGCGCTACCCGCAGCCATTGCGCAAGCCATGCCGGAATGGCAAACCCGCGCTTACCATGCCACGCACCACCTGATGTATTTGCTGTTTTTTGCCGTGCCGCTAATGGGCTGGGCCTACAGCTCGGCGGCGGGTTTTCCGATCGTCTGGTTTGGCCAGATGCCGCTGCCTGATTTGCTGCCCGTCAACAAGGAGCTGGCTGAACTGATCAAGCCGCTGCACAAGATGCTGGCGCTGGCGCTGATGACCCTGGCTGGCTTGCACGCCGGCGCCGCAATCAAACACCAGTGGGTGGACCGCGACGGTTTGCTGTCACGCATGATGCCCGGCAGGTCATAGCCAAAATCCCGGATTGCATCCGGGCTACAACTGCCCTACAACCTGTATTCACCAATATCTGGAGTCGCCCACAACATGAACCCTCGTCAATTCCTTCCCGCCTTGCTAGTGGCCGCACTGACGGCAGTCGCCCTGCCCTCTTTCGCCCAGCAAAAGCTGCTGCCAGCGCAGAGCGACATCGCTTTCGAGATCAGGCAAATGGGCGTGCCGGTGCAAGGGCATTTCAAGAAATTTGATGCCCAGATCAACTTTGACGCCGCCAAACTCGCCGCCAGCAAGGTCACGTTCGCCGTCGATATCGCCAGCGCCACACTGGGCTCGCCTGAAATGGATCACGAGTTGCCCAAAGCCACCTGGTTCAACACTGCCCAATTCCCGCAAGCGCAGTTCACCTCAACGGCTTTCAAGGCTTTGGGTGGCGGCAAGTACGAAGTGGCCGGCCAACTCGCCATCAAGGGCCAGAAGCGCGACGTGCTGGTGCCGCTGGCCATGACGCAAAACGGCGCCGTGACCACCGCCACGGGCGTGCTGCCGATAAAACGGCTGGCTTTCAAGATCGGCGACGGCGAATGGGCCGACACCTCGATGGTGGCCGATGATGTGCAGGTCAGGTTCAAGCTGGCCTTGAGCGGGCTGCCAAAGTTGCCTTGATGGATTCATACGGTTAATTTTTTCCTCAACCCTGCCTTCACTTTTTCACTGGAGTTTTCTATGCGTTCTTCTGTTATTGCCGCCGCTGCCCTGACCCTGCTCGCGGGCATGTCACAAGCCCAGGCGGCCAGCTACGCCATTGACCCGGCGCACACCTACGTGACCTTCGAGATCGGCCACTTCGGCACCTCCACCAACCGCGGCCGCTTCGACAAAAAGGACGGCACGATTGCATTCGACCGCGCCGCCAGGACCGGCATGGTCGAGATCGCGATCGACACCACCTCGGTCAACACCGGTTTTTCAAAATTCAACGAGCACCTGCAAAGTGCCGACCTGTTCGATGCGGCCAAGTACCCCAACGTCAGGTTTGTCTCCGACAAATTCAACTTCAGCGGCGACAAGCTGACCGACGTGACAGGCAAGCTGACGCTGTTGGGCAAGACCCAGCCGGTCACGCTCAAGGCCGTTAATTTCAACTGCTATGACAGCCCCATGCTCAAACGTGAAGTGTGCGGCGGCGACTTTGAAGCCACCATCGACCGCACCCAGTTCGGCATGAACTACGGCATTGACTGGGGCTTCCCCAAAAATGTGCGCCTGCTGATCCAGGTCGAAGCGATCAAACAGTAAGCGCGCACAAGATGTGATTTGCAGTAAGATTCTTACTTTATCGAGTAAGAATCATGAAAATCACGAGCAAAGGGCAGGTCACCATTCCGCAGGCCGTGCGCGAACAGGCCGGCCTGCACCCCAACAGCGAAGTCGATTTTGAAGTGCGCAACAACGGCGAGGTGGTCATCCGTCTCGTCGCCGCCGCACCCCAGAGCAGCGTGCGTTCGGCCTTCGCGCGGGTACGGGGCAGCGCCAATGCCAGCGAATTCAAGGGCATGGGCACCGACGAATTCATGGCGTTTTTGCGCGGCTGACCATGTCCGCCAGTCCAACGCCAGCCGTGCGCGAAGCTTCTGCCCGCTATGTGCACCTCCCTGCATGCGCAGGCACTTTGGTTGACAGCTGTGTGCTGATCGATGTGCTGGCCGACGACCCCAACTGGGCCGATTGGTCGCTGGATCAACTCGAGCGGTGCAGCCAGCAAGGCGCTTTGATCATCAACCCGATCATCCTGGCAGAAATCAGTCCGCGTTTCGCATGTGCCGCCGACCTGGAGGCGGCCCTCGACAGTTTGCCCCTGGTGCGTGAAGCCTTGCCGTGGGATGCCGCCTATCTGGCCGGCCAGGCGTTCAAGGTGTATCGCCAGTTGCAGGGCAGCAAAACGTCACCGCTGCCGGATTTTTACATTGGCGCCCACGCCCTGGTGCACCAATTGCAATTGCTCACGCGGGACAGCGCACGCTACCGCAGCTACTTTCCCAAGTTGGCTTTGGTCGCCCCATAGGACCCCACAGACATTCATGCCGCGCCAGGCTTTGGCACCTGCAGTGTGCACATCTGTCGCCCAAAGGCTTCCACCTTGCTCCAATCGGTGAACTCCACCACCGCTTTGGGGTCGGTGGGACCTTGGGTGATCAGCATGATGAAGCGGATCATCTGGCGGTCGATGAAACCATACTTGGGATAATCGAGCTTGCCGGCAAACACCGCCGTCAATACCGGCTTCCAGGCGATGCTCTTCAAAAACTTGCGGATATACGGGTTGGTTTCCGGCGTGTTTTTGTTGGGCTTGCGCGCCACGATGTTGACCGAAAAAAAGGCGCTGGGACGGCTCTCCAGCAGCGCCTGATGCCGGTTGATGAACTCGGCCACCAGCGGCTGGTGATGGCCGTAACGGATGCTGGCGCCGACCACGATGCGGTCGAAACTGGCCAGATCCAGCGCATCGGCGTGCGCCAGCAGGGTCACTGTGACCTGGCTGCCCAAACCTTCCATCACCTGCTGCAGCCGTTGGCAGATGCGCAGCGTGTGGCCGTCGGTGGTGGCATAGGCGAGCAGAATGCGTTGCGCAGCGGGGTCTGTCATGGGGTGCCTCAGGTAAAGTCTTGGGCACGAAGTCTAAACGCCAACCCGTCACCCGAATTTGCGTTATGTCACATAAGGCAACCGCGTCACAGGGGATGTTCGGTGTAGAACTTGCCACCGTGGTAGAGCAGTGGCGCAATGCCGCTGCGGTGGGCGCAGTGTTCGACTTCGCCAACAAAAATCACGTGGTCGCCTTCGGTGTAGCGGCTGCGGTTAAAGCATTCAAAGGTGGCCACGGCACCCGCCAGCAACGGCGCGCCAGAGGTGCCTTCCACAAAAGCCACATCGGCAAAACGATCCACCCCACGGGTGGCAAAGCGCAGCGCCAGCGCCTGCTGATCGGCCGCCAGGATATTGATGGCGTAATGCGAGCCTTTGCGAAAGGCCTCCATCGAAGTGGCCGCTTGCGACAAACTCCACAGCACCAGGGGCGGCGCGAGCGACACCGAATTGAACGAGTTGGCGGTCAGGCCCACCAGGCTGCCGTCGGGCGCGCGCGCCGTCACAATGGTTACCCCCGTGGCAAACATGCCCAGGGCGGTGCGAAATTCGGTGCTGGAAAAATGGGGCGGGCGGGCGCTCAGGCCCAGGGAAGTCAAAAACATCCCCCGCAATTTAACCGATATCGCTTAATCGCAGCAGGCCAACGGGCAATATCGGGCTAAACCTTGTCATCACTTAAAATCAAGCCCATGCCGTTTTCATCCGCTTTTTCTCTACCCATGTAAATTTGCATGGTGGCCCTTTGGCCCAGCCGCTTTTTTCGACGCGCTCCCCTCGTTTTACTTGCGCCGCGTAATGTCCAGGTTGGCTTGATCCACACCTGTCTGGCAGAGTGTGTTCTGGCACTGCTGTGGCAATTTTTTAAGGCAACCCCCATGAATTCTTTCCGCCAGGACTGGCTCTCCAATATCAAGAACGACCTGCTGGCAGGCTTGGTGGTGGCGCTGGCGCTGATTCCCGAAGCCATTGCGTTTTCCATCATCGCAGGTGTGGACCCCAAAGTAGGCTTGTATGCGGCGTTCTGCATTGCCACGGTGAGCGCCTTTGTCGGCGGTCGTCCGGGCATGATCTCGGCCGCCACCGGGGCCATGGCGCTGCTGATGGTGACTTTGATCAAGGACCATGGCCTGCAATACCTGCTGGCCACCACGGTGCTCACCGGCATCTTACAAATCGTGGCGGGCTGGCTGCGCCTGGGTGAGTTGATGCGCTTTGTCTCGCGCTCGGTCATCACCGGGTTTGTCAATGCGCTGGCGATTCTGATCTTCATGGCGCAACTGCCTGAGCTCACCAACGTGAGCTGGCATGTGTACGCCATGGTGGCCGCTGGCCTGGGCATCATTTATTTGTTGCCCTACCTCACCAAAGCCGTGCCCTCGCCGCTGGTCACCATTGTGGTGTTGACGGCGGTGTCGATGTGGCTCGGCCTGGACATCCGCACCGTGGGCGACATGGGCCAGTTGCCCGACAGTCTGCCGTTTTTCCTGTGGCCTGAAGTGCCTTTGACGCTTGACACCCTCAAAATCATCTTTCCGGTGGCGGCCACGCTGGCCACGGTGGGCCTGCTCGAATCGATGATGACCGCCTCCATCGTGGATGATTTGACCGATACCAGCAGCAACAAAAACCGCGAATGCGTTGGCCAGGGCATTGCCAACATCACCGCCGGTTTTCTGGGCGGCATGGCGGGCTGCGCCATGATTGGCCAGTCGGTCATCAACATCAAATCCGGTGGCCGGGGCCGTTTGTCCACGTTGACTGCTGGCGTGTTTTTGCTGCTGATGGTGGTGTTCATTGGCGACTGGGTGGCGCGCATCCCGATGGCGGCGCTGGTGGCGGTGATGATCATGGTGGCCATTGGCACCTTCAGTTGGACCTCGCTGCGCAACCTGCGCGTGCACCCCAAAAGCACCAGCCTGGTGATGATCGCCACCGTGGTCACGGTGGTGGCCACGCATGACCTGGCCAAGGGCGTGCTGGTGGGCGTGCTGCTGTCGGGCTTCTTCTTTGCGCACAAGGTGGGGCAAATTTTGCGCGTGCGCTCCACCAATGAGGACGAGGGCCGCCTGCGCGCCTACACCGTCACCGGCCAGGTGTTTTTTGCCTCGGCCGAGCGCTTCGTCAACGCGTTTGACTACAAGGAAGTGATCGAGAAGGTGCGCATTGACGTGAGCCGCGCGCATTTTTGGGACATTACTGCAGTGAGCGCGCTGGACAAAGTGGTGCTCAAGTTCCGCCGCGAAGGCACCGAGGTCGAGGTGATTGGCCTGAACGCGGCCAGCGCCACCATGGTGGACAAGTTTGCTGTGCATGACAAAGACGGCGCTGACGACATGCTCATGGGCCACTGAGCCCGCACTGACAGGAACCCCATCATGATTGAACAAGACAAAGTCCTGGCCTGCGTGGACCAGTCCCATTTTGCTGACCACGTGACTGATTACGCGGCTTGGGCCGCCAAGCGCATGGATGCACCGCTGGAGCTGCTGCACACCCTTGATCGCCACCCTGAATTGGGCAACGGCAAAGATCACAGTGGCGCCATTGGCATGAACTCGCAAGAAATTTTGCTCACCGAGTTGTCGCAAGAAGACGAGGCGCGCAGCAAGGCCGCCCGCGAAACCGGCCGCCTGTTTTTGAACCGGCTGCGCGAGCGCGCGACCAACGCGGGCGTGACCGAGCTGGATGTGCGCCAGCGTCATGGCAGCTTGCAGGACACCCTGACCGCGCAAGAAAACAGCGTGCGCCTGTTTGTGCTGGGCCGGCGCGGTGAATCAGCCGAAGTGACGCAGCGCGATCTGGGCCGCAATGTGGAGCAAGTGGTGCGTGCATTGCACAAACCCATCCTGACCGTGACCGAAGGGTTCACCGAGCCCAAACGCATCCTGATTGCGTTTGACGGCGGCATCATCACCCGCCGTGGGGTTGAGATGGTGGCAGCAAGCCCTTTGTTCAAAGACCTGCCCGTGCATGTATTGATGTCGGGTGAGCCCCGTGCCGACGGCCCCAAGCAGCTTGACTGGGCGAAAGATGTCTTGGGTGCCGCCGGGTTTGATGTCACACCACATTGGTTGCCTGGTGACGCCGAGCGGGTGATTGCCCAAACCGTGACCGGGCAAGGCATCGACATGCTGATCATGGGAGCCTACGCGCATTCGTTCTGGCGCAGCTGGCTGTTTGGCAGCAAAACCACCGAGCTGTTGCGCTCGGCCAAGTTGCCAACCTTGCTGCTGCGTTGAGCGCCATGACGTCAAACTCACTGGCCACATGGCGCGTTCGCTTGCAAGCCGAACTGGCGTCACAACGCGAAGCCATTGCGCAACGCAGCGCCGGCACCGACGTGGTCGAATTGGACCAATCGAGCATGGGTCGCGTCTCGCGCATGGACGCCATGCAACAACAGGCCATGGCACAAGCTACCCTGCAACGCTTGCGCACGCGCCAACGCAAGTTGGAGGCCGCACTGAACCGGGTAGATGCCGGCAGTTATGGGCTGTGTTGCCAGTGCCAGGAAACCATTGAACCTGAACGCTTGCAAGCAGACGCTGCGGCGGTGTTTTGTTCGGCGTGCGCGGAACTGGCTGCCGATCAGGGTAGAGGCTGAAACAGTCGGCTTCCGGGAAATCCCTAAGCCCTTTATTGCATTTGTTCAAATAGAATCGCCAAGCCGTTCTTTTTTAGCGATCAGAACAGCAAGCGAGTTCGGAGCCCTTCGGGGCTCCTTTTTTTAAGTCTGCTCGCCAGGGTGCGGCGCAGCAACTTTGGGCAGGCGCTGCAATTGCAACTGCGCCAAGGCACTGTACAGCGGCACGCACAGCAGGCGTGACACGCCGCTGGCCACCACCGCCGTGGCCATCAGGCTCAGCACCAGACCGTGGCCAGCCACCATTTCCATGACGATAATGAACGAGGTCAGCGGGGCCTGCGTCACCGCCGCGAGAAAGCCGACCATACCCAGCGCGATCAGGGTCGGGGCGTTGGCATAGCCGAGGAACTGCGCCACGTCGTTGCCCAAGGCACCACCGATCGACAGCGCCGGTGCAAAGATGCCGCCGGGCACGCCGGCCCAGGCGGTGATCCAGGTGGCCATGAACTTGAGCAGCACATAAATGGACGAGGTGTCATCGTTGCCTTCGAGCATCGCGCGGCTGTGGGCATAGCCAGTGCCGAAGGTGTTGCCGTGGCTGACCAGCCCGATGACGGCAATGGCCAGTCCACAGGCAGCGGCAAAAGCCACCGGGCTGCGTTTGCGCCAGCGGCTGAAACGGTCGCCGGATTCGCCCCGGATCGACACCAGCAGCACGCGCGCAAACAAGCCGCCCGCCAGCCCGCTGAGCACCGCCACCGCCAGGCCCGGCAGCAGCAGCGCCATGCTCAGGTTTTGCACCTTGATGACACCAAAATAAGTGGCATTGCCGTAGATCGACACCGCCATCAAACCACTCAGCACAATGGCGGCCAGCAGCAGGCCGCTGGAGCGCTGCTCGGGTTTTCGCGACAGTTCTTCAATCGCAAACATGACGCCGCCCAGCGGCGTGTTGAAGGCCGCCGCGATACCGGCCGCACCGCCCGCCATCATCAGGCCGTGCTCGGACACCTGCGACTTGTCGGGCAGCCAGCGTCGGGCGTGGTGCATGACCCCGGCGGCAATTTGTACCGACGGCCCCTCGCGCCCCAGCGACAGGCCTGCCAGCAGGCCCCAGGTGGCCAGCGCCATCTTGGCAAAGGTGAGTTTGAGCGACACAAACAGGCTGCGGTTGGCCGGCGCCACGCTGCCATCTAGCGCGGCCATCACCTGCGGAATGCCCGAGCCGGCGCTGCCCATGGCATAGCGGCGCATGACCCAGACGATGGCGGCGGTGCACAGCGGCGTCCACAGCAATGGGCTCCACCAATAAGTCTGCTGCATCCGCTCAAACATGCCAAAGGCCCGCTCGGTCATCCAGGTGAAAGCCACCACGGTCAGCCCCGCCAGGGCGGCAAAGACCATCACCAGCACACGCCCGGCCCAGGCCCGCCAATCCACCGCCTCCTTGTGGATGGCATGCAGGATTTCATCGCGATTTACATCAGAATTCATGAACTTGCTGGGGGTAAATGACAGGCAGTGGGCCAAGGCATGTCAGGACAGATTGTGAGGGCAAACTACATTGAAGCAAACGTATTTGAGGATAATGCCCCCAAGTGGACCGGTGCGTTGGACAGGTGCCACAGTCAACCCAAAGGATGTGCTTCATGATCAAGGTTGGATTAATCGGTTTCGGCAAAGCGGGGCAAGCGGTGGCGCAGGTGCTGCAGGACGACCCACGCTATGAATTGTGCTGGATTGCGCGGCGATCTGCTGTCACGCCTGCAAAAACCACCCCCGAAACTGATGTGCCGGTGGCGGCCTTGGCCACACCAGAAGACTGGGGTCACTGGCTCGATGCCCATCCGGTCGATGCGTTGGTGGACTTTTCCCGCCCCGAGAGCCTGCATCTCTATGGCGAACAGGTGCGCGCGCGCGCTCTCATGCTGGTGAGCGCCATCTCGGCCTACAGCGACGCCGACCTGGCTTACGCCCATTCCCTGGCCGCTAACGCCCGCGTGCTGTGCTCGCCCAACATCACGGTGGGCATCAACTTCTTGATCATGGCAGCGCGTCTGCTGCGCACGATTGCGCCGTTTGCCGATGTGGAAATTGTCGAGCAGCACTTTCGCGAAAAACCCGAGGTGTCCGGCACGGCGCGCAAGATTGCGCAGAGCATCGACGTTGACGAGGACCGCATCACCTCGCTGCGGCTGGGCGGCATCGTCGGCCACCATGAGGTGATCTTCGGCTTTCCGTACCAGACCGTGCGCCTGATCCACAACTCGATCGAACGCCGCGCCTTTGGCACGGGTGCCGCCTTTGCGCTGGCCGAACTGGAAAAATGCGAGAACGGTTTTTACACGTTTGACGACCTGATGATGCGCATGGTGCGCAAAGAGTTGCTGGCCGACCAGCGATGACTCAAATTTCCAGCGCAAACCATCACGTTCGGCTCTATGATCCCGGACTAATTGTCATGGCAATTCAGCCGCCCAGAATGATGAAAGGCAGGCGTCATTGCGAGTCGCGCAGCGACGTGGCAATCCATGCAGCCCAAGGTCATGGATTGCTTCACTGCGCAATGACGATGTTCTTTCACTTTAACGCTTTAGCCCCAAGAGTCTTTATGCCGCGCAACAACGCACCACCCAGTCAATCGACCCAGTCCAACCAGGTATTACGCCGATTCCGGGTGGTATTCAACGCGGTACGCAGTCACTTCAAGCAGGTCGAAAAGCAGGTGGGCCTGGGCGGTGCGCAGGTCGACGTAGTTGAGGGCCACCTCGGCCAGGAGGGACGTGCGCCCCGGTCGGGGTTCGGGGGGCTCGGCGATCACCAGTTCCATGGCGTGGCGTTCGCCGTCCATGAGCCTCATCAGTCCGTCGGGGCGGCGCAGAGGGTCCGACGTCTGGCATCGGAGGGCGGCGAGACACACGACGAGGGTGAGGATGAGGCCGTGACCGGCGAGCTCCCGGCCCCGGCGCCAGGCCACGACACCTGCGAGCCAGGCGAGGGCGGCCGCACCCCAGAGGAGCCCGGGAGCGTAGGGGAGTTT
>PHCO01000391.1 GCA_002842265.1 Betaproteobacteria bacterium HGW-Betaproteobacteria-18 | reverse complement strand
GCGACAGCGCCACCCGTCAGCACACCGAAAGAAGCCCTGAATCCCATCACCCGGGCCAGTACCGCCCCGATCCCGATGGTGAGCGCCACGGTCACCACCACCATCAGAACCGGCTTCCATCCCAGTGCAGTGACCTGGTCCAGCGTGATGCGCAGGCCCAGCAAGCCGACACCGAAGCGCAACAATTGCCTGGCGACGAAGTCGATACCCGCTTGACAGGTCCCGTCTTGCGACAGGAAGTTGAGCGCCATGCCCAGGAGCAAAGCCATCAACATGACCGGTGCGCCATAGTGTTCTGACATGAACATCGCCGCAACTGCGACGATGGCACTGATCGAAGCGCCCGGCAGGCGTGCGACGAGCCAGGCATTGGACCTGGCAACCCTCAACTCGTAAGCGGCCAGCATGTCAGGACACTTCAGGTTCGAGCTCGCAGTCCAGCGAGTTGACGATGCGCGCCACGGCGCAATAGAACGCGCCAGTCGCGAGCAGCTCCATCAGGTGCTTCTCTCCGAAACGCCCCAGCAAGGCCTTCATGGTCACCGCGCTCGCGCCGCTGGCTTGCGTCAGGTCGTCCGCGAGCTGCAGCACCAGGGCATCGTCAGCGTCGAACAGTGCGCCATCGCGCCAATCTGGCAATGCGGCCAACTGTGCCGGCGTGACGCCTTCGGCCCGCGCCATGTTCACATGGTGGCCGTATTCGTACTTGGATTCGTGCCGCAAGGCGATCTGCACGATCAGCAGCTCGCGCAGCCTGCGCGAGACCGATAGGTCGTTGCGAAGGCCGCGCGAGAAAGGCGCCCACACCTTAGCGAGCGACGGGGACCAGGCCATCATCCGCCAGACGTTCAGCACTGTGCCTTGCTGCTTCATCTTCTCGAAGACGTCTTTCAGTTCCGGGTCCACGGTGTCGGTATCGACCATCTTCATGCGTGCCATGCTCTTGTCTCCTTCGGATTGCGGTCCCCCGCGACAAGCGAAATTATGGTGATCGGTCGGTCGGCATCTATTGATCGGTGGTTACACGAAATTGTTCTTCCGTCTCACGCTGGCGAGCCCGCCGGGATCGGATGAAGCTGGTGTCGAAGCTGGCCTGGAACCAGTGCGCAAAGGCGCTGGCTGAGGAAAAACCGAGCATCGATGCCGCGTCTTCCAGTGAATGATCGCTGTCGTCGCGCAGCTTCAGCGCTACTTCGCGGCGGACGGAGTCCAGCACCGACTTGAACTGCTCGCCCTCCAGGCTCAGTTGCCGATGCAAGGTCTGCCTACTGACACCCAGGTGCTGCGCTACCTTGTCGACCGTGCAACGGCCGCTGCCCAATAGCGCCGCGATCAGGTGGCGTACGGTTTCACTGCGCGCCGGCTTGCGTTGGTTGAGCGCGGAGTCCATA
>PHCO01000097.1 GCA_002842265.1 Betaproteobacteria bacterium HGW-Betaproteobacteria-18 | reverse complement strand
GAAATGAAAGCGCGCATCGAATACGTCACGCTGGCGCCGGAACAAAGCATCCAGATCGGCAGCGCCACCATCACGCCATATGTCATGAGTCACCCGGTGGTTGACTTTGGTTACCGGATTGAAGAAAACGGTAAATCCCTGTTTTTTACCGGCGATCACGAACCTCCTCTCAACCATTTTGTTCAGGGTGACGCGGGTTTTGCACAGCTACAACAAGAGGTTGAAGCCAGAAACGACTATCTGTTGCGCGCCATGAAGGGGGTGGATGTACTGATTGCAGATTGCTCCTACACCACCGCCGAATACCCGGCCAAAATTGGCTGGGGACACGGCACCTTCCATTCCAGCATCGAGTACGCGAAAAAGGCGGGGGTCAAAACCCTGTTTTGTACCCACCATGAACCCACCCGCAGCGACGATGCCCTGGAAATTGCTTTTGCACAGGCCATGGCAGATCACCCGCGCCGCGCCGGGGACCCCATCTATCGCCTGGCCCGCGAAGGCGACTGCTTTGATTTTTGAGATGTGCCGTGCATCAGGTCAACTTTTTAAACCGGCAAGCGCTGCATGACGTTGCCGCGACGCGGCAGCTGGAACAACGGGCACAGCAAGCCCTGCCTACCCACGCCCTGATGGCGCGCGCCGGCTTGGCTGTGGCCAGGCTGACGCTGGCCATTGGCCCACATGCCCAACGCATCTGGGTCGCTGCCGGCCCGGGCAACAACGGCGGCGACGGGTTGGAAGCCGCCATGCATTTGCAGCGCTGGGGCAAGCAAACCTTTGTCACCTGGCTGGGAAACCCCGAACGGGCGCCTGCTGACACCAAAATTTCGCATCAAAACGCCCAAAGTGCTGGCGTTCAATTTCTGAATCGGCCCCCTGAGAATTTTGACTTGTGCATTGATGCGTTGCTGGGTATTGGCACCCAGTTGCGTGAGCCTGCGGGGTTGATGGCTGAATGGATTTCTCAGATCAACACCCATGGGGCACCTGTGCTGGCGGTTGACGTGCCCACGGGTTTACAGGCAGACACCGGCACTGCCAGCGCGAGCCGAATCAAAGCCAGCCACACCCTGAGCTTGTTGACCCTCAAGCCCGGGCTTTTTACCGCACATGGCCGCGATCTGGCAGGCACTGTCTGGCTGGACGATTTGCAACACGATCAGGCATTCGCTCCCGATACACCACTCCTGGCTCCCAGCGCCTGGCTGGCGGGCCAGCCTGTTTCAGCAACCCGCGCCCATGCCAGTCACAAAGGCAGTTATGGCGATGTGGTCGTGGTTGGGGGCGCCCAAGGCATGACAGGTGCCGCACTGCTGGCTGCCTCTGCGGCGCTGCACGGCGGTGCTGGCCGGGTGTTTGTCAGCTTGCTTGGCGACCAGCCCATGCAACTCGACCCGACCCAGCCTGAACTGATGTTTCGCAGTCTGAACACCTTGGCCTGGGACCGCATGACGGTGGTATGTGGCTGCGGTGGTGGCGCAGAAATTGCCACTCTTCTGCCGCTACTTTTAAAGTCTGCCAAGCAACTCGTCATTGATGCCGATGGGCTCAATGCCATTGTCCAATCAGCTCCGCTGCAAACCCTGCTCTGCGAACGCAGCCAACAACAACACGCGACCGTCCTGACCCCGCACCCGCTGGAAGCGGCCAGACTGCTGGCGTGCAACACGGCAGACGTTCAATCCAACAGGCTGGCAAGTGCGCAACAACTGGCCCGACGTTTTGCTTGCACGGTCGTGCTCAAAGGCTCTGGCACGGTGATTGCCCATGCAGACACAACGCCTGTCATCAACCCAACGGGCAACGCCAGATTGGCAACCGGTGGCACGGGTGACGTGCTGGCGGGTTTGATCGGCGCACGCATGGCCGGAGGTCTGAATGCCTTTGATGCCGCCTGCCAGGCCGTTTATCAGCATGGCTGGATGGCAGACCATTGGCCGCAAAATCAAGCGCTGTCAGCCTCTCAACTGGCCAAGGCGCAGACCTTGTCGTAGGCTGCCAGCAGTTTGTGGTGCATCTCGCAGCCGTCCAGCGCCAGTCCCGGTGCGCCCAGGCCCATGAAACGGTCTTCCTGCATGATCAAGGCATGCGCCTGGGCCAGCGGGCCGGCACCGTAGAGCAGCGCCAGGGTGTCCAGATAAGGGCCGCTGTCACCCATGTCGGCCAGGTTGATCAGGTTCTGGATGCAGGCATACACGCGTTTGCGCTGCGGGTTGACCTGGTCAAAGTGCAAGACCCAGTCGCAGCCCTCCAACGTGGCAGCCTCGTCGCCCACCGCCAACGCCAGCAGGGTCTTGAGTTCACCCAGGCGCAAGTCGCTCCAGAACGAGCCGGCATCAGCCGCCAGGCCAATCAGGCCCGCCACCGGGCGGTGGTCCGCCAGGTTGGATTCGTTCAAGGTTTCAAGTAAATCTGCACACTCTCCATCGTCCAGATCAGGCAGATTCAAAATGGCTTCACGAAAATGATTGGCGATGCTGTTGTTCTCGAACTCCAGGTCGTCGATCGGGTAGATCTCTGACAGGCCAGGCACCAGAATACGGCAGGCATAGACCCCAAGCTGGACAAAGTCGGCCATGTAAACCTCATGGCCGTCATGCTGCAGACGTGCCAGCGCCCAGGCGTAATCTTCGGCCGTGGTGCTGCTGAAATTCCAGTCCACAAATTCGAAATCAGGCACGTCACCCAGAAACTTCCAGTGAATGACACCACTCGAATCTACAAAATGAATCTCGATGTTGGTCGAGCTCGCCGTTTCTTCCAGGTCAAAGCCCGGCGCCGGGAAGCCTGACAGCGCGTCCAGCGCCCTGCCCTGCAGCAACTCGGTCAAGGCACGCTCCAGCGCCACTTCAAAGCGCGGATGGGCACCAAAACTGGCAAAACAGCCCTGGTCCATCGGGTTCAGCAGCGTGACATTCATCACCGGGTATTGGCCACCCAATGACGCGTCTTTCACCAAAACGCCAAAACCCGCCTCGCGCAACGCTGCAATGCCATGTGCGATACGCGGATAGCGCGCAATCACGGCCTCGGGCACGTCCGGCAAGCACAGGCCCTGACTGATGATGCGTGCCTTGATGGCGCGCTCAAAAATCTCCGACAGTGCTTGCGTGCGCGCCTCCATTTGGGTGTTGCCCGCTGACATGCCATTGCTGACATACAGGTTGCCAATGACATTGACCGGGAAATACACGGTTTGGCCATCGCTCTGGCGCACGTAAGGCAGGGCGCAAATGCCGCGCTCGGCGGCACCCGAATTGAAATCGACCAGGGCGCTGGCATCAATGTTGCCCTGCGGGTTGTAGAGCTTGTGCAGTTCGGGCGTCAATACGTCAGCGGGCCACTGCTCGTCTGCAGGCACTTCAAACCAGCGCTCTTGCGGAAAATGCACCTGCTCACGCCCGGTCACGTCTGGCCCCAGGTAGAAATGGGTCCAGAAATAATGCGTGGACAGGCGTTCGAAAAATTCGCCCAGCGCACTGGCCAGGCAGGCCAGGCGGCTGGCACCCTTGCCGTTGGTAAAAAGCAGCGGGCAGTCACGGTCGCGAATGTGCACCGACCAGATGCCATCCACCGGATTGAGCCAACTGCGCTCTTCAATATGAAAACCCAGACTTTGCAGCTTGCCTTGCAGCGTGCTGATGGTGGTTTCAAGGGCGGCATCTTTGCCAGGAATAAAAGTAGTGTGATTCATCACCCCAGCATACCTCATGGCTGGTCAAATCTGCTCCGTCGTGGGCGTTGAAAACGCTAGACTCGGCGTTTACATTCGTCAACCCAATCCTCCCGGAGATTTTCATGATCCTTGAACTTGCTGACTTTTTCATCCTGCCTGATCAAAATACAGCCTTTGAAGAAGCTGTTCAACGCGGCCTGAACACGGTCATTGCCCAAGCCAAAGGTTTTGAGGGGTTCAAGCTCAACCATGGCCTGGAAAACCCGCAACGCTACATTTTGCAGATTTTCTGGACCACGCTGGAAGACCACACCGTGGGCTTCAGGGGCTCCCCGGCATTTGCCCAGTGGCGCGCCATCGTGGGGCCCTTCTTTGCCAGCGCACCGGTGGTGGAACACTTTGAACTGGTCGCCAAATCGGCATGATTTGGCAAGCCCTTCCAGCAAACCAACTTTATTATTCAAAGGCAACCATGAACTACGTTTTTCCTCCCGCACCCACCGCGACGGTTCCCGTGGTCGGCTCCACCGCACAGTTCCCGGTACACCGCATTTACTGCGTAGGCCGCAATTACGCCGAACACGCCCAGGAAATGGGCCACAGCGGACGTGAGCCACCATTTTTCTTCATGAAGCCGGCCGATGCGGTGCTGGTGGTGCCGCCCGGCAGCACCATCGCTCTGCCCTACCCCAGCCTGACCAAAAACCTGCACCACGAAATTGAATTGGTGGTGGCGATTGGCACAGGCGGTAAAAACATCGCCGTGGATCAGGCTGAACAGCATATTTTTGGCTACGCCGTGGGCCTGGACATGACCCGGCGCGACCTGCAAAACGACATGAAAGCCCAAGGCCGCCCCTGGTGCATTGGCAAAGGTTTTGATCACTCGGCCCCGATTGGCCCGATCACCCCCAAGGCCGCAGCTGGCGACGTGACGCATGCCACCATCAGCCTGCAGGTAAACGACGCGATGCGCCAAAACAGCACGCTGGAACAACTGATCTGGACCATCTCCGAGACGATTGCCCAACTTTCTGCCGCCTGGGAGTTGCAACCGGGCGACCTGATTTACACCGGCACACCGGCGGGCGTAGGCGCTGTGGTGCCAGGCGACACCTTGCGGGGCAGCATCAGCGGCCTGACAAGCATTGAATTAAAGGTGGTTTAAAGCCGCCTGATCCCCTCCAACGCAGGGCGAATTCGCTTTCAAATTAAACTGTATTCATGCACCGCCCCCCGATCAAACACTGCAAAAACTGCGGCACCGCCGTGGTTTACCGTCTGCCTGACGATGGCGACACCAAGCATCGCGCGGTGTGCCCGACCTGCCAGACGGTTCACTACGAAAACCCGCTCAATGTAGTGGGCACCATTCCGTGCTGGGGCGACAAGGTGCTGCTGTGCAAGCGCAACATCGAGCCGCGCTGGGGCAAATGGACGCTGCCAGCAGGCTTCATGGAATTGAACGAAACCGTGAGCGAAGGGGCAGCGCGTGAAACGCTGGAAGAAGCCGGTGCCCAATTCGAGATGCGCGAGTTTTTCTCGATGGTCAACATCCCGCGCGTCGGGCAGGTCCACCTGTTTTACCGCGCCCAGTTGCTCAGCGACCAGTTTGAACCCGGCATTGAGACCCTCGAGGCACGCTTGTTTGCCGAGCACGAGATACCCTGGGACGAGATCGCCTTCAGAACCGTGGGGGAAACCCTGAAACGTTTTTTTGCCGATCGCCGCCAAGGCAACTACGTCATCCATGTCTTTGACATTGTTTGAGCGGCGCTGAGATCTCACCCCGTGCTGCCCTGCTACGTGCTGCTTGACCTGGAGACCACCGGCGGCAATCCGGTGAACGACCGCATCACCGAAATTGCCGCCGTGCGCGTGGAACAAGGCGTGGAAGTGGCGCGCTGGAGCACGCTAGTCAATCCGGGCGTGCATGTGTCCGGTTTCATTGAGCGCCTCACCGGCATCAGCAACGCCATGGTGGCCAAGGCGCCCCGTTTTTCCGAAGTGTCCAATGAACTGCTGGCGCTGCTGAACGATGCCGTGCTGGTGGCCCACAACGTGCGTTTTGACCACGGCTTTTTGCTTAACGAATTTAGCCGCATGGACGTGGCGCTGCGCGTCAAAACCCTGTGCACCGTGCGCCTGTCACGCCTGTTGTACCCGCAGTTCAAAAGCCACGGGTTGGACGCCATCATGCAGCGCCACGGCATTGCCAGCACGGCCCGGCACCGCGCCATGGGCGATGTCGATGTGATGCAAAGCTGGTTGAAGCTGGCCCAAGCCGAATTGGGCATGGCAAGCATCAACCGCCACGCCCAGAGACTGCTGCAAGGCAGCGCCGCGCTGCCGCCGCAGTTGGACACCAAAGTGTCAGACATTCCCGACGCACCCGGTGTTTACATCTTTTACGGCGACAGCCCGCTGCCGTTGTACGTGGGTAAAAGCGTCAAGCTGCGCAGCCGGGTGATGGCGCACTTTCAGGCGGCCAGCCGCAATGCCCGCGAGATGCGCATCGCGCAGGAAATCCGGCGCATTGAATGGACCGAGACCGCTGGCGAACTCGGCGCCCTGCTGCTGGAAGCGCGCCTGGTCAAGGCGCAGCAGCCCCTACACAACCGGCAACTGCGCCACGAAGGCGACTTGTGTGCCTGGCGTCTGGAGGTCAACCCCAACAGCCGCCCGCTGTTGACGCTGGTGCGTGGCAGCGAGATGGTGCCGCAGCAGTTTGGCGCGCTGTACGGCCCTTACCGCTCCAGAAACCAGGCCCAAAGCCATTTGCGCGAACTGGCCGACACTGAGGGCTTGTGCCTGCAGGCACTGGGGCTGGAGTCGGGCAAGGGCCGCTGCTTTGCCCATCAGATCGACCAGTGCAAAGGCGTGTGCTGTGGCGAAGAAGCGCCCGAACGCCACCACCTGCGCCTGCAAATGGCGCTGGCCAGCCACAAGCTGCAGGTCTGGCCTTTTGCCGGCAAAGTGGGCGTGCGCGAATACAACCCACGCACCGAGCGCACCGACATCCACCTGTTTGACCAGTGGTGCCACCTGGCCACCGTGCATTCCGACGAAGAACTGCACGATGCCCTGAACAGCCACTGCGAACCGCTGGCCTTCAACCTGGACACCTACCGCCAGGCCATCAAGCACCTGCTGGTGCGGGGCAAAGGCCATCTCAAGATTGTTGAATTCAATAGTGATCGCGGCGAGCCGCCAGCATAAGCCGAAAACAAAAAAGCCTGCTAGTTTTTAAATAGCAGGCTTTTCATATATGACTGGGGTGGCTGATGGGGCTCGAACCCACGACAACAGGAATCACAATCCTGGACTCTACCAACTGAGCTACAGCCACCGTAGCAAAAATTATAACCGATGAAACTTTAAGCCGACTTCGAAAGCGCTTGGGTTTGTGCCCAAACCCTGCTCTTCTTGTTACTGTTTATTCGCCGGGATGGGCACCAAAATTTCGGTTTTCAGTTTCTCTTTGAGCAGTGCGTAATAGGCTTGCAACTCAGCGCCCGTCCACCATTGTGCGTATTGTTCCCGGCTTTGGCGCACCGCTGCTTGCGCTGCTTCATCGCGGGGAACCACGCGATTGATGCGAACCAATGCATAGCCTTGGGCACCCAGATCGACACCCACCCAGACAGGCAGCTTGGCAGGGTCAGCACGCAAGGCAGCGGTCAGGACCGGCACCGGTAGATTGAGCGTTTGATCGCGTGAAACCACCTGCGCTTCAGGCAGGCTGGCGGGAGCACCACCCTTCATCCAGAGCGCCAGTTTTTCAGCGCCTTCCTTTTGCGCCAGTTCGGAGGCACGGGCCGAGATCACTTGCGCGCGAACCTGTGCTTGAACTTCAGCCAGGGCCAGTGTCCGGGCCGGTTGATGCATCACCACGCGGCCAGCCACCAATTGATTCACGCCCACTTCAATGGCCTCGGTGTTACGCTTGTTGGCAATTGCTTCGGGCGCAAAAAGAGCGGCCAAAAATTTGTCGTTGGCAATCACGCCCGTGGTGCCCGGAATGGGCTGACGCGTGAGTTTGTCGGCTGTTTTGATCTCGAGTTTGAGTTTGTCTGCGACAGGTTTCAGGCTGTCTGACTGTTCGTACACCGTGTTGGTAAAAACCTCTGCCACTTCTGCATATTTGCGTTGAGCCTGTTGATTTCTCAGGTCAGACTCAAGGCTGGCTCGCACTTCGTCAAAAGAACGCTGTTTGGGGAGCTTGATGTCGGTGAGCTGGATGATGTGAAAACCAAAATCTGACTCGACCAAATCGCTGACCGCTCCTTTTTGCATGACAAAAACAGCATCTTCAAATGGTTTGACCATGGCCCCACGCGCAAAAAAATCAAGATCGCCCCCTTTGGCGGCAGAACCCTGATCTTGCGAATTCTTTCTGGCCACGTCGGCAAACGCAGTGGGGTTGGCGCGCACCGCTTTCAAAAGTTCTTCGGCCTTCAGCTTGGCTTTTTGACGGTCTGCAACGGCTGCATCTTTGGGCGCATTGATCAAAATATGACTGGCGCGCCGCTCTTCCACACCACTCAAACGTGATGCATTTTGTTCATAGTACGACTTCAAATCAGCTTCTGGAATCTGGATGCTTTTCTTGACAACTTCAAGGTCAAGCACGACGTATTCAACCTGGGCTTGCTCAGGCGCCTGGAACAGGGCCTGATTGTTTTTATAGAAAGCTTCCATATCTGCCTCGGTCGGACTGACCTTGGTCGCATAGTCCTTGGCCAAAAAATTGACCACCTGGACTTCACGCTTTTCAAAAAATGCATTCAAGGCCACATCAGCGACCGCAGGCACTGCAAAACTGGAAGCGCGTACACCCATTTCGACCTGTTGACGAGCCAAATCAAGACGGACATTGTTCTCGAACCCCTCGGGTGTGAAACCCTGGTTCGCTGCCAACTGGCGATAGCGGTCCATGTCGATCTTGCCATCTGCCTTGCGCAACGAGGCAATCGTGGGGTCTTCCTGCAAATATCTGGCCAATCGACCATCGCTGGTCGAGAGTCTGGCTTGATCTGCTGCCAGCGCCACCACGCGGTCATGCACCAGTCGCTCCAGCGTGGCGTAACGTGCCTCGGGGGAATCCAGCAATTTGGCATCGACGTTGGGCATGGAAGCACGCAGACGGTCTGCTTCAGCCCTGTGGGCCGAATCCCACTGGGCTTGCGTGATGTCATTGCCGCCGACGCGAGCCACAGCCACATCACGCTCGCTCATGCGGTTGTAGCCGTCAATCCCGAACAACACAAATGACGGAATGACCAGCAAAAACAACACCATCATCATGATCTTGGTGTGTTTGCGGAAAATATCGAACATGCGCTAACTCTCCAGTATGGCAACAAAAAAGGCGAACACGGTGTTCGCCTTGATGTGGGTGGTGGGTGATGACGGGCTCGAACCGCCGACCTACGCCGTGTAAAGGCGAAACAGCTCATCATCACATACCGGGTAAAAAGGCCTTTTCATTGGAGAATCTTAGACCTAAACTTGCTGTTGCTTGCTATTAAGTGCAACTGCTAGTTAAAATATGCACTTAGTGTGCACTTAGGAAAAAGAGGCTAACCAATGAAAGAACCGATTGTATCGGCAGGACGTTCAAGCATTGCGAAGACAGCGCAGGCCACGGACACGCCAGCAAAAGCCTATGAGGTGCGCTCAGATAAGACCCCTGGTCTACTGCTACGAGTAGAGCCAAGCGGCAACAGAACTTTCTATGTTCAAGTCGGACGCGGTAAACGGGTTCGCATTGGAAAAGCTGGCACTTTCACTTTGCGCCAAGCTGAGGAACGGGCAAAAGAAGTGCTGATCAATCCTGACGCTGCACTTAGAAAAAAGTCTGATGCACTTAGCCTAGGTGAATACATCGACCAGCGTTACACAGATCATGCCCTGGCGAAGCTGAAAAACGGGCAAAAATCAATTGATCGTGTGAAGGCAGTTTGGGGAAAATTTCTAACCAAGCGCATCAACGAAATCACATCCGGCGAAATCGACAAGTTCAGAAACAAACGCATCAATGCAGGCGTGGCACCCGCTACGGTTAACCGTGACGTGGCCGCGCTGTCTGGTGTTCTTAGCCATTGGGTAAAGAACAACAAAGGCACAGTTCACCCGCTGGCCGACCTGGAAGCCCTGGACGTGGCCGATGATGAAAAGGTTCGCTACCTCACACCAGAAGAATCAAAACGCCTGAGACAAGCCCTGACTGATCGTGACGCACAGGCGGCAACCGAGCGCACCAGTGCAAACAAGTGGCGTGCTGACCGTGGCCGCGAACTGATGCCTGAAATCAAGGGCTATTGCGACCACATCACGCCTATGGTGCTGCTGTCACTCAATACAGGCATGCGTCAGGGTGAGCTTTTCTCGCTGGCTTGGGAGTCGGTGGACTTGTCACTGAAAACAATCACGGTGCTGGCCAGCCACAGCAAGGGCAACAACACCCGCATGATTCCGCTCAATACCCAGGCACACGCGGTGCTGACAGCAATCAAACCAGACCCGGCAAAAGGCTTGGTTTTCAAATCACCGATTACAGGCGGCAGGTTCAACAACGTGAAGAAGGCATGGGCAGAAATTACCAAAGCCGCCGCCCTGCCTGACCTACGCTGGCACGACCTACGCCACGACTTTGCATCGCAGCTTGTAATGAAGGGAGCCCCCTTGTTCACCGTGCAAAAGCTGATGGGGCACTCCAACAGCAAGATGACCCAGCGTTATGCAAAGCTGGCACCCTCAACGCTGGCTGATGCAGTTGGGTTGTTATGAGATACAGCGAAGCCCTGGCGCTGGTTATTCAGGGCAACAAGGCGACAGGCAAGGCGACTCAAGCGCCCTGCCCGTCTGACCACAAATGAAAGTGAGTTCAATCATGGCTTATGTGAATGTATCAAATGTTGTTGCGCAAATTGAAAACGGTCATCTCGATGGACTGCCTTTGGTGGAAATTGGGCTGGGAGTTTTCAAAGGGACACCATGAACACGAAGTTAAAAATCATTCGCAAGGTGGCAGCATGAGCAAGCCAAAATATAACGCCTACAAAGGCGAGATATTGATGACCGATGGCGTGCAGACCTGGACTCGCCATGAGTTTGACCATACCAAGGTGCCGAACAATGACGACTGGGCAATATTTAAGCAGTGTTTGAGTGCTCCGCACATGCATCCTCAAGGCCGAATCGACCTCATGCGGGCGCGCTTAGAGGCGCTCGAGAACATCACGCCAACGATGCAACTTCACATTGACGCAATACGCAAAATTCACGTTGATTTTTTAGCGAAAAATCCTCCAACGCTTGAAAGTATGGATGCACTAGAAAAACAGAATGAGCACTGGCTAAAAATTCAGCTAATCAGTAAAGTTTTGCCACTTGCGAGAAAGAAGGTGAAGGCCAATACTGACGCGCGCATTGCCTCACAAAAGAAACGTAAAAAAGACCCAATGCGCGCAGCAATCATCGAAGCAATGAGCCCCTACAAATGCGACTATCAAACCTTCAAGGATTTCATGCGACGTTGGGAGATTGACCATATCGGTGGACTGACCATAACGACCACCACCGACGCTAAAAAATTCGTTGTCAACGACGAAAACGGCAACCTCGGCGAGAAGGTTTACAGTAAGCGCTCCAGCAACCCCAGACTTGTCAGCCGAATCTGAATTCGACATGCTCTCCCCACCTAAATTCAGATGGAGACGCGAGCATGAAGAAAGCAAA
>PHCO01000390.1 GCA_002842265.1 Betaproteobacteria bacterium HGW-Betaproteobacteria-18 | reverse complement strand
CACATGGGTCGCCGAACGTCGCCCTTCCAATCGAAAGAACGGCCCTCCGACCGGCTGCAAGGCGCGCGCTGCGCCCTGAAAGGGACGCAGCAGCAGCATTTCACCGTCCCATGCTATCCTGGTGACAGCGGCAACTTCATCGAGATAGGCGAACTGTGCAAAGCGGTTCGGGGTGGGCAGGTACCAACCGCTCCACTCCGCCGGATCGATGCCGGGCGCCTCCACGGGAAACGCAGCGGTCTCGGGTACGCCGAGCGTCGCGGCGAGCAGAGAGTCGAGTCGGTCGAAGTTGGCGCTCTCGGGATCGATGTTGTATGAGGCGAAGAAGGCGCGCTGCTGCTCAGGATAGAGGCAGAGAATCGCCCGGAAGATCCCGATATTTCCCAGATGGCACTTGCCGGTGATACCCCATCGCTCCCTCCTCAGCAGGCCGAGAGCATAGCCGGATACGAGTCCGGCGTGCACCGCCTCGGTCGTGAATGGAACAGCCATCGCGGCGAGCAGGGTGCTGTCGACCAGGGTCCGTCCGTCGACTACTCCATCGCTCATCAGGAAACGCGCGAGGAGAGCCATGTCCGCCGCCGTCGTGGTGAACTGGCTTGCCGGACGCACCGGCACTGCAAAGGAGGCGGCAGGAATTCCGCCTTCGAAGTGACCCATCGCCAGCAGCGTGTCGGCCGCCGGTCCTTCCTGCGAGACAAACGCTGCCGTGCTCTGGTGCATACCGATCGGAGCCAGCAGCGACTCGTCGATCCACTGCTCGTAGCGCTTTCCCGTCACCTCCTCAATCACGAGGCCAAGGATGAGGTAGCCGACGTTGGAGTACGAGAAGCGGCTGCCCGGTCTGGTGCGGACCTGCACTACGCTGCCGTCGGGACCGAGGGCTGAGCGGAGAGGGGAGTCGGGATCACCGCGCATCGTGAACACCTGCCAGAGATGCACGTCGGCGAGACCACCGGTGTGATCAAGCAGGTGTCGCACCAGCAATGGTGCATCGGCCTGCCATGGATTGTCGATCGGGAGGCGGGGAAGGTAATGCGCCACTGGCGCATCAAGATCGACGCGTCCCTCGGTGGCCAACACCAGCACGCCGGTCGCGATGATGGTCTTGGCCACCGAGCCCACCTGCACCCGATTGTCGGCGCGCATCGGGGTGTTGCGGCCAAGATCGCGAATCCCGGCAGCGCCGATGGTGACGCTGTCGGGTGTCACCAGCGACCAGGCCACCCCGACGAGTCCCTCTTCGGTGAGCGCGCGAGCCATTCGCGCCGTCAGAGAGTCCGGCGCTTGCGAATGGAGGGGACGGGCACCGGCGGACGCCAGCAGCAACATCCCCAACACCGCAATGGCCCGACGGACGACGCCAACTCCACCGCACCGGGTCTCGGCCATCATGGTC
>PHCO01000389.1 GCA_002842265.1 Betaproteobacteria bacterium HGW-Betaproteobacteria-18 | reverse complement strand
CTGTATGGCGTCCAGTCCATGTCCCACGCCGGCAAACAGTACCCGGTCGCCCTTTTTTACGTTGTCCTTGTTGATCATGGCGATCTTGCAGTGGTGAATGGAGCGGCCGCTGTATAGATTGCTCAGGAAATCGTAAAGGGGGCCTACAATCCTGTATTTGTCTTTGACCGGCTCATTATTATTTTCAATCCCTTTGTTTTTTGTCGTGTTCTTCATTCAAATCTCCATTCGGGTCCCCGGATGCTGTCCTCTGCCTGTTGCAGGGCGGTCTTGCGAGCCTTCAGGGCATAGCGGTTCAACCCGGACAGATGAATCGGCCCCATGTAGCTCTCCCACTCAATGATTCGTGCGTCCACGGGAAAAGCACTGCAATCCGCAGGCGATACCCGGGAGGCAAGGTCCATAAGATTATGGTTGTGGAACAGGCATCGGGGTGATGCGTAAAAAGAAAAGGTAATGGCCAGCTTCATGGTTGTATTCACAAAATCCGTCACTTTGCGGATCCTGTTTCTCATACCTGTAATTTTGCAGGCCCCGTCATAAACCGTCACAACGCCTTTCAATACGGACATTGCCGTGACAAAAAGTCTCCGGTCAACAATCCGGAAATTTCTTTTTGGTTTACCTTTCGGATACAGCTTTTCATAGGATTCTGCATTGCGGTTGGATTCCAGTTGAAGCAGATTCACCATCCGGCCAACCGTGATGGGGTTTGCCGAGCCGGTTGAACACTGGTAGATCCGGTGCGTTCCCGGCATCGCCAGTGTTTCTGCCGCGGCCAGGATCAGGCTGTTTGCCGCGAGATCTGCCGGAATGATATCGACGACACCATTTGCCCGGGCGGGAAAGAAAGGGGTCTTTTCCCTTGCATAGGCAAGGATGATCGCGTCCGCCACTTTAACGCCTTCAACCCATCCCGGAACCGGTTCCTGTAAAGTGCTTTCAATGATTGCGGGACGGACAATGGTCAGTGTGGAGTCCGAGAGCTCCTCCATGATAACTTGTTCACCAAGCCACTTCGTGAACGTGTAGGTATCGTTCCAGCCGTATCGATGGGATTCTTTTGAACCCAGTTCAACCAGGCGTTCAGCAAGCTGATCGGGCTGGAAGCAGTTTTCTTCAACCTTCCTGATCTTTTTCTCAAGCTTTGCAATCAGCGGGCGGACCTGGTAAAAACCTTTCGCGTTTCTTGTGAAGCCCTTGCTGACGGGGACAACGACTTCTTCCCGGCAGTCCCCTGTATTAAAGCCGTTCACGTAACAGGTTGATACATGGACCATAGGGATGTTCCCCGCCGCCTTGACCAGATGCGCAAGATTGAGCAGGCTCAGGGTATTGATCTTTAATGCCTTCTGCAACTGTTCACGGAAATCTACGGAGGCTGCTACATGGAGGACAATGTC
>PHCO01000096.1 GCA_002842265.1 Betaproteobacteria bacterium HGW-Betaproteobacteria-18 | reverse complement strand
GCTGGCAACTGCAGTCTGGAAGAAGTGGTGATGGCCTTGCGTACCCGGCGCGACTACTTTGATTTGGACGTGGGTGTGGACACCACCCAGATTCTCGCTGCCAGCCGCATGGTGAGTCAGACCACGGGTTTTGTGGTGCAGCCCAACAAAGCCATCGTCGGGGCCAATGCCTTTGCGCATGCGTCAGGTATCCACCAGGACGGCATGATGAAGGCGCGCGACACCTACGAAATCATGCGCGCTGAAGATGTTGGCTGGTCGGCCAACAAAATGGTTTTGGGCAAACTCAGTGGTCGCAATGCCTTCAAGCAGCGCTTGCAGGAGTTGGGGGTGCAGATGGACAGTGAGTCTGAGGTCAATTTGACTTTCGCCAAATTCAAGGAACTCGCTGATCGCAAGAGCGAAATTTTTGACGAGGATATTCTGGCTTTGGTGAGTGAAGAAAATGTGGCCCAAAGCCACGATCAGTTCGGGTTTGTCTCTTTGTCGCAGCACAGCGAGACCGGTGAAATGCCGCAAGCTACTGTGGTCATGACCATTGGCGGCAAAGAAGTGACCGGTACGGCCAATGGCAATGGGCCCGTGGACGCTTCGCTCAAAGCCATTGAAGTCAACGTCAAGAGTGGTGCCGAGATGGTGCTTTATTCGGTGAACGCGATCAGCGGCTCGACCGAGAGCCAGGGGGAGGTGACCGTGCGCCTGCAAAGCAGTGGTCGCATCGTCAATGGCGTGGGCGCAGATCCTGACATTGTGGTGGCCTCTGCCAAAGCGTACTTGAGTGCCCTGAATAAACTCCAAAGCCAGGCGGAACGGGTCGCGGCACAAGGTTAAATGTTGAAATCAGTTTAACAAAGTCTTGCAAGTACTTGCTACCTCAAGACTTTCGGGTTTAAACTGCACTTTTGCCAAGTGGCTTCAAGGAGATAAGTTCATGACAACCGATCGAAACAGCTTTTTTGCTAAAAAAGTTCGTGGTCTGATTTGTCTTTTGAGCTTGTTGAGCTGGTTTGCCTGGTCGCCGCTTGTTTACGCTGCTCCTGCCAAAACACATGCGAGCAAGCATAAGAAAACTGCCGTGGTGGCCAAGCGCCGGGTGGCACAAAAGTTTGTCTCTGGCAAACGTCAAGCGGCTGCCGTTCAGGAAGCCAGGTCCCCCAGGCCATCTTTTGGCCAAATAGCGGGTTTGCACCGCGCATCCGATGATCTCAATTTGAAATCCAGTGTGGCGCTGGTCATTGATCAAGAGACCAATGAAGTGCTGATCAGCAAAAACGACCAAGCAGTTTTGCCGATTGCATCATTGACCAAATTGATGACCGGTCTGGTCGTGAGTGAAGCCAACTTGCCCATGGATGAAAGGATCTCCATCACTCAGGAAGATGTTGATACCGAAAAAGGCAGTTCCTCCAGATTGCGCGTGGGCACCGAGCTGAGCCGGGGAGAATTGATGCATTTGGCCCTGATGTCCAGTGAAAACCGCGCCGCCCATGCGCTGGGACGCACCTACCCCGGGGGATTGGCAGTTTTCACCAGGTTGATGAACAACAAAGCGCAATTGTTGGGGATGAAAGACACCCACTATGTCGAACCCACGGGCTTGTCCAGCAGCAACCTGTCTAGCGCGCGTGATTTGGCCAAGTTGGTTGACGCGGCTCATCAACAGCCGCTACTGCGTGAACTGACCACGTCAACGGGTTACCAGGTAGCGGTTGGGAATCGTATGTTGCAATTCAACAATACCAATCGACTGGTTAAAAACCCGACCTGGGACATTGGCCTGCAAAAAACCGGTTACATCTCGGAAGCCGGGCGCTGCCTGGTGATGCAGACCAGGGTCGCTGGTCGTCAGTTGATCATGGTTTTTCTGGATTCTGCGGGTAAGCTGAGCCGTTTGGGCGACGCTGAGCGCGTACGTCATTGGATCGAGTCGGCTGCCAATGCTGCCGTCATCAAATCGGATGTTCAACTGGTAGGTGGCTGATCAGGCCTATTGGGTTTGGTTTCAGCTTTTTTTCGTTGTGGCTGAACTGTTGATCCGGTAGCCCAGGTTGGCCGAAATTTCCTGGGCTGTGGCTTTCAGTTTAGGCAACCAGGATTCGTCGAGTCGGCCTGCTGGGGCTGAAATTGACAAACCGGCTACCAATTTGCCTTGATCATCCATGATGCCAGCTGCCATGCATCGCACCCCAAGTTCCAGTTCTTCGTTGTCATTGGCGTAGCCTTCACGGCGCACTTTGGTGAGTTCTCGCTCAAGTACTGGCAGTTGCGTCAGGCTGTTTTTGGTGTGCCCACTCAGGCCGGTGCGTAGTGCATAGGAGCGCACTTTTGGCGCGTCATCTGCCGCCAGAAATAACTTGCCAACTGAAGTCAAATGCAACGGGGCACGCCCACCAATGGCACGGATCACCTGCATGCCAGAGCGTTCACTGTAAGCTCTTTCGACGTAAATGATTTCATCACCCTGGCGGATGCTCAAATTGACAGGTTGTTGTGTCAATCGGTGCAAGTCGCGCATGGCATCGAGCGCTGCATCACGCACATTGAGCCGGTTTTTCACCATATTTCCCAGTTCCAGCAAGCGCATACCCAAGCGATAACTGCCTGCTTGCGGATGATCCACATACCGGCCCAGCACCAGGTCGTTCAAAATACGATGCGCCGTGGAGGGATGGAGCCCGGTTTTGGCGCTGATTTCCTTGAGGGAGATGGCTTCTTCCTGGGAAGCAAGAACATCCATCAGGGTCATCATGCGTTCAATGACCTGGATGGTTGGTGTGGTTGAAACAGAAGAGTCAATTTTTCGCATAGAACACCCTGAAATGAATCGTTATTTTATCTTGTGAAAATTTTCAGACATCAACGCAGTGATGTCGGTGAGGTCAATCATGGCACGCCACTGATTCTGGACAAGCAGTTCAAACGGTTTGAAGCGCATTTTGTAAGACATCTTCCTGCTTTGCGCCACCCAGTAACCCAAATAAAGATATTTCAGGCCCCAAGCGCTGGCTTGGTTGATTTGCCAAAGCACGTTGTAAGTGCCGTAACACTGGCCAGGCTCAGGCTCATAAAAGGTGTAAACCGCAGACATGCCATCATCGAGTCTATCAAGGATGGAGACCATTTTGAGAACGCCGGGATCATCGTTGTGTGAGGTTTGACGGAATTCGATCAGCATCGAGTGGACATGGCTGTCGATCAGAAAATCCTGGTACTGTGCAACATCGTCAGCATCCATGCCACCCCCGTGATGACGCGCCTGTTGGTAGCGTTGGTACAGTGCAAAGTGTTCCGACGAAAAAAGAGGGGGCTTGATGGTGATCTGCAGGTCTTGATGTCGCGTCCAGGCGCGTTTTTGGCTGCGGTCAGGCTGGAAGTCAGCCACGGGCAAACGCAATGACAGGCAAGCCTGGCAATGATCACAATGGGGACGGTAGAAAAATAGACCACTGCGTCGAAAACCACGGCGCATTAATGCCGAGTAACTTGGTGTGTCAATCAGATGCGCCGGGGTGACCACCTGGGAGCGGGCAATCTGCCCGCCAAGATAACTGCAAGGGTAGCTGGCGGTGGTATAGAACTGAAGCGTTTTGAACGCTGTTTCCTGGGACTGATTCACGCTGAATCCGGTTTGAATGTGAAGAGTTCACGCCAGTATAGGGGCTGGAAACGCCAGTCAATGGCGGGCTGCTGCGCCAGAGCATGAACCCGCTGGGTGAACTCTGCACGAGCTAATTCGTGAGCCCCCAATGACTGCAGATGCGCGGTGTTTTGCTGGCAGTCGATTTGGCTGATTTTGTAATGTCGGCACAGACTCACCAGGGCAGCCAGTGCAATTTTGGACGCATTGGGGCTGCGGTAAAACATCGACTCTCCAAACACCGCCTGCCCGATGGCCACGCAATACAGGCCACCGACCAATTGACCCTTATTCCAGGTTTCGATGCTGTGGGCCAAACCCGCATGGTGCAGATCGATGTAGGCGTTGATCATGTCGGGCACGATCCAGGTGCCGTGCGCGCCTTGTCTGGGGCTGGACGCGCAGGCTTGAATCACCTGTGCAAAGGCGGTATCGATGCGGATTTCGCAATTTGAATCACCGGCAAATTTTTTCAGTATTTTTTTCAGTGAGGGGCGCAGCTTGAATTGAGAAACTTCAAGCACCATGCGTGGCGCCGGACTCCACCACAAAATCGGTTGATCGGCACTGAACCACGGGTATATTCCGTTTTGGTAGGCACTTTTGAGCGTGCCGACCGATAAATCGGCACCCGCACACAACAAACCAGGCGCCACCGAATTGGAACCCCAGGCCGTGTTGACCGGCGGAAAAGGTTCGCCACTGACCAGCCAGGGCAAGGGGGCAGGGGCTTGTGTCATTTTCCGGTGATGCCAGGTGCTTGCATGGGGGTGGCATCCAAAAATAGAGGCTTCAGCGATTACAATGCGACAGTCGGGGCGTAGCGCAGCCTGGTAGCGCATCTGGTTTGGGACCAGAGGGTCGAAGGTTCGAATCCTTTCGCCCCGACCATTACATTGTACAAAGGCCTCCAGGTAGCGATATCCGGAGGCTTTTTTCATTCACAAATGAATGAACTTTCACCCCCATTTTTTGATTGCCTATGGCAAATCCGGGGTGTTTTCGGCGAAGTATTCATGATTGTCGGCGTTGTCGAGTGCCTTGTCCGGATACGTGTCTGCCAGGGTTCTTGCGGCGACTTGGCCGTAAGCCCAGTCATCGGTGCCCGCCACCACCGTGAAGTGCGACATTTCGTGAATCAACGTGCCTGCCTGGGAGTCGGTGCCGATGGCTGGGGCGCTCCAGAACACACGGCACAAGTAAATCTTGTAAGGTTGGACAGGATAGACGTAGGCGTAGTAAGGCTTCTTGCACTTGCAGTCGAGCGTCAAGGGTTTGGTCGTGAATGCGTCAGTCAACTTGACGAAGTGGTCATATGCAGTTGCCCTCCGGTCTGGCGTGTACGCACCAAACCACTCAGCGTAACGCGGCGTTGAAAACGACAAGCCGCCGAGATAGCCCGTGGAAGAGCCGGAATAATCCTTCGCGTTCACCACCGCCGATTGAAGAATGGTCTGTTGGCTTGCCGAACAGTTGCCGGTGTAACTGATATTGCCGTCAGGCGGTGGCGGGGGTGGCGGGCGCTTGGCTTTGGCGCTGCGTCCCTCCAGCCAAAGGTAGAGCTTTTCTGACCTCAATGTGGCGCTCTGCGCGCCATGCGCGCCGCGGCTGAGGTACTCGATGGTGTAGCGGCCGTTGCGCGACAGGTCATAGGCACTGGTCAGTTCAACCTGATAGTTCAACGACTGCCCGGGGTCGAGTCGCATCTGGTCATCTGGTCCGGGTGCTGGGCGCTTGATGAGCGGGCCGGTATAGGTGACGGCCACCCCATCCCGTTCAATGTTAAACAGCGCGCCCTCAAGCTCCTCCGAGGGCAGTTGCCAGCGTAGCAGCTTGACCGGGTGGCGAGTGGTATTGGTGATGGTCACAGTCACCGTCACATCGACGTCGCCGTGCAGCACGGGGTTGGGCATCGACAGGCGCACTTCGATGCCATCGCGAGGTGCTGCGGCAAGCCCAAAGGCTGCGAACACCATCGCAACGATGACAATCCAACGGACTATATGTTTCATGACGACTCCCATTTTTTAGGAAAAATCATCCTACTCCTGCTGAAATGGGCCGTCAACAATATGGGTGTACGCCCTATGGGTACTCCACCTTGCTCATTTTCTTCAGTTGGTAAAGTGCTTCCAGCGCTTCGCGCGGGCTCAAATCATCAGGGGTAATGGCTTCAAGCGCGATGTCCAGCGCGCTGCTTGTCATGACTTCGGTCACTGCAGGTAGCGCAAACAAATCAATCTGGGCCTGTTGGTGTGAGGCCTGCGCCTCCAGCGCTTCCAGAGTCTGGCGGGCCTGGTTCAGCACCGCAGTGGGCATGCCAGCCAGGCGTGCCACCTGGATACCGTAACTTTTGTTGGCCGGACCAGGCTGGATTTCGTGTAAAAACACAATGTTGCGACCCGACTCGGCGGCGCTGACATGGACGTTGATGGCACCGTGGTGGGAAACAGGGAATTGAGTCAGCTCAAAATAGTGCGTGGCAAACAGGGTGTACGCCTGCGTTTTGTCATGCAACTGGGTCGCAATCGCGCTGGCCAGCGCCAAGCCGTCAAAAGTGCTGGTGCCACGACCAATTTCGTCCATCAACACCAGAGAATTGGGTGTGGCAGCGTGCAAAATCTGCGCCGCCTCGGTCATTTCCAGCATGAAGGTCGATTGCGCGTTGGCCAGATCGTCCGCCGCACCAATGCGGGTGTGGATGGCATCAATGGGCCCCAGACGACAACGCTTGGCGGGCACATAACTGCCCATACTGGCCAGCAGCGTGATCACCGCAATTTGCCGCATATAGGTCGATTTGCCACCCATGTTGGGGCCGGTGATGATCTGCATGCGCTGCTTGGGTCCCAGGTGTGTGTCGTTGGCAATGAAGGCGCCGGCATTGGTCTCGTTCAGACGCGCCTGCACCACCGGGTGGCGCCCGGCTTCAATGTCCAGGCAGGGTTCTTTGGCAAACTGGGGCGCACACCAGTCCAGGGTCAGGCTGCGCTCGGTGAGCGCACACAGGGCATCGAGCGTGGCCAGCGCGCCTGCCAGTTCGGTCAGTTGCGGTATAAAAGGTTGCAAGTTGTCCTGCACCTGCTCATACAGCCATTTTTCCCGCGCCAGTGCGCGCTCTTGGGCACTGAGCGCCTTGTCTTCAAAGGCTTTGAGTTCGGGGGTGATGAAGCGTTCGGCGTTTTTAAGGGTCTGGCGGCGGCGGTAGTCGTCTGGAACTTTGTCGAGTTGGCCTTGCGACACTTCAATGAAAAAGCCATGCACCCGGTTGAACTGAACGCGCAGGTTGGCGATGCCGGTGCGGGTCTTTTCCCGGGTTTCCAGGTCCAGCAGGAAACTGTCGCAATTGGTCTGGATGGCTCGAAGTTCATCCAGATCAGCGTCAAAACCAGTTGCGATCACACCGCCGTCACGCACCAGCGCTGCGGGCTCGGCGTCGATGGCTTGCCTTAACAACTCTGCGCAGCCGGGCGGTGGCAACAGGCTGTTGGCAATAGCCGTCAAATAGGCTTCCAGCCCCTGCAGGATGGGGGCGAGCAACTCGGTTTTTTGCAGTGTTAATTGCAGGCCGACCAGTTCGCGTGGCCGCACCTGGCGCAGCGCGATACGGGCCGTGATGCGCTCGACATCGGTGCTGCCCTTGAGCTTTTCACGCAGCTTGGCCCAGGGCCCAGCGCCTGAGGATGGGCTCTGTCCATCGCGCAAGGCAGCAATGGCGTTCAGGCGCTTTTGCGCCTCCATACGGTCGCGCTGGGGTGAGACCAGCCAGTTTTTAAGGAGTCGGCTGCCCATGCCGGTCATACAGGTGTCAAGCAATGAAAACAGGGTGGGGCTGTCTTCACCGCGCAGGGTTTGCAGCAGTTCCAGGTTGCGCCGGGTGCTTTGGGGCAGGTCGATGAGCTCGCCTGCGCGTTGCACCCGCACGCGGTGGATGTGCGTGAGTGCACGGCCCTGGGTATGCTCGGCATAAGCCAGCAACGCGCTGGCGGCGGCATGCGCTTGTGAAAGGTCTTGTGCCTGCCAAGGGGTCAGACTGGCGGCTTGCAAGTGTTCCAGTAACTTGCGCTGGCCAAGTCCTGCGTCAAATTGCCAGTCGGGGCGCACCGAGATGGAGACCGGTCCCGTCACGGACAGGCTGCGCAGCCGGGCTTCAAACGTGGGTGTGGAACCTGCGCTAAAGATCAGCTCACCCGGGGTGATTCTGCTCACCCAGTCTGGAAGTTCATCCGGCGTGCACTCAGCCAGATGCACCTCGCCTTGCGTTACGCTCAACCACGCCAGGCCGCAGGTGTTGCGCGCGCCCTGGTGCACCGCCAGCAGCATCGACTCGGTCTTGTCGCCCAGCAGTTCCAGATCGGTCAGCGTGCCGGGGGTCACCACCCGCACCACCTTGCGCTCGACCGGGCCTTTGGACGTAGCCACATCACCGACCTGCTCGCAAATGGCCACCGATTCGCCCAGCTTGATGAGCCGCGCCAGATAGGTATCAACCGCGTGAAACGGCACGCCAGCCATCACCACCGGCTGCCCGGCAGACTGGCCGCGCTGCGTCAGGGTGATGTTGAGCAGGCGCGCAGCTTTTTCGGCATCGGCAAAAAACAGCTCGTAGAAGTCGCCCATGCGGTACAACAGCAGGGTGTCGGGGTAATTTGCCTTGAGACCCAGGTACTGGGCCATCATTGGGGTGTGCTTTTCTGTGTCGGTCATTGGTTGAAGTCTATCAACTTCAAAAGCGAAATATCGTTACGCTGTATTCAAGCGCGAGCTACGTCGCATTGGTTGATCTCATCACTTCAAAAGAGGGTAGGTTGCCCCCCGACTTGCTGACACCAACCTTGGTTGGAACCTCTGCAATGAGTAACGCCCCACTGCCTACAGTTGTAGTGTGACCGCTCCCGCTGCGCTGTCGAAGTACGCTGCGCTCCATTGCAGAGTTCGAATCTGAACGTCGGCTGTAGAAGTTGGTCATCAGCACCAGATCGGTTGCTTGCCTGTCAAAGGACGGACTGGATCGAGTACGAAGTGCGGTTCTACATCCCCGCATAATTCGGCCCGCCACCACCCTCGGGCGTGACCCAGACAATGTTCTGCGTCGGGTCCTTGATGTCGCAGGTCTTGCAATGCACGCAATTGGTTGCGTTGATCTGCAGGCGGTCGGTGTTGTCGTCGCCTTTGACAAATTCATACACCCCAGCTGGGCAATAGCGTGCCTCAGGGCCGGCATACCTGGCCAGGTTGACGTTGACCGGCACGCTGGCATCTTTGAGTGTCAGGTGGGCGGGCTGGTTTTCTTCGTGGTTGGCGCTGCTGATGAAAACGCTGCTCAAGCGGTCAAAGGTGAGCTTGCCATCGGGCTTGGGGTAGTCGATGGGCTGGCACTCTGAAGCCGGTTTGAGGTAGGCGTAGTCGGGTTTGTCGCGGCGGATGGTCCATGGCATCCTGCCTTTCAAGCCAAACTGCTCCAGGCCGTTCATCAGCGTGCCGACCGTCAAACCGTGTTTGAACCAGGCCTTGAAGTTGCGCGATTTGTTGAGTTCGGTGTAGAGCCAGCTGGCCTCGAAGGCTTCGGGGTAGGCGCTCAGTTCGTCATGGGCGCGCCCAGCGGTGACCGCTTCATACGCCGCTTCTGCGGCCAGCATGCCCGACTTGATGGCGGTATGGCTGCCCTTGATGCGGCTCACGTTCAAAAAGCCGGCCTCGCAGCCTACCAGCGCACCACCGGGGAAGACCGTTTTGGGCAGCGACAACAAACCACCGGCAGTGATGGTGCGGGCACCGTAGGCCAAGCGTTTGCCGGTGACTTCGCCCTGGTCGTTCTCCAGGTACCAGCGGATGTTGGGGTGGGTTTTCCAGCGCTGGAATTCCTCGAACGGGCTCAGGTAGGGGTTGGCGTAGTTCAGACCGGTGATGAAGCCCAGGGCGATCTTGTTGTCTTCCATGTGGTACAGGAAGGAGCCGCCGTAGGTGTTGTTTTCCATCGGCCAGCCCGCGGTGTGCACCACCAGACCGGGTTCGTGGCGGCTGGGCTCGGCTTCCCACAGCTCCTTGATGCCGATGGCGTAGCTTTGCGGGTCGCAGCCTGCGTCCAGATTGAATTTGGCGATGAGCTGTTTGCCCAAGTGGCCGCGCGAGCCTTCGGCAAACACGGTGTATTTGCCAAGGAGCTCCATGCCGATCTGGAAATTGGGGCCGGGCTCGCCATTCTTTTCCACACCCATGTTGCCGGTGGCAACACCTTTCACGGCACCTTGCTCGTCATAGAGCACTTCGGCAGCGGCAAAGCCGGGGAAGATTTCCACGCCCAGCGCTTCGGCCTGTTCGGCCAGCCAGCGCGTCAGGGCGCCCAGGCTGATGATGTAGTTGCCGTGGTTCTGGCTGCACTCGGGCAACATGAAGTTGGGTGTGCGGTAGCCGCTGGTCTCAGACAGGAACATCATGGCCTCGTCGGTGACGGGTTGATTGAGCGGTGCACCCATGACTTTCCAGTCGGGGAACAGCTCGGTGAGTGATTGCGGGTCGAGCACCGCGCCCGAGAGGATGTGGGCGCCGGACTCGGCGCCTTTTTCCAGCACCACCACCGAGACGTCAGTGCCTTTTTCTGCGGCCAGTTGTTTCAGGCGGATGGCGCTGGACAGGCCGGCGGGGCCACCGCCGACCACGACCACGTCGTAGTCCATCGATTCACGGGGGCCGAATTGGGTCAGGATTTCCTGGTTTGTCATGGTGGGACTCGCTTCATCAACTGATTAAACTCAAGCCAAGGTGACGTTGGCTAAGACTGTTTGGGATTGTCTTCGACAAAACCAGATTTTAGGCAACAGATTGCTCATAATAGAACGACCGTTCTATTCTTTTGGAGATAACAACATGGCTTACAACATTGATCTCTCGGGCCGAGTGGCTTTCATTACCGGTGCTTCTGGCGGTCTGGGTGCCCGGTTTGCCCGCACCCTGGCCAGCGCCGGTGCCGCCGTGGTGCTGGCCAGCCGCAGGGTGGAAAAACTCAAAGACTTGCGCGCGCAAATTGAGAGCGAGGGCGGCGATGCGCATGTGATTGCGCTGGATGTGACGGATCACGCCTCTATCAAGTCCGCCGTGGCGCACGCTGAAACCGAGGTGGGTTCGATTGACATCCTGGTCAACAACTCCGGGGTCAGCACCACGCAACGTTTGGTGGATGTGAGCGAAGACAACTTTGATTTCATGTTTGACACCAACGTCAAAGGCGCGTTTTTTGTCGCCCAAGAGGTGGGCAAGCGCATGCTGGCACGCGCACAAGGGGCTGCGCCGGGCAGCTTTACCGGTGGCCGCATCATCAACATTGCCAGCATGGCGGGCCTGAAAGTTTTGCCCAAAATTGGTGTCTATTGCATGAGCAAGGCGGCCGTGATCCAGATGACCAAAGCCATGGCCCAGGAGTGGGGCAAGTTTGGCATCAACGCCAACGCCATTTGCCCGGGCTACATTGATACCGAAATTAACCACGCCCACTGGCAAACGGAAGCAGGTCAAAAACTTCTTCAGATGCTGCCGCGCAAGCGCGTGGGCCAGCCGCAAGACCTGGACGCGCTGCTGGTCATGCTGTGCTCGGACCAAAGCCATTTCATCAACGGCGCCGTGATCTCTGCCGACGATGGCTTTGCGGTGTAGCGTGAGTCGTCATTGCGAACGTAGTGAAGCAATCCATGCCCCCAGACTGCATGGATTGCCACGCCGCTGCGCGACTCGCAATGACGACGGTCTTTCATCATTCGGGATGACCGTATTGCCATGACGGTTGGGCAAGCATGTTGACCGGACTTGTTGCGGGCCTGGCAGCGGGC
>PHCO01000388.1 GCA_002842265.1 Betaproteobacteria bacterium HGW-Betaproteobacteria-18 | reverse complement strand
CAACTTCAGCCGTGCCTCTTTCTGGGGGGCGGATATCAAGTTCGACGCGGAAGACGTCAACTTCTCCTCGGCCGATTTTACCGAGGCCAAGATCCAGGGGCGTGTGCGGAATGGTAATTTTTCCGATGCGCGTTTCGACGGTGCACAAATAGCCACCATTGGCGCTACTACGTTGTCTATCTCGAACAGCACTATGGCCAGGGTGGATTTCTCCACCGTCAACTACATACCTTCTCTGTGGTTTGTTGCTACCGACTTGACCGGTGCCAATTTCGCTGGCGTAGACCTCTCGTTGTCTTTTTTTTGGGGTACCAACAACATGCAGTACGCGAATCTGCAAGGGGCCTCGCTCATGGAAATGTTGCGTCTGGGACCCGCTTTGCTTGGCAACGCGTGGTGGACCGACGGGTCGCGGTGCGCTGTTCCCTCCATTGGTGTCTGCCTGCCCAAGCTGCTCGACAACGGGCTGACTTACGCGGAATACCTGAGTGGCAAGTCCGACCTGGCCAAGGACCTCGATATCCTCGGGAACGCGGCAAAGCGGGTGGCAGGGGGAGGCAAGACGTTCGTCAAGGAGGTCTTTTCTGTCTTCGGGTTTTAGAGCGCCGTTCTTTGGAATACGGGTGGCCGAGTGGGCACGTTCGGGCAGCGGGCGAGATCTTTACTCCCGGGGTCCCTCTGTCGATGAGGAGACTATCCGCACCGCCTAGGGGGGGAGTTATCCCCGTGCCCCGCGAGCCTCTGGCATGATCAAGAAGATCCGCAGCGAAGACCTGCAAGTGGGGATGTTCATCCACGACTTCAATACCCCGTGGGTGAACCACCCGTTTCTCACCGGCCAGCGCAAGCTGCAAAAGCCCAGGGAGTTGGACGTCATCCGCGAGCACGGCGTCGTCGAGGTGTACATCGACACCGCTAAGGGCGCCGACAGCCCGCTGGCAGTTGCACCCCACGCCAGCGCCTCCCGCGACCCCACCGTGCCTCACCCGCTGGTGCAGGACACCCCTGACATCGCGGGCCCCGCCGGGCCCCAGGTGGTGGCGTCCAAAGCCGACGCGGTGCCCTTCGATGAAGAGCTGCGCAAGGCCATCGAGGTGTATGACAAGGCAAAAGAGACGGTGAAGGCCATCTACACCGAGGTCCGCCTGGGCAAGGCCCTCAACGGTGAACGCGCGCGGGAAACCGTCGGCAACATGATCGATTCGGTATTTCGCAATCGCGACGCTCTACTCAGCTTGGCGCGGCTGAAGAGTTACGACGACTACACCTTCCAGCACAGTCTCAACGTAGCCGTGCTGTCCCTGAACCTGGGCAGCCACCTGGGCAAGATCGTCCGCATCCGGCCCGATGGCACCGTGCCGGCCGACAACCCCTTCCGCAATCAAAAAAATGTTCTTGCGGAGAT
>PHCO01000387.1 GCA_002842265.1 Betaproteobacteria bacterium HGW-Betaproteobacteria-18 | reverse complement strand
CCAGCCTCCTTCAAAGCTGGCTCCCTATGAATCACCGAAAACGCACCGTGAGAATCCTCAAAATGCAACTGTCGAAAGAAACTGCCAAAGTAGTGCTAGATGCTGAGTACCGCAGCTCCCCGCCCTCGCGAACGCGCCGAGCTGGGTCGGCGACTGCGCGATAGTGGGTTTTGGGGGCCTGTTCGGCACCTGCCCGCCGATTTTGGAATGCAGCCGCGCAGAGATGAAATGGACAGCTTGTCCCTTGCAAATGCCAAGTTTAGCCAGATCGTCCGGCACAGTTCAGGTTGGTCTGTCATCTGTCAATTTTCCATATGCCGCTGATCATCATCTTGATGATGCCGAACAATTCGTCGATGTTGCCGCGCTTCGCGTCATACCAGCCCATTGTAGGGTTCAGCGTGCCCAGGATAAGCGGACGCAGAAGCGAGAGGTTCAGATCCTCGTTGATCGCCCCCTCTTCCTGTGCTTGGCGCAGCAACGCGTGCCAAAAATCGCTGTATTCCTGACGGTGCGGCTGGACCATCATATGCACGGCAGCAGGAATTTGCGCGTTGTAGCGAACATTCGTGGAGGTGTATTCGATGTGGTCGTGCAACGCCTGCAGATGCGCACGCAGTGCGGCTTCTACCTTCTGGCGCGGGTTGGTTCCCTCGGGCAGCCCGGCCACTGTCGCGCGGACGTCGCGGGCGGTGGTATTGATGGCAAACATCAACACATCCTGCAGGATCGCGTTCTTCGAGCGGAAATGATAGTAGAGACTGCCGGATTCCATATTCGCGTGTTCAGCGATCTGGCGAATGGTGGTGTCGGAAAATCCCTGGGCTGAAAACAGCTTTGCGGCGGCATCCAGAATGGCCTGCCGCCGCGAGGGCGCATCTGGCGTTTCGGATCGATCCACGGTCGGCGCTACATTCTTCGAACGCTGCGCCAGCGGTACTATGTCAGACATGCAGGTATCCACTCATATCGTCCTCGCGTTGCTGAATGCGCATTCCAACGGCCTGGAAAATGGACATTTCCCAAAAAATCGCGCGACCGACAGTCCCGCCCGCCTAACATTTCCGCAAAGCCTTCGCAAGCGGCAAGGGCAATGCTGCAAGCGTCATGCCGGGTACAATTTCCAGTTTCTGTTCAAAAACCGCGCGGGCGCCGAAATGTGTATCGTTCAGCACCTCGTACACGCGCCGCACCGGCTCCACGCACACATCCTTGCCTTGGAACAGCACCATCCATTCCGCGCAAGTCTTGCGGCCGAGAATGCCCGCAATCTCGGATATGAGGGCCGCGCCTTCGCCAAGTTCAGCGATGCGCGCCGGATCCAACCCGATCGTCGCGCAGAAGGTTTTCCAGAACTTCTCTTCCAGCGGCGCTGCCGACAGGAAGCGACCATCGGCGGTTTTATAAA
>PHCO01000095.1 GCA_002842265.1 Betaproteobacteria bacterium HGW-Betaproteobacteria-18 | reverse complement strand
GGGTTTGGCCTGGTTGGCCAGTTCGCTGGGTTTGAGTGAAGCCATGGGGCAGGTACTGATGTTTGCCTTGCTGGCGATGGTGATCATGGCAGCGGTGAGCTGGTTCATGCGTCGTAAAAATCAGGGGTTACAGCAGGCGGCTTCACCTTTTGCATTTCAAGGGGTGGGTGCAGGCGCTGCTGGCCAGGCCCCAGTTCCAGTCAGTTACCGCCCCGAAAACGTGGGCAATGATGCTTCTGCAAGGCCTTGGGAGCGCAGCAGTACAGCCTTCGACAGCACCACGCCTGGCACAGCTTCACCTGCCGTGTCGGGTTCGATGATTGGCTCCGGCTTGTCGGGTTCGCAAACCTGGGGCATTCCGGAAGGTTTCGATTCGGAGGGTTTCCTGACGGCGGCGAAGGCCAATTTTGTATCGCTGCAAGCGGCTTGGGACAAGTCTGACATTCCGGCTTTGCGAGTCATGATGACGGACACCATGCTGAAAGAAATTCAGGCACAACTGGCCGAACGTGAAGCCCATACGGGTGGCCCGGTTAACCAGACCGAGGTGGTGATGATCGAGGCGCATTTGCTCGGTATTGAAGACCTGGGGGAAGATTACCTGGCCAGTGTCGAGTTTACTGGCGTGATCCGGGAAGAGCCTTCTGCGAGTCCCAGCCCGTTCCGTGAAGTCTGGAACATGATCAAAACCAAAAACGGGCGCAGTGGCTGGCTGGTGGCAGGGGTACAGGCCCTGCAGTAAGCCCGAGCTTGCGATTTCAGGGAATAATGGGGTCTATGGCAACACAGACCCCTTTTTCTTTTTTGGAGAGTTTTGTTGAAAAACTCCCACTTCCCAAGCTTGCGCCGCCTGCCTGGGCCGTCAATGAGGCCCAGCGCCGCATTGTTTTACTGCTCAATCACGTTTTGATGCAAGAGAATGAAGCCATGGCCCGGCTGGCGCGTCACAAGGGTCAGATCATGCTGGCGCAGTGGCGCACGTTCTACTTCAAGCTGGTTGCCACGCCGGCCGGTTTGCTTGATCTGGCAGACCCGCAGGCCAAGCCTGATCTGATGTTGACGGTGACAGATGCATCGCCGCTGGCTCTGGCGCAGGCGGTCTTCAAGGGCGAAAAACCAGCCGTGCGCATTGAAGGCGATGTGCAATTGGCGGCCGAGGTCAATTGGTTGTCCGAGCACGTGCGCTGGGACATGGAAGAAGACCTGGCGCGCATCATGGGTGACGTGCCGGCCCACACCTTGAGCCAGATGGCTCAGACCATGCGCACCGGTTTGCGTGCGTTTTTGGCCAAAGCAGCAGCGTTCGCGCCCGGCAAGTCTGCCAAATGACCAATATTTTTCGAGGTGCTTTCATCCTTTTGGTGATGTTGCGCAATGGTCTGGACGAGCTGGTCCTCACCAGTTTTAAAAAACCCTGGTTATTGCGGCTGTCTTGGGTTCTGACGATCGGGCGCAAGCTCGACGCACCCCGCGGTCAGCGCATTCGCCAAACCCTGGAAAGCCTGGGCCCCATTTTTGTCAAGTTTGGTCAGGTGCTGTCCACGCGGCGTGATTTGCTGCCAGTTGACATCGCTGACGAGCTTGCCATGCTGCAGGACCGGGTGCCGCCGTTCCCCAGCGAGGTGGCCATTGCCATCATCGAGCGCGCTTTCAAAAAATCGGTGGACGATATTTTTGTCTCGTTCGAGCGGGAGCCGGTGGCCAGTGCCTCCATTGCGCAAGTGCATTTTGCTGTGTTCAAGGACCGGCATGGCAATCCACAGGACGTTGCCGTCAAGGTGCTGCGCCCCGGCATGCTGACGGTGATCGACAAAGACCTGGCGCTGTTGCGCATGATGGCCGGCTGGGTGGAGAGTCTGACAGAAGACGGCAAGCGTCTCAAGCCGCGTGAGGTGGTAGCCGAGTTTGACAAATACCTGCACGATGAACTGGACCTGGTGCGCGAGGCATCGAGCGCGGCGCAATTGCGGCGCAATATGGCTGACCTCGATCTGGTCCTGATTCCCGAAATGTACTGGGATTACTGCATGCCCGAAGTGATCGTGATGGAGCGCATGAAGGGTGCGCCGATCAATCAGGTTGAGCGCCTGCGTGCTGCAGGGGTTGACATCCCCAAGCTGGCGCGCGATGGTGTCACGATCTTTTTCACGCAGGTCTTTCGCGACGGCTTTTTTCATGCCGACATGCACCCCGGCAACATCCAGGTCAGTCTGGATCCGGCCACCTTTGGCCGTTACATTTCCCTTGACTTCGGCATTGTGGGCACGCTGACCGAGGGCGACAAGGAATATCTGGCACAAAACTTCATTGCGTTTTTCCGCCGTGACTACAAGCGCGTGGCCGAGTTGCACATTGAATCGGGCTGGGTGCCTGCCGCCACCCGTGTTGACGAACTGGAAGCCGCCGTGCGCGCGGTGTGTGAACCCTACTTTGACCGGCCGCTCAAGGAAATTTCGCTGGGCATGATCCTGATGCGATTGTTCCAGACATCGCGCCGTTTTCAGGTTGAAATTCAACCGCAGTTGGTGCTGTTGCAAAAGACCCTGCTTAATATTGAAGGTTTGGGACGCCAACTGGATCCGGAGCTGGACTTGTGGCATACCGCCAAACCATTTCTTGAAAAATGGATGGTGGAGCAGATTGGCCCCAATAAATTGTTGAAGGAATTGCGCAATGAAGCGCCGCGCTATGCCAAGATGCTGCCTGAGTTGCCGCGCCTGTTGTTTGACTTTTTGCAGCAGACGCCTTCCAGGACCAACGCGCTGGAACTGCAGGCGCTGCTGGCCGAGCAAAAGCGAACGAACAGTTTGCTGCAAGCCATCATGTACGGTGGCATCGGTTTTGTGCTGGGTCTGATCGTGATGCAGATATTGGCGCGTGTGCGAGTTTTTTAGTCAGTGGCACCCATCGCGCGGGGGCCTGGGTGCGACTTTATAATCACAGGCTTTGCGACTCTTTCACTCAAGTCTGAACACCATGCCAATTTATGCCTACAAATGCAACGCCTGCGGCTTTGCCAAGGACGTGTTGCAAAAAATGTCTGACCCGGTGCTCACAGAATGCCCCACCTGCGGCAAGGCCAGTTTTGTCAAACAGCTTACAGCAGCGGGTTTCCAGCTGAAAGGTTCGGGTTGGTACGCCACTGATTTCAAAGGTGGCGGCGCAGCTTCCACTGCGGCCGCACCCGCTGCTGCCGCAACAACGGCGGCAACAGACACTGCTGCCAGCGTCACGACACCTGCCAAAGCTGACACTGCGCCAGCCGCCAGTGCTTGTGGTGGTGGTTGTGCTTGTCACAGTTGAACCAAATTTCCTGGAAAGCCCCTGTGCCTTTTAAAAAATACCTGTTGACGGGCCTGTTGGTTTGGTTGCCGACAGCCATCACTTTCGCGGTCTTGTTGTGGCTGATGGAATTGCTCGATGGCATTTTTGTCGGCTTGCTGATCGTTTTGCAGGCGGTGCTGCCCGCATCATTGATGAGTACGCTGGAGTACTTCAAGCATATTCCGGGGCTGGGCGTGATACTTGTTTTTGGCGGGCTGTTGCTCACCGGGGCACTGGTGTCCAATGTGGCAGGACGCTGGTGGCTGGTTCAATGGCATCGTCTGCAAACCAATATTCCGGTTTTCAAGACCATTTACAACAGTGTCAAAAAGGTTTCCGACACACTTTTTTCCAGCAACGGCAATGCCTTTCGAACCGCATTGCTGGTGCAGTATCCGCGCCCAGGTGCCTGGACCATTGCGTTTCAGACCGGCACGCCTGACGGTGAAGTGGCCCAGCATCTGGGGCCAGACTTCGTCAGTGTTTATGTCCCCACCACACCGAACCCCACCAGTGGCTTTTTTTTGATGTTGCCGCGCAGTGATGTGATTGAGCTCGAGATGAGTGTGGACGAGGCGCTGACCTACGTGATTTCGATGGGGTCGGTGGCTCCCACCGCTTCGGGCGTTGTGCCCAAATAATTTTTTCGATAACCCTGCCACTTTTCAAGGTGGCTTTAGAAAGCAGTTTTATGGCGATGCGTTCTCATTATTGTGGATTGGTCACTGAAGCCCTGATGGGGCAAACCGTCACGTTGTGTGGTTGGGTCAATCGTCGGCGTGATCACGGCGGTGTCATTTTTGTCGATGTGCGCGACCGCGAAGGCTATGTGCAAGTGGTGTGCGACCCGGATCGTGCCGAGATGTTTGCCGTGGCCGAAGACCTGCGTAACGAGTTTTGCATCCAGGTCAAGGGCCTGGTACGTGCCCGCCCGGATGGCACCGTGAACAAAAGCCTTAAAAGCGGCAGGATTGAAGTGCTGTGCCACGAACTCAAGGTGCTCAACCCCTCGGTCACGCCGCCGTTCCAGTTGGACGAAGAAAATCTGAGTGAAACCACGCGCCTGACGCACCGGGTGCTGGATTTGCGCCGCCCTTACATGCAAAACAACCTGATGCTGCGCTACCGCGTGACCATGGAAGTGCGCAAGTTTCTCGATGCCAACGGATTTGTCGATATCGAAACGCCGATGCTGACCAAGAGCACGCCCGAAGGCGCGCGCGACTACCTGGTGCCAAGCCGCGTCCATGACGGCCACTTTTTTGCGCTGCCACAAAGCCCGCAGTTGTTCAAGCAGTTGCTGATGGTGGCCGGCTTTGACCGCTACTACCAGATCACCAAATGCTTCCGTGACGAAGACCTGCGCGCCGATCGCCAGCCTGAATTCACCCAGATCGACATTGAGACCTCGTTCATGAACGAGGAAGAAATTCGCGACATTTTTCAGGAAATGATCAAAACCGTGTTCCAGAACACTTTGGGGGTCGATTTGGGCGAGTTCCCGGTCATGACCTACCAGGAAGCGGCGCGCCGCTACGGCTCCGACAAACCCGACCTGCGCGTCAAGCTTGAATTCACCGAACTCACCGACGTCATGGCCGATGTCGATTTCAAGGTGTTCTCTACGCCTGCCACCACCAAGGGTGGCCGCGTGGTGGCGCTCTGTGTGCCCGGTGGGGCCGAGATCACCCGCGGTGAAATTGACAACTACGGTGAATTCGTCAAGATTTACGGCGCCAGGGGCCTGGCCTGGATTAAGGTCAACGACGTGACCAAGGGCCGCGAAGGCCTGCAAAGCCCGGTGGTCAAAAACCTGCACGATGCAGCCCTGGTTGAAATCCTGAAACGCACCGGTGCCAAGAACGGCGACCTGCTGTTTTTTGGCGCTGACAAGGAAAAAATTGTCAACGATGCCATTGGCGCGCTACGTATCAAGATTGGCCACAGTGCCTTTGGCAAGAAAAATGGCCTGTTTGAAGACCGCTGGGCGCCGCTCTGGGTGGTGGACTTTCCGATGTTTGAGCACGACGAAGAGTCTGACCGCTGGATGGCCGTGCACCATCCGTTCACAGCACCGAAAGATGGGCACGAAGATTTGATGGTCACCGATCCGGGCAAGTGTATTTCCAAGGGCTACGACATGGTGCTCAACGGCTGGGAAATGGGTGGCGGCTCGGTGCGTATCCACCGCGCTGATGTGCAGAAAAAAGTGTTTGATGCGCTCAAGATCACGCCCGAAGAGGCGCAGCAGAAATTTGGTTTTCTGCTCGACGCACTGCAATACGGCGCGCCGCCGCATGGCGGCCTGGCCTTTGGCCTGGACCGTATCGTGACCCTGATGACTGGTGCCGAGTCGATCCGCGACGTGATCGCCTTCCCCAAAACCCAGCGCGCCCAGTGCCTGCTGACGCAAGCGCCGAGCCCGGTGGACGAAAAGCAGTTGCGCGAGTTGCACATTCGCCTGCGCACGCCTGAGGCGGTCAAGGCGGTTTAAGTTTCAGAAATTTGGTTTGGTGCAAAATGAAAGGGCGCTCTGATAGGCGCCCTTTTTGATTCAGGGAGATTTATGACAAAACCACTTTCAAAGTCGAATTTGCTGGCTAGTAAACTTATTTACGCGGCCATGGTGCACCTGCGTGACCATGGGGGCGAGATGAAGGCGGCCGATATATTCGAGTCATTACCTGAAAAAATTGAGCTTGACGATTGGGCTAAAGAGACCATTGAGAGCAATGGCCTCACAAGGTGGCGAACCTATGTTCATTTTTTCTCAGTAGATGCGGTCAAGTCAGGTTTTTTGACGAAAACAAAAGGTGTTTGGCACCTTACCCCTGAAGGTATAGAAGCTCTCAAGTTGGGTGAAAAAGGCTACTTTCTATGCGCACAGCAAGGCTACAGAGCCTGGAAAAAGCAGCAATTGAGTCAATCTGATTCGTCAATCATTGTTCCAGCTGACGATGTTGTGGCAGAGCAAATCCCGCCTGAGGAACAGTTTGATCGCTTACGACGCACCATTCACAGTGCGTTGAGTGCGGAAATTCTTGAGCGCATCAAGTCTAATTCATGGCAATTTTTTGAGCGTTTGGTGATTGAGCTGCTTTTGGCCATGGGATATGGGGGGGTCGGCGGCAATGGTCTGGCACTTCAGCGTGGTGGTGATGGTGGTGTCGATGGTTTTATCAATCAGGACAAGCTCGGACTTGATGTGGTTTACGTGCAGGCTAAGCGCTGGGCAGACCAAACAGTGGGGCGACCAGATATTCAGCAGTTTGTAGGCGCTCTGGCTGGGCGGCAGGCCAACCGTGGGATTTTTATCACCACGTCCAAGTTCAGCGTTGAGGCGCGCGATTACGTGAAACCGCTCAATGTCCGTGTGATTTTGATTGATGGTGAGTTCCTTGCGCAACTCATGATCGAGCATGGCGTTGGGGTGTCAACCTGGAAGTCCTATGAGCTCAAACGGATTGACTCCGATTTTTTCGCTGATGAGTGATCTTGGTTTCAATGGCTAAAATAGCCATTGAAACCCGAGAACTATTGCTACGGCCCGATGAAGTATGAACCGTTTGCCCTGAGCTCGTCGAAGAGCCTGCCCTGAGCCTGCCGAAGGGGCTTCGACCCCTTCGACGAGCTCAGGACAGGCGGCTCAGCCCGAACGGAACTTAGAACATCATCGGGGCGAATCTATAACTTATGCAAGTCACCGCCACCGAAGCCAAAAACCGTTTTGGCTATTTTTGTGCCAAAGCCAAAAGCGAGCCGGTGTTTATCGAAAAGGATGGACGGCTTGATAGCGTGATCGTTTCTTTTGATACTTTTCAGGCGCTGCAACAAGCACAGCCCCCGGTCAGTTTTGAAGAGCGCAAGCGCGCTTTTGATGAAAAATACAAGGATTGGATCGCTGAACAAAATGCGCACCATGAAGCGCATGGCCTGTGGTGTGAAGGCTTGGTGGCCTGGCCGGGAGAGGCGTGATGGCGCAGTACGATGTGTATGTCAATCCGCAGCGCCAATCACGTCAATTTGTGCCCTTTGTGGTGGATATCCAAAGTTGCCTGATTGACCAATTGGCAACGCGATTGGTGATGCCCTTATCTCGCGTTGGTTCAGCCTTGACGCATTGGCCGGTCAATTTGTGCCCAGTGGTCAGCATCGAAGGTGAGAAACTGACGATTCAACCGCATTTGGCCGCACCGGTCGCAGCTAGCCTGCTCAAGAATCCTGTCACCAATTTGCAACCAAGGTCAAGCGACATTGCCGCCGCCCTTGATGCCGTCATTTCTGGTGTCTGACATGCCTCGCCCTTGCAAAATCCCGCAGTCGGTGCTGGTGCTCATTCACACCCCGGCACTTGAGGTGCTGCTGATCAAACGCGCCGATGCGGATGATTTCTGGCAATCGGTCACGGGCAGCAAAGACACTTTGGATGAGTCGTTTGCGCAAACCGCCCGGCGCGAGGTGATGGAAGAAACCGGCATTGACTGCGCACCGGGATCCCCCCTGGCAGACCATCTTCAGGACTGGCAACTTGAAAATGTGTATGAGATTTATCCTCGTTGGCGTCATCGTTATGCGCCCGGTGTGATGCACAACACCGAACATCTGTTTGGCTTGCAGGTGCCGTTGGGTATCCCTGTGCGTTTGAGTCCGCGTGAGCACACCGCCTACCAATGGTTGCCCTACAGGTTGGCGGCAGAGGCCTGTTATTCACCCTCCAACGCCGAAGCATGTTTGCTGTTGCCAAGATTTTTTCAGAAGCAAAGCAAGCCATGAACATCATTCGGGTAGCAACTTACAACATCCACAAAGGCGTGCAAGGCCTGGGGCTAGCCCGGCGCCTGGAAATTCACAATCTGGGCTTGGCCGTCGAGTCGCTCGATGCCGATGTCGTGTGCTTGCAAGAGGTGCGGCACAGCAATCGCCTTGAGGCCAAACGTTTTCCGCATTGGCCAGAGCTGGCGCAAGCCGATTTTTTGGCCCCCCAGGGCTATGAAGCGGTGTACCGCACCAACGCCATCACGCGCCACGGTGAACATGGCAATGCGTTGCTGTCACGCTGGCCGGTGCTGTCGCACCAGCATGAGGACATGTCGGATCACCGCCTGGAACAGCGGGGATTTTTGCATGTCATGCTCGATGTGCATGGACAAATGGTGCATGTGCTGGTGGTGCATTTGGGGCTGGTCAAGGCCAGCCGGGTGCGCCAGGTGGCGCAGTTGAAGCGCTTTATTGAGCGTGAAATACCTGAATCGGCCCCGTTGCTGGTGGCTGGCGACTTCAACGACTGGGGCAAGACCGTGCAACTGGCGCTGGCCCAGGAAGGCTTGCACGCCTGGGATGTCAGACAGCCCACTTTCCCGTCGCGTTTGCCTTTGGCGCAGCTTGACTATGTGTTTGCCCGTGGCCTCACACCGATGGGTTTGATGGTGCCGCGCGGGCGCATTTGGACGCGCATGTCCGACCATTTGCCGCTGATCGCTGAATTTTCCTTGCCAGCAACCTGATTCGCAGCATGCTGGCATCCGGTCATCAGGTGGATTTGTTGCAAGGGTCGCAGGAATTTTTTCCGGCACTGGTGCAAGCCATTGATCGCAGTGCGCATGAAGTCCGCCTGGAGACTTATATATTCAGCGTGGAAGTTTCTGGCGTGCAGGTGGCGCAAGCGCTGGAGCGCGCCGCGCAGCGCGGGGTCAAGGTGTATCTGGTGATGGATGGTGCGGGCACTAACAGCTTGAGCAAGGAATGGGGCAACCGTTTTTCGGCGGCAGGCGTGGCTTGGCGAATTTTTTCCCCGCTGGGAGGGCTGGGCATTCTGATTCCCAGCCGCTGGCGGCGCCTGCACCGCAAGCTGTGCGTGGTTGATGGCCGCGTGGCTTTTTGTGGTGGCATCAATCTGCTGGATGATTTTTTTGACCCCAATCACGGTACCTTGACTGCGCCCCGGTTTGACTTTGCGGTGCGCGTGACGGGGCCTTTGGTTCAATCGGCGCATGCGGCGCTGGTGCAGTTTTGGTTGCGATTGCAAGCCGCACGCATCGTGCGCCAGGGTGATTTGGCGGCGGCCTGGCAAGTCTTGCATGAGGCGCGCAAGGCTGATCCGGACGCATTGGCCAGCGCAGATTTGATGCCAGCGGCTGGCAACCCGGCGCGTACCAAGGCGGCCCTGATTTTGCGTGACAACCTGCGCCACCGCACCCACATCGAGCGCGCCTACCGTCAGGCCATAGGCGAGGCACAAAAAGACATCATCATTGCCAATGCCTATTTTTTGCCGGGCCGAAAAATCAGCGCAGGCTTGATTCATGCTGCGCAGCGCGGCGTGCGGGTGCGTTTGCTGCTGCAAGGGCGCTACGAATACTTCATGCAGTACCATGCCGCGCGCATGGTCTATGGCAAATTGCTGGCCGCGGGGGTCGAGATCACGGAATATCGGGTGAGTTTTTTGCATGCCAAAGTTGCTGTGATTGATGGCCATTGGGCGACTGTAGGGTCATCCAATCTGGACCCTTTGAGCCTGTTGCTGGCACGCGAGGCCAATGTGGTGGTGGATGACGTGGTGTTTGCGCAAAATTTGCAGGCGCGCCTGGAGCACGCCATGCAAGTGGAAGGCACGCGTGTTGACCCGGCGGACTATGCCAACCGGCCTCTCGTGCAGCGCTTGTTGGACAGGGTGGCTTATGTCGTCATGCGCGTGTTGTTGTTCATCAATGGAAAACGCTATTAAATACATAGCTTTACAAGGTTGCTCTGTAAGCTTTTAACCCAAATAACCTTGCAGTTAAAAGACTGCTAACATTGTTTCATATCCAATTACCGTTACTGATAACCATGAATTCAGCTTCCTCTGAAGAGGGTACGCCCGTCTCCGTCAAAATCCGTGAGCGCATCCAGGCTGCCCGCAAGCGTTTTCATGCCAATGACAACATTGCCGAGTTCATTGAGCCCGGCGAGCTTGAGCTGCTGCTCGACGAAGTTGAGGACAAGATGAAAGGCGTACTGGACAGTCTGGTGATTGACGCCGATCATGACCACAATACCGACAACACGGCACGCCGCGTGGCCAAGATGTACCTGAAGGAAGTGTTCCAGGGCCGCTATGTCAAGGCGCCGGAGATCACTGAATTTCCCAATGCTGAGCACCTCAACGAGCTGATGATCGTGGGCCCCATCACGGTGCGCAGCGCTTGCAGTCACCATTTTTGCCCGATCATGGGCAAAATCTGGATTGGTGTTTTGCCCAACGAACACACCAATGTGATTGGCTTGTCCAAGTACGCGCGGCTGGCCGAATGGGTCATGGGCCGGCCCCAAATTCAGGAAGAAGCCGTGGTGCAACTGGCCGATTTGATCCAGCAAAAAACCCAGCCTGATGGTTTGGCCATCGTGATGGAAGCCAGTCACTTTTGCATGAGTTGGCGTGGTGTCAAGGATGTCGATAGCAAGATGATCAACTCGGTGATGCGCGGCAGTTTTCTTAAAGACGCCAATTTGCGCCGCGAATTTTTGTCCCTCATTCCCCAGAAAGGTTAACCATGTTGGTTCGTTTGTTGTACGCCAGCCGGGCGGTTGATACGCGCCCTGAGGCCATTGAATCGATTTTGCAGCAGTCGCGTTCGCACAACCCAAGCAGCGGTGTGACGGGCGTTTTGTGTTACGGCGGCGGTATTTTTTTGCAGGTACTTGAAGGCGGCCGCATGACCGTGAGTGAACTTTATGGTCATATTCAGCGCGATGTACGCCATAAAGATGTGGTGTTGCTGCACTATGAAGAAATCTCTGAGCGCCGCTTTTCGGGCTGGACCATGGGCGAGGTCAATATGACCCGTATCAATGCGTCCATTTTGCTCAAATACGCTGAAAAGCCCGAGCTTGATCCGTATTCTGTTTCTGGCTTGGTCTCCTTTGCCTTGCTGGAAGAGCTGATGGCCACGGCGTCCATCATTGGCCGCGCCTGATCTGTGCCGGTCAGCGTGTTGGTGGGGTGTGATTTTTCCAGCGCACCTACGCCCAAAAAACCCATTGTTTTAGCCTTGGGGACACTGCAAAACGGGTGCGTTCAGCTTTCCAGATTGGAGCGTTTTGCGTCGCTACCCACGTTTTTGGACTGGCTAAAAAAACCGCATAGCTGGGTGGGTGCGTTTGATTTGCCGTTCGGGCTGCCGCGGGAACTGGTGCAAACACTGGGCTGGCCGAC
>PHCO01000386.1 GCA_002842265.1 Betaproteobacteria bacterium HGW-Betaproteobacteria-18 | reverse complement strand
CCCGCGGCGAACAGACCCCGGACCGCAGTATGACACTGCTCATCAATGCGCACACCGCCATTGAAGCATTGCGCATGGGGAATCATATCGAACCCCTGCCCTACCACATCAATGCCCCGCGACCGCATGAACTCAAGCCATTTCGTGATCACCCAACGCCCGTCGTCAAGCACCGTCGGAGCATACTGCATGTGGATGCCACCAGAATCGAGCGCCAAACCCTCCCGCCATTGCTCATACATCGCGATATCGAAATATCGGCTGCAGGTGGTGGTGCTGAAGGGCCCATGCTTGGCTCGCTCGGTCAGGCAGGTTTCAACACTGACCCCCTTTGGGAGATAGTCAGCCAGGATGGCGCGGCCTTCCCGATTGGTCATCACGGGCAGGGTGTCCAGGTTCTTCTCCTGGAACAGCATCTTCTTCACCGGCCAGGTGATACCGGGGATAAACTGGATGAATTCCAAATTGACAAGCGAGCATCCGGCCTCGAGTGCAAGCGCATAACCCTCGCCCACCTGGTCGTCGGTGGCTAAGGAATACTGATACAGACCGCAAGCGCCGCCAGTTGCAAGAATAGTGGCTTTGGCCTGGAACAGCACGAGATTGTCCATCTCATCCAGAGCGAGGGCACCTTGACAGACTCCCTTCTCAACCACCAGCTTGAGGACTGCCACATGGTCGCGCACCTGCACTCCATGCATCATCAGCTGTTTCCATAGATGCTTGCGGATGGTTGGGATTCCATAGGTGGCACTCCCCCGGAGGCGCTTGCCAAAGCAGGGAATAACCCCTTGGTACTCGCCAGCCTCATTCTTAAGGAAATTCAGGCCATAACCTTCCAACTCATGGAACCGCTTGGTGCAATCCCGCGCCAGAACCCGGGCCAATCTGGGGTCGGCGCAACCAGCACCGGCCTCCAGGATCTCATTCACAAACTGGTCCTCGGTGTCACCGGGGAAAATCACTGCGTTCATCCCCCATCCACTCGTTCCTGGATAGAAAGTCGAACCGGTATACCCGAATTTCCGCTTGGTCACGATAAGCGTATTCGCACCACGGCTTGCGGCTTCGATACCGGCTTTCACCCCGGCACCACCGCCGCCGATAATCAACACATCAGTCGAAACGGTATAGTCAATGTTCATGCGATGCTCCTATTGGCCTTTGGGATACACATATCGCGCCGAGATCTGGCTCTGATCCTCTGAAACCACCACCCGAGCACCTGTTATGGAAGCGTCGCGCAGGGGAAAATCGGTACGATAATGCGGTCCGCGGCTCTCGGTGCGATGGATCATCGCCGAAAAAAGCGCATCGGCCACACGTAGGGCATGGAAAGCCTTCAACGCTTGCTTGATATCATCACCAGCCTCAATCGCCCGGGCTGGATTGTACAATCCACGCATACGACGCACCC
>PHCO01000385.1 GCA_002842265.1 Betaproteobacteria bacterium HGW-Betaproteobacteria-18 | reverse complement strand
TCGCGGACGACCTCCAGTTCGAGTTCTTCCCACCCGAGGACGGACTCTTCGACCAGGATCTGGCCGACTAAACTGGCCGAGATTCCCCGGCTCGCCACCGTCCGGAGTTCTTCGAGGTTGTACACAAGACCGCCCCCGGTTCCCCCCATCGTGTAAGCGGGACGGATGACGACGGGGTAGCCGAGCATGGCGGCGATTTTTTCCGCCTCCTCGACGCTGTATGCCGGTTCGCTTTTCGGCATATCGATGCCGAGCCGGTTCATCGTTTCCTTGAAGGCGATCCGGTCCTCGCCTCTTTCAATGGCGTCCACCTGGACTCCGATCACTTTGACGCCATGTTTTTCCAGGACTCCCTTCCGGGCAAGTTCCGCTGTCAGGTTTAGCCCCGTCTGGCCGCCCAGGTTGGGAAGGATGGCGTCCGGCTTTTCGTTCTCAATGATTTCAGTCATCGTCTGTACATTCAGAGGTTCGATATATGTGACATCGGCCATCCCGGGGTCCGTCATGATGGTTGCCGGATTCGAATTGACCAGAATGATCTCATAACCGACTTTTCTCAGGGCCTTGCATGCCTGGGTACCCGAATAATCGAATTCACAGGCCTGCCCGATTACGATCGGGCCCGACCCGATAATCATCACCTTGTGGATGTCTTCACGCTTTGGCATTTGGTTTTCCCTTCCTGAGTTGAAGATAGGATTTCCTGGCACGAGGGGTTGGAAAGCAGGCGGCTGTTATTATCTATGAACAACAAAAATGCATTTTGTTTTCAGCGCCAAGCTTCAAAAATGTCTCGATCACGGCGCAATATATGAGAAGGAAATTGGCAAGTCAAGTAGGGAAAATAGATTGACATATGTTCCGACTGCGCTAAGCTTTTTGCAGGATGTTAAAAGGGGTTCACCTTTGTATTTCCTGGTGTATTTCCTGGGGCTTCGAGCATCCTGAGTCTTTTAAACACCTCCTGTTTTTTCATTTCAAATCTTGACCACAATTTAATCCGGATACTGAGACCATGAAAGATACACGATGGACCGCCCTTTGCGGTGTGCTGATTTTTCTGTCATTTCTTTGGGCGCCTTCGCCCGGGCTGACCCAGGAGCTCTTCCTTCTGGGCGGCGGCCTCGCGAGGAGCAACCTCTCCGATCCTACCTACGCTTGGGCCTTGGAATACCTCGAAGGGATAGGAGAAAATTTCGCCGCCAGTTTTTCTTATTTGAATGAGGGGCATCTGCCGAATAATCACCGGGACGGGGTTGCGGCTCAGCTCTGGGTCCGTAAACAATTCTTGAACCGGCAACTGTCACTGGCGGTCGGGGCCGGTCCCTACCGGTACTTCGATACCCGCACGTTTCAACTGAGTACCAGCTCTTCCGACTCTCACGGCTGGGGCGGTGTCCTCAGCGGGACCGCGACATG
>PHCO01000384.1 GCA_002842265.1 Betaproteobacteria bacterium HGW-Betaproteobacteria-18 | reverse complement strand
GCTACATCCTCACCAACAACCACGTTGTCGAAGGCGCTGACGCACTCATCGTCACGGTTGGCGTCGAAGAGCTTCCGGCAAAGGTCGTCGGAACGGATCCGTCGACCGACCTTGCAGTCATCAAGGTCGACAAGACAGGGCTTCCGGCCGCGGAGGGCATCCAACAGCCCTTTCGCGGCCTTGGCCGGTCCCGGACCAGCGAGGGTGATATCCCGGAAGCCGAGGGTGAACTCGCGCTGGGTGCGAATCTGGTTGCGGGGCAGAATCTCCAGTTGCTCCACCGCGAAATCGACCGTGTAGCTGGTGCCCAGCACCGCTTTCCCGGGCCGGAAGATCATCTGGAAGGTCGCCTCGCGTGACTCTCCCGGGCGCAGCCGGAATGATGGATCTACCCGGTTGGACTGGGATATCCCGATTCCCTTGGGGAACTTAGCCGCCGCCTGGTAGCGATTGCCCTGGTCATCTTGCGCCACCGCGCTCCCCGCGGCATACGCCAACACTACCGGCTCGGCGGAAAGATTCCGGAAGCGGACTGTGAAATTCAGATAGTGATGGTACGCGGCCTTGCTGTCGGTGAACGAGGTGATTTCGGCCATGAATGGACCGGTGGCGTAGCAGCGCTGCTTGTCACCGCAGGGGTCGATCGGAATGCTGGCCAGCGGATCGGTCATCGGCGCGACCGCGGCAACCTGTTCCGCCGCCACTGGCGCGAGTTCGCCGAGGTTCCGGTACTGCAGTGAATGCTCGCGGCCCAACCGGAACTGGTTGCCGGGGAGCGGGTCGATCTCACGGAGTGCCAATTCCAATGCGAACTGGGTCCCGATGATCTTGTTGCCGGGCCGGAAGGAGAGTTCCAACCGGGCATCGGCGCTCTCGCCCGGTCGCAGCGTGAACTTGCTGTCGAACGTGTTGCCGCGCACTTCGCCGAGCCCGCGCAAGCTGCCTTGTGACATCTCGTAGCGATTCCCCTGGTCATCGGTCGCCAGGGCCGACCCGGCGACATAGCCGAGGGTGAGGGGACGGTTCTGCGTGTTGGTGATCCTGAGCGTGACGCTGAGAATCCGGTAGTAGCTCACCGTGCTCTCCCGGAAATCGGTCAGAGTCGCGGCGAAGGTGCTGGTGCTGTAGCAGCGGGCGATGCCGGTGCAGGGATCGGTGGTCTGCCCGGTCAGCGACCAGGGCAGTGCCAGCGTCAAGAGCGCAGCGGGGAAGAGCATTCGGGTTCGCATGGTGATTTGTCTCCAATTACTGCGGTTGACGGGACGCCCATTCGACGTCCACCAGGTGAAGGACGACGCGGGTATCGGGAATCCGGTTGGCGCCACGGCTCATGAAGCTTTCATGCGCCCCGAATGAGGCGAGCAGGGTCGGTTGCTGGATCGGTCCGTTGGCGGTCCGGCCGACGACCACATCCGGACCCCA
>PHCO01000383.1 GCA_002842265.1 Betaproteobacteria bacterium HGW-Betaproteobacteria-18 | reverse complement strand
CCGCCCAGTGCCAGTTCAGCCAGGTGGGGCAGGGTGTTGTACGTCAGTAATGCGTGGCGTTTCGGGGAAAAGGCAAACTCGGTCACGGCCGTGTTGCGCAAGCGCATGTTGAGCTCAACCGTGGCCTCGGGTGGCGTACCCAGCACATGACCAATCGCGCTGGCAATCGGACCACCGCTGGAAATCAGCAGCACCCGCTCGGCTTCACTGTGACGCACGTGATCAAGCACCTCCACTACCTGTTGCTCAAAAGTTTGCCAAAGGGGCATGTCTTGCGGCCTGGTGTTGCCCAGCATCCATTGCAGCAAGCCGGTGCGCAGCAGCCGGAAGTGCTGGCGGTAGTTGTCCGGCGTGGGGGCGCGTTCGAGTGGTTCGGGGTGAATGGCGGCAATGACTGCATCGCTGTTGTATTCGTTCAGGCCGGGCCAGCGCATGGTGCGCAAAGGCAGGCCCAGCCCCTCGCTGATGCCGGACAGGGTTTGGCTGTGGCGGCGCAGCGTACCGCACAGAACCGCATCAAAGGTGATGCTTTTGCTGGCAAAGTAGCGCCCCAGTTGCACACTTTGACGCGTGCCCAAATCACTCAATTGATCGTAATCGTCAGCGCCAAACGAAGCCTGTCCGTGGCGTACCAGGTAAAGAATGCCCATGGGTTGAATTTAAGCGATATTGGTCGCAGAGTAACACGTTGCCTTCGATCCATACCTGGCCAGCGTGTTGGGGAGCGCCCACTGTGCGGCGCTGCGGGCGTGCAGCAGGGTGGTGTCAAACAGCGGCAGGTCGCAGTCCTGGGCCTGCACCAGCATGGCGATTTCAGTGCAACCCAGAATGATGGCCTGCGCACCCTGGGCGCCCAAGTCGGCGATCACGCGCAGGTAGGCCTGGCGCGAGGCATCACGTACCTGGCCCAGGCACAACTCACCGTAAATGATCTGGTGCACCAGCTCCTGGTCGGCCTGGGGGGGCACCAGCACCGTCAGGCCGCGTTGTTCGAGCCGATGGCGGTAAAAGTCCTGCGTCATGGTGAAGCGCGTCCCCAGCAGGCCCACGGTGCTGTAGCCAGCCTGCTGGATTGCCAGTGCCGTGGGGTCGGCAATGTGCAGCAAGGGGATGTTGACTGCCGAAGTGATGGCGTCTGCCACTTTGTGCATGGTGTTGGTGCACAGCACCAGGGCATCGGCTCCAGCGCGTTCCAGCTTTTGTGCCACATCAGCCAGCAGGGCACCAGCGGCCTGCCACTGGCCGTTGGCCTGCAGGTGTTCAATCTCCGAAAAATCCACGCTGTACAGGATGATTTTGGCTGAGTGCAGGCCGCCCAAGTGCTCTTTAACAGTCTGGTTGATTTCGCGGTAGTACGGCACAGTCGATTCCCAGCTCATGCCGCCGATCAGACCCAGGGTTTTGAGGTCAGCAGCCTTGGCATC
>PHCO01000382.1 GCA_002842265.1 Betaproteobacteria bacterium HGW-Betaproteobacteria-18 | reverse complement strand
AAACTAGGTCGGACTGTTCCGATAGAGCGGATAGCTCCGCAAGATACTTCTCACCGAAATGCGCCATTGGCGCCACGAATGTTTCTACGCGATCGCGTGCGCGCTGAGTGCCCCACAGAAATGATGCGGTGGATTGGCGATCAATGTCGGCGACAGTGGTGCTATATCCGCGGCGCCCGAAGGTGTCCGCAAGTTGGGCGGCGGTTGTTGTCTTCCCTGATCCGCCTTTCTGGTTGAAGCAAGTGATGATCTTCGATTGCATCGTGGCTTCCTTTCGTACTTTCACCGGTGAAAGTTGAAAACGGTAATTGGAGAAAATATAACGCAACAGCAATGATAGAAAGTATTTGCGTTAATGGCAAATATAATTGATTTGATCCGTCTTGCTAGAGGCGCGTTGGAACCAATGACTTTCACCGGTGAAAGTCATTGGTGCAGAAGATGGGCGGTTGCCTGCCCTGTTTTGCCAGGCTCATTGCCTGGCGTTCATTTTGGCGCCGAAAATCGCCACAAACCAATTTAGCCGGCAGGGCGACTTTCACCGGTGAAAGTTCAGCCTGGGGCTTCTGGCTTCTGTGGTTGTTGATGCAGTTAAGGTGGTTGCCGTCGTTTGGTTTTGGTTTGAGTTGCTGCCATTTAAGGGTCGAAATCAAGGCGCGTCGGAGCGAACTTTCACCGGTGAAAGTTCGCTCCGCGATACCTTGGTTTTGCGTAAGGTCCGTGTCTTCCCGTGTTGGGGATGTCTGCCGGAAAAGTCGCTGCGCTCAGTGCGTATTTACTATGGTCGACGTGAATTAAGGGGCTTGCATTCCATCGCCATTGTGAAAAACTAAAACAAGTAGAAGATGTCCGGGAAAAGGTAACCAAAGAGGTAGTAGATGACCAAGCCACAAGTGTTTCAAGTGCCGCGCAGTGCCGAGGGTATTACGGATATCCTGAGGCATTTGTCTTTGGCAATCCCCGATCGCGCTGGTTACCTTGCAATAAGCCAGTCTGAGGCAAGTAAGTTCTCGGAGGCCGTGACGAAGGTGGCAAACAAGGCGCCAGATTCCGAAACAGTTCTCGAATATGTTCGGAACGTTATTGCCGCCGCTCATCCCGATGCTCGGACCGCTGCAGCAATGACCGGTTATCGAGCAATCGAAATAGTGACGCTTATTGATATCGCCAAGCGGGAAGGGCGCTCGTTCCGGAACGCCGTACGAATGGTTCTTGCTGACGGCAACCGGAATGAACAGGGGACGGCCCTTGCCTATCTCCAGAGCTTGATTGAGGAGAATGGTGTTTCTGCAGATTCGTTTGGTACGTCAACATCAAATAACGAGGCGTCGCAATTAGATGTAATTAAACAAGAACACCCGCAAGGGAGTACGCCGGTCGGCAATGTGCGCGAACTCCGTCCGGAGAAGCAAAGCCCCCAACATGCAA
>PHCO01000381.1 GCA_002842265.1 Betaproteobacteria bacterium HGW-Betaproteobacteria-18 | reverse complement strand
GCTGGCTTTTTAGCGGCATAACGACAAGATCGCCTTTCTGCATTGCATGGGCGAATGGCCAGACCTGGCTGACCCAGTTCTGGATCGTTTTAGGCTTTCGATCCGTATAACGCTCTGTCATGGCTGCGTTGAGTTGCGACCGATCAGAGAGGTTGGCGAGGTTCACGTTCAGAAGATCCCAGGTAACATAGACGCGACCTTCTTGCTGGAACTTGCTTTCGTATTCGCCGTGCTGACCGGCGCGGATGAGCCAGATGGACATGCGGTGCTCTCCTTAGTTCTTATTTCCTTGTGATGGTATTTGGTGGTCTGGACTGTTGGATTGATCGCTTTTCAGAAGCTCCCGATATTTGAAGTGGCCAAGTGATCCAAGATGATGAACGATGTCTTCTGTTTGAACTCGAATAGTTTCCTCTGGATGCTGTAATCCCTTTTTGAGCAGTTGCCAGAGTTCATCGTCTTTGGTAGCGGCCAGGCTATAGTCGTTTTCTCTTGTGGCGACAGCAAAACAGCGAATGCATTCGGCAGAATGATCCTCATACAATTCGAGGAGTCGCTTGAAGATATTTCCCCAGCGCCAGCGTTCTCCGGGCGTCTCAAGGGCCTTTTGCAGGTGGCGTAGCGCCCATGTGGCCTCAAGGTTTAATCTTTCAAACCATAGGTTGAATTGGCGGGACTCTTCGTCTGACATTCCCTGCGCAGAACGCCAGTCCCATAGAGCCGTGGCCTTCTTGATAAATTGCGGTTCGTCAGGGAGGTGGTAACCGATGAATTCAAAGGCATGAGCTGCAAGATTGGCAGGGGCATGTTGGAAAAAGAGTGCTACAAGATCATCGTCCGCAAGAGAGAGCAACCCTTTCGTGTACGCTACTACGATGTGCTCTGCGAGGCGGGTCGATTTCATTGATTTAGTCTCTTCCGTATCTGCTCCGTCCAATCTAATGATCGCTTGTCGATATACTTGGTGCAAATTTGAGAAAGTATCGTCACGAAACGAGGAATAGAGAATCCACGTTTTCCAGGAAGCATTATGCAGAAGAGCTTCCTGGTCACCGTCGGGAAACAGAACGTCAAGTTGTTTTCGCGTCCAATCCTCATGAATCCAGAAAAGCAGGTTCAGCCATTGACCCCACACGGCCCGATCTGTAGTCGAACGGGAGAATAATTTACCGGTGAGATGCTCTTCGATAACCCGGAACACTTCGGGAATGTCATCTCGATTGATCCTCCGGTCCTCTGTTTTTCTGATCTTCTGGGCTCGAAGCTGAGCATACTGCATGACAGCATGGAGGGAACTTCCGCGTATGCTATTGAGGGCGAGGGACGACGGATCGTTCGATTTCGATTCATCCTCCAGCGTTGGCGAGGGATCGTCGGTTAGAGGCAGAAGCACCGACCAGGAACGTGCGATTTGCGCATCGCTCAGTCC
>PHCO01000094.1 GCA_002842265.1 Betaproteobacteria bacterium HGW-Betaproteobacteria-18 | reverse complement strand
TCGTGGTACGACGCTGAAAAAATTCGTCTGTCGCGCGACCGGGTGGACCGTTTGGGCTACTTTGGTGATGTGGCGATTGAAACCCAGGAGGTTCCCGGCACCCCCGATCAGGTTGACCTGACCATCAATGTCACGGAAAAACCCACAGGCAGCCTGAGTCTGGGTGCGGGATACTCAAGCGGTGATGGCCTGGGGCTGTCGTTTGGCCTGAAACAGGAAAATGCGTTTGGCTCGGGCAACTCGCTGGGCATTCAGGTCAATACCAGCAAGATCAACCGGGTGGTGGTATTCAACACCACCGATCCCTATTTCACCGAAGACGGTGTGTCGCGCACGTTCGACCTCTATCACAAGACCAGCAGTCCTTATCAGGACCAGGACTATTACAAACTGGAAACCTCCGGGGGGAGCATGCGTTTTGGCGTGCCGTTTACCGAAATTGACACGGTGTTTTTTGGTGCCGGCGTTGAAAGAACGACCATTGTCGAGGGCACGCTGTTGCCCACCTCATACAAAAATTACGCCGAAGAATACGGCTATTCCAGTTCGGCTGTGCCATTTACGGTGGGTTGGGCGCGTGACAGTCGCGACAGTTCGCTGGCGCCCACCAATGGACGCTTCCAGCGTGCCAATGCCGAGTGGTCCTTTGCAGGGGATGCCAAGTACTTGCGCGCCACCTACCAGTTCCAGCAGTACGTGCCTTTGAGCAAGCAGTTCACCGCTGCTTTCAATGCCGAACTCGGCCTGGGCAAGGCCTCAGGCGACCGCTCATTCCCGGTGTTCAAGAATTTCTATGGCGGTGGTCTGGGATCGGTGCGTGGTTTCGAGCAGGGCAGCCTGGGGCCGCAGGATGCCAGCGGTACCGTGATCGGTGGCTCACGCAAGCTCAACATCAATATGGAAGTATTGGCGCCATTCCCCGGGGCCGGCAATGACCGTACCTTGCGCATGTACGGCTTTTGGGATATCGGCATGGTGGGTGGGGATAACGCGGTCAACGCCAATGCCAACGACCTGCGCTCATCCGTGGGTGTCGGCATCAGCTGGATTTCACCGGTGGGGCCGTTGCGCCTGGCGTTTGCCAAGCCGCTACGCAAGTTTGAAAACGATAGAATTCAAAACATGCAATTTCAGATTGGGACAAGTTTCTAATGAATTATTTTTTACGTCATATTTCTGCTTTAACGTTGTGTGGCCTGTCGGTGATGTCTGTGCAGGCACAGGAATTGCGCATGGGCTTTGTCAGCACCGATCGTGTGCTCAAAGAAGCCAGCACGGCCAAGGCTGCACAGACCAAACTTGAACAAGAGTTTTCCAAACGCGAGAAAGAACTGGTTGATCAAAAGGCCAACATCAAGTCTTTGGCTGACAAGTTTGAGCGCGATGCACCCACCTTGCCTGAAACCCAGCGTCAAACGCGTCAAAAACAATTGCTGGAACAAGACCGCGATTTTCAGCGCAAGAGCCGGGAATTTCAGGAAGACCTGAACGCGCGTAAAAATGAAGAACTGCAGTTGGTGATTCAGCGTGCCAACAAAGTGATCAAAGACATTGCCGTGGCTGAAAACTACGACTTCATTTTTCAGGATGCGGTCTATGTCAATCCCAAACATGACATGACTGACAAAGTCATCAAAGCGCTCAATACTGCGCCGACCAAGTAAACCGTGTTTTAAGGCTCGAGGCCTGTGACCCTGCGTTTAGGTTCTATTGTTGAGGCGCTGGGCGGCGAGTTGCATGGCGATGCCAAGCTGCTGATTGATGGCCTTGCCCCTCTGGAAAGTGCCCAACCTGGGCAATTGAGCTTTCTCAGTCACCCCAAGTACCAGAGTCAGTTGGCGGACAGTCGGGCATCTTGCGTGATCGTCAGCCCCCAGTTCCAGGACCAGGCCTCTTTACGTGGCACCTGCATCGTCACCGATCAGCCTTATTTGTACTTTGCCCGTGTGACCCAGCTTTGGAAGAAAAATCTGCCTGCATCGACCGGGCCGCGCATTCATCCCAGTGCCGTCATCGACCCGAATGCCAAGGTTCACCCCAGCGCGCGTATCGGTGCGCTGTGCGTGCTTGAGGCGGGCGCCGTGATTGGCGCACAGACCGAGCTCAAATCGCGTGTCACGGTGGGCGAGCGTTGCGTGGTGGGCGAGCGCTGCATCATCCACTCGGGGGTGGTGATTGGCGCGGATGGTTTTGGCTTTGCTCCCAACGCCGGTGCCTGGGAAAAAATTGAGCAACTCGGTGCGGTGCGCATCGGCAACGATGTTGAAATTGGCGCCAACACCTGCATTGACCGCGGTGCGCTGCAAGACACCGTGATCGAAGACGGCGTCAAGCTCGACAACCTGATTCAGATCGGCCACAACGTGCATGTCGGGCAACACACCGCCATGGCGGGCTGTGCTGGCGTGGCCGGTAGTGCGACGATTGGCGCGCACTGCACGGTGGGCGGCGGCGCCATTGTGCTGGGGCATTTGACGCTGGCCGATGGGGTCAACATTTCTGCGGCCTCGGTGGCGACGCGCTCCATCCACCAGCCGGGTCATTACACCGGCATGTTCCCGATCGACGGCAACGCGGCCTGGGAGAAAAACGCCGCTGCGCTCAAACAACTTGCCAGCCTGCGTGAGCGCATCCGTGCGCTTGAGGCGCTACTCAACACCAAACAAAATTCAAACTAAGGACATTCCCGATGGATATTCACAAAATTCTCACCAAGTTGCCACACCGGTACCCGTTTTTGCTGGTGGACCGGGTGCTGGCGATTGACAAGGGAAAAACCATCAAAGCCTTGAAAAATGTCACCATCAATGAGCCTTTTTTCCAGGGCCATTTTCCGTACCGTCCGGTGATGCCGGGCGTGTTGATGCTCGAAGCCCTGGCCCAGGCTGCCGCCTTGCTGGCTTTTGACGCCATGGACTCCGCCGCCACAGAGGACACGGTGTATTACTTTGCGGGCATGGAAGGGGTTCGCTTCAAGCGACCGGTCGAGCCCGGCGATCAGTTGATTCTGGAAGTGGCCCTGCTGCGCATGAAGGCTGGCATATTCAAGTTTCAGACGCGTGCATTGGTCGATGGCGAAGTCGCTGTGGAGGCCGAACTCACCTGCGCCATTCGCAAGATTGCTTGAGGACTTCCCCTTGACCGCCATCCACGCCACCGCCCTGGTTGACCCCGCTGCCGAACTCGACTCTTCGGTCACCGTAGGGCCCTACACCGTCATCGGCCCGCACGTCAAAATTGGTGCCGGTACCACCGTGGGCCCGCATTGCGTGCTCGAAGGCCACACCACCATTGGCCAGGACAACCGTATATTCCAGTTCACGTCGCTGGGCGCCATCCCGCAGGACAAAAAATATGCGGGCGAGCCTTGCGAGCTGGTCATTGGCAACCGCAACACCATTCGCGAGTTTTGCACCTTCAACATTGGCTCACCCGGCGATGTGGGCGTGACCCGGGTGGGCGATGACAACTGGCTGATGGCTTACGTGCACCTGGCACATGACTGTCAGGTGGGTAGCCACACCATTTTTGCCAACAACGCGCAGTTGGCCGGTCATGTCCATGTGGGTGACTGGGCGATTCTGGGCGGCTTTACGGTGGTGCACCAATTCGTCAGGATCGGTGCCCACAGCATGACGGCCATGTGCACGCTGCTGTTTGCCGACTTGCCACCGTTTGTCATGTGCCAGGGGCAGCCGGCGGCGGCGCGTTCGATGAACTTTGAAGGCTTGCGCCGCCGGGGCTTTTCGCCTGAGCGCATCAGCGCCATCAAGACCATGCACAAGGCGCTGTACCGCGATGACCTGACCCTGCAGGTGGCGCGGGAACGCATCGCAGATTTATGCAAAACGCACCCTGAATCACAGCCAGACGTGCAGATGATGCTTTCTTTTTTAGAGCAAACATCGCCCCAGCGCGGCATTGTGCGCTGAGCCTTTTCAACCGACAACATGCAAGCCGCCCTGGTCGCTGGTGAAACCTCGGGTGATCTGCTGGCCGGTTTGTTGCTGGACGGCTTGAAGCAGCGCTGGCCCGGATTGCAATCGGTTGGCATTGGTGGCCCCCAGATGGCGCAGCGTGGTTTCCAGGCCTGGTGGCCGCACGACAAGCTCGCCGTCCATGGTTTTGGCTGGGAGGTGCTGCGCCGCTACCGCGAGATTGTGGGCATCCGCAGTCAGCTTAAAGCGCGCCTGTTGCAAAACCACCCCGATGTGTTTATTGGCGTGGATGCACCCGATTTCAACCTTGACCTGGAAGCCGCGCTGAAAGCCCAAGGTATCAAAACCGTCCATTTTGTCTGTCCCTCCATTTGGGCCTGGCGGCCGGATCGGGTGGAGAAGATCAAGCGCAGCGTGGATCATGTGCTTTGCATTTTTCCGTTTGAACCGGCACTGCTTGCCGAACACGGCATTGCCGCCACCTATGTCGGACATCCGCTGGCCCAGGTGATACCGATGCAGGCTGACCAAGCCGCTGCACGCGCCAGGCTGGGTCTGGCTCAAAACGACACGGTGGTGGCGATTTTGCCGGGCAGCCGCGAGTCTGAAATCAGGCATTTGGCTTCTGTGTTCTTTCAGGCTGCAGCACTCATGCACCAGGCCCAGCCGGGCATTCAATGGATCGTGCCGGCGGTGCCTTCGCTTAAAAAGCAGATTGAGGCCGCGGCCCGAGCCAGTGGCATGGGCCATGTTTTGCAGGTGCTGGAAGGCCAGTCGCATAGCGCGCTGGCCGCTTGTGATGTGACCCTGATCGCCAGCGGTACGGCCACACTGGAAGCGGCCCTGTTCAAGCGCCCGATGGTGATTGCCTACCGCATGGGCGCGCTGTCGTGGCAGATCATGCGGCGCAAAAAGCTGCAGCCCTGGGTCGGGTTGCCCAATATTTTGTGCCGTGATTTTGTCGTGCCCGAACTGCTGCAGGATGCCGCCACGCCACAGGCATTGGCGCAAGAAGTTTTACGCTGGCTGGTCACAAAAGCCCGGCATCCTGAGAAAATACAAGCTCTTGAACAACGCTTTTGCGCGCTGCACACCGAGTTGCAGCGCGATACACCACAACTTGCTGCCCATGCCATCGCGCAACTCCTCCCAAATTAAGTCTACCGCCAGCAGGCCTTCAACGCCACTTAAGGCTCGCCCTGGCAAACGTCGCGCCGCGCCGCAAGCCAACATGCAACAGGTTGCCCTGCAGTGGGGTGTGAATGGCTTGATTGCTGGCGTTGACGAGGCGGGTCGTGGCCCGCTGGCAGGCCCGGTGGTGGCCGCTGCGGTAATTTTGGACGACCTGCATCCGATCAAGGGTCTGGCTGATTCCAAAAAACTGACGGCCCGCAGACGCGACTTGTTGTATGACGAAATCCGGGCCAAGGCCCTGTGCTGCGCCGTGGCGCAAGCCAGCGTCCAGGAAATTGATGCGCTCAACATTTTGCAAGCCACCTTGCTGGCCATGCGACGCGCCGTCGAAGGTCTGCGACTGGCACCCAAATTGGTACTGGTGGATGGCAATCGCTTGCCCGTGTTGCCGATGCGCACCGAGGCCATTGTGAAAGGAGACGCGCTGGTCGCAGCCATTTCTGCGGCTTCGATTCTGGCCAAGGTCACGCGTGACCGTTGGTGTCTGGAGGTCGATCAGCAGTACCCGGCTTATGGTTTTTCCCGGCACAAAGGCTACGGCACGGCACTGCATCTGGCCGCCCTGCAGGCGCACGGTGCCTGCCCGGAGCATCGCACCACCTTTCGCCCGGTGACTGAAGTGCTGTGCGGGGTATGGCCATGACCAGCTCCCAACTGCTGCACATCAGCTCACGCGACAACGCTTTGGTCAAGGACCTCAAACGACTCGCGCACGGCAATACGGACTACCGCAAGCAGCAACGCATCTGGGCCGAGGGTGACCACTTGGTGCGTGCTGCCCTGGGGCGTGGTGTGCGACCTGCCATCGGCGTATTTTCTGAATCTTATTGGCCTTTGGCTGCTTCGGAATACAAGAATGCAGCCATTAAAAACATGGTCATTTCAGACCCATTGTTCGATGATGTCAGTACGCTCGAGTCGCCCGCGCGCATGGGTTTTGTGTTTGACCTGGCCGCTGCACCAGAGGTCCAGCCCGGCGTGGCAACGGTCATCCTGGACCGGGTGCAGGATGCTGGCAACGTTGGCTCCATACTTCGCAGCGCCTCAGCCTTTGGTTTCAAGCAAATCATCGCCCTCAAAGGCACGGCAGCGCTGTGGAGCCACAAAGTTTTACGGGCGGGCATGGGGGCGCATTGGGGGCTGCATCTGATTGAGGGGGCAGATATTGGTCTGCTGGCGGCACTGACGGTGCCGCTGCTGGTAACCAGCTCGCACCGTGGCAATTATTTGCACCAGGCGCTCTTGAATCAAGAGCTGCCATGGCCCTGCGCCTGGGCCTTGGGGCACGAGGGGCAGGGCGTTTGTGCTGAATTGGAAGCGCTCTCCAGGGTGCAGGTTCGCATTGCCCAGCCCGGCGGTGAAGAGTCGCTCAATGTGGCCGCCGCCGCCGCGATTTGTCTGCACGCCAGCGCCACGGCTTGCCTGGGTTAGTGCGTCCACAGGGTCGGTTGGGTCGGCCGCTCGGCTATAATTCGAGCCAATTTCGCACCCGCGTACGCTCCAAGCAGCAGTCCAAGTCCCATCCCAGTCAGCAGCAGCTTCAGGAAGCAATTCCTGTGTGTTTGGGCGTACCCGTAACCATTTCGGAGAACCCCGTGCTTTTGTCTCTCAAGGGAAATACCCCGCCCGCCATCCTGGCACTCGCAGACGGCACAGTCTATCTTGGTAATTCCATTGGAGCCACTGGCTTCACGGTCGGTGAGGTGGTGTTCAACACCTCCATGACTGGCTACCAGGAAATCCTCACCGACCCGAGCTATTGCCAGCAAATCGTCACGCTGACTTACCCGCACATTGGCAACTACGGTGTCAATGCGCAAGATGCGGAGTCAGACCGCGTTCACGCTGCTGGCCTGATCATCAAAGATCTGCCGCTGCTGGCCTCCAACTTTCGCGCCACCCAATCGCTGGACGCGTATTTGCGTGAGCAAGGCACCGTGGCCATTGCCAACATCGACACCCGCCAGTTGACACGCCAACTGCGCACCCAGGGCGCGCAAAACGGCTGCATTTTGGCGTTGTCGGATGGCGAAGTGGTGACCCAGGCCGTGATTGACCGCGCCTTGGTACTGGCCAAAGCAGCGCCCAGCATGGCGGGGCTGGACCTGGCCAAAGTGGTGAGCGTCCAAGCGGGTTATGACTGGACGCAAACCGAATGGGCGCTGTTTAATCCAGAACAAGGCGGACAGCCCGGTTTTGGCGAGCAAACCGCCCCGCGTTTTCACGTGGTGGCGTATGACTTCGGCGTCAAGAAAAACATCCTGCGCATGTTGGCCCAGCGCGGCTGCAAGGTCACTGTGGTGTCGGCACAAACCTCAGCGACTGAAGCTCTCAAACACCAGCCTGACGGTATTTTCCTGAGCAACGGCCCCGGCGACCCCGAGCCCTGTGACTACGCCATCGCCGCGGCGGCCGAGCTCATCAACAGTGGTACGCCCACCTTTGGCATTTGCCTGGGCCATCAGATCATGGCGCTGGCCTCGGGGGCGAAAACTTTCAAGATGAAGTTCGGCCACCATGGTGCCAACCATCCGGTGAAAGACCTCGACAGTGGCCGCGTCAGCATCACCAGCCAGAACCATGGTTTTGCCGTCGATGAAAAAACCCTGCCAACCAACCTGCGCGCCACCCATGTGAGCCTGTTTGACGGCACCCTGCAAGGCCTGGAGCGCACTGACAAACCTGCTTTCTCTTTCCAGGGTCACCCGGAAGCCTCACCCGGCCCACATGACATTGGCTACCTGTTTGACCGCTTCATAGCCTCGATGGCATCGCGCGCATGAGTTTTTACGGCATCACTGACCTGTGGACTTACGTGATTGGTGCCTTTGGCATCATTTTGCTGCCCGGACCCAATTCGCTGTATGTGCTGTCGGTGGCGACAGCACGCGGCGTGCGCGCAGGTTTTCAGGGGGCTTACGGCGTGTTTGTTGGCGACACCATTTTGCTGCTGTGTACCGCCTTGGGGGCGGCCGGTGTCTTGCGCACCTACCCGGCCATGTTCATGGTGGTCAAGTACGTCGGTGCGGGGTATCTGGCGTGGGTGGGGTTCAATTTGCTGCGCGCGGCCGTGGCTGGTTTGCGCGCTCAGCCTGAGGCGCTGGCAACGGTGGTGCGTGCTTCTGGAGCGGCCAGTAGCGCCGCACATCTGCAGCGCCCGTTTCGCCGCGCCCTGGTCATCAGTCTGCTCAACCCAAAAGCGATTTTATTTTTACTGTCGTTTTTTGTCCAGTTCATCGACACCAGCTATGCCCATCCGGAAGTTCCGTTTTTGATTTTGAGCGCGATTCTGATGACTTTCAGCGCCCTGTATTTGTCGGTGCTGATCATCACGGGTGCCAAGCTGGCGCAAGGATTTACCCGGCGCAAAAAATTGTCAGCTGGGCTGTCGAGCCTGGTCGGTTGCCTGTTTTTGTGGTTTGGGGCCAAATTGGCCAGCGCCAGCCTGAATTGACTATTTATTTGTAATTGCAGCCCTGCGCGGCTGCGCGCGACAACAAGAGAGCCGTCCAACAACATGCCAAAACGTACCGACATCAAAAGCATCCTCATCATTGGCGCGGGCCCCATCATCATTGGCCAGGCCTGTGAGTTCGATTACTCCGGCGTGCAAGCCTGCAAGGCGCTGCGTGAAGAGGGCTACCGGGTCATTCTGATCAACAGCAACCCGGCCACCATCATGACCGACCCAGCCACGGCCGATGTGACCTACATTGAGCCCATTACCTGGAAGACGGTCGAGAAAATCATTGCCAAAGAGCGCCCGGACGCGATTTTGCCGACCATGGGTGGCCAGACCGCACTGAACTGTGCGCTGGATTTGTGGCACAACGGCGTATTGTCCAAGTACACCGGCGCCGCTACCGGCAAACCGGTGGAGTTGATCGGTGCCAAGCCAGAGGCCATTGACAAGGCCGAAGATCGCCTCAAGTTCAAGGATGCGATGACCAAAATCGGCTTGGGCTCTGCCAAATCCGGCATTGCGCACAGCATGGCCGAGGCCTGGGAGGTGCAAAAGACGGTGGGCTTTCCTACCGTGATTCGCCCCAGTTTCACCTTGGGTGGTACCGGCGGTGGCATTGCCTACAACCCGGAAGAGTTCGAAGTGATCTGCAAGCGCGGCCTGGAAGCCTCGCCCACCAACGAGCTGCTGATTGAAGAGTCGCTGCTGGGCTGGAAAGAGTACGAGATGGAAGTGGTGCGCGACACCGCGGACAACTGCATCATTGTTTGTTCGATCGAAAACCTGGACCCGATGGGCGTGCATACCGGTGACTCGATCACGGTGGCCCCGGCGCAGACGCTCACCGACAAGGAATACCAGATTTTGCGAAACGCCTCGCTGGCGGTGCTGCGCGAAATTGGTGTCGATACCGGCGGCTCCAACGTGCAGTTTTCCATCAACCCCAAAGATGGCCGCATGGTGGTGATCGAGATGAACCCGCGTGTCAGCCGCTCCAGCGCGCTGGCCTCCAAGGCCACCGGGTTCCCGATCGCCAAGGTGGCGGCCAAGCTGGCTGTTGGCTACACGCTGGACGAGCTCAAGAACGAGATCACGGGTGGCACCACACCGGCCAGCTTCGAGCCCAGCATCGACTACGTGGTTACCAAAATTCCGCGTTTTGCCTTCGAGAAGTTCCCCGCTGCCGACAGCCGTTTGACCACCCAGATGAAGAGCGTGGGCGAGGTGATGGCCATGGGCCGTACTTTCCAGGAGTCGTTCCAGAAAGCCCTGCGCGGCCTCGAGGTCGGCGTCGATGGCATGAACGAGAAAACCCAGGATCGCGAAATTCTGGAGCGCGAGCTGGGTGAACCAGGCCCGGACCGCATCTGGTACGTGGGTGACGCGTTTGCCGCCGGCTGGAGTGTGGATGAGGTCTTTGACCTGACCAAAATTGACCGCTGGTTCCTGGTGCAGATTGAGCAAATCGTCAAGATCGAGCTGGAAATTGAACACCTGCCGCAGCCTGCTGTCGGCACGGCGCTGGATTCGATTGATGCTGCTACCTTGCGTGCCTTGAAGCAAAAAGGTTTTTCAGACCGGCGTCTGGCCAAGCAGTTCAAGACCAGCGATACCGCCGTGCGCGCGCGCCGCCACGCCCTGGGGGTGCGTCCGGTGTACAAGCGGGTGGATACCTGTGCCGCAGAATTCGCCACCAACACCGCTTACCTGTATTCCACCTATGAAGCCGAAGGCTCCGAGTGCGAAGCCGCGCCCACCGATAAAAAGAAAATCATGGTGCTCGGCGGTGGCCCGAACCGCATCGGCCAGGGCATCGAGTTTGACTACTGCTGCGTGCACGCCGCGCTGGCCATGCGCGAGGATGGGTACGAGACCATCATGGTCAATTGCAACCCCGAGACCGTTTCCACCGACTACGACACCTCGGACCGGCTCTACTTTGAGCCGCTGACCCTCGAAGACGTGCTGGAGATTGTCGATAAAGAAAAGCCTTACGGTGTGATCGTGCAATATGGCGGCCAAACCCCCTTGAAGCTGGCACTCGACCTGGAAGCCAACGGCGTGCCCATCATCGGCACCAGCCCCGACATGATCGATGCCGCTGAAGACCGCGAACGTTTCCAGAAGCTGCTGCATGAATTGAAGCTGCGCCAGCCGCCCAATGCCACCGCGCGCACCGAGCCAGAAGCGCTGGAAAAAGCCGCCGCTTTGGGCTACCCGCTGGTGGTGCGCCCGAGCTATGTGCTCGGTGGCCGTGCCATGGAAATCGTGCATGAGCAGCGCGACCTGGAACGCTACATGCGCGAAGCAGTCAAGGTGTCACATGACTCGCCGGTGCTGCTGGACCGTTTCCTGAACGATGCCATCGAATGCGATGTGGACGCGGTGCGTGACGGCACTGGAGCTGTTTTCATTGGTGGTGTCATGGAACACATTGAACAGGCCGGTGTGCACAGTGGCGACTCGGCCTGTTCCTTGCCACCGTACTTCCTCAAGCAAGCCACCGTCACCGAGATCAAGCGCCAGACGGCTGCCATGGCCCAGGCGCTGAATGTGGTGGGCTTGATGAACGTGCAGTTTGCCATCCAGAATCTGGAGGGTGAAGACGTGATCTTTGTGCTGGAGGTCAACCCGCGCGCCTCGCGTACCGTGCCGTTTGTCTCCAAAGCCACGGGCGTGCAACTGGCTAAAGTGGCGGCACGCTGCATGGTCGGTCAAACATTGGTCTCGCAAGGCATCACGCGTGAGGTGACGCCGCCGTATTTCAGCGTCAAGGAAGCGGTATTCCCGTTTGTCAAGTTCCCGGGCGTCGATACCATTCTGGGCCCCGAGATGAAGTCCACCGGTGAAGTGATGGGCGTCGGCAAGACTTTTGGCGAGGCGTTTGTCAAGGCGCAAATGGGTGCAGGCTGCAAATTGCCACGACCCTTTACCGCGACAGGCGAACCTTCAGGCAAGGTGTTTTTGTCGGTTAAGAACAGCGATAAACCGGCCGCCATCGAGGTTGCAAAAGCGCTGGCAGCCATGAATTTCGGGGTGGTTGCCACCAAGGGGACGGCGGCCGCCATCAATGCGGCGGGCGTGGCCTGCGGCGTGGTCAACAAGGTGACCGAAGGGCGTCCGCACATC
>PHCO01000380.1 GCA_002842265.1 Betaproteobacteria bacterium HGW-Betaproteobacteria-18 | reverse complement strand
GACGAGATCGTGATCGAGTAGTCGGGGCAGTGCTTGCGTTACGGTCAATTCGCACTCGGCACAATGGCAATCCTCGCCGTGTTGGCAGCCTGGTGGCTGGTGACCACAGTCGGGATGGTCAGCCCGTTCATCCTGCCGCCACCGGCGGCTGTGCTTGAAGCGGCCCAGAGGCTAGCTGATGGCTATTTGGGCGCGTCGCTGGCCACACATCTCGAAGCCAGTCTGTCCGTGGTGCTGAGCGGCTATATTGCCGCCGCGCTGATCGGTGTGCCACTCGGCATTCTCATGGCATGGATACGTCCGCTCGCGATCCTGTTCGAACCACTTGTCTGCTTGCTACGGCCGATTCCGCCGCCCGCTTGGATCCCGCTGGCCATCCTTTGGTTCGGCATCGGTCTGACCGGCAAGACCTTTGTTGTCTTCATTTCGGCGATCACACCCTGCCTAATCAACGCCTACGTCGCCATCAAGGAAGTACCACCGTACTTGATCAGTGCCGCACGCTCCCTCGGTGCCAGCAATGCCGCCTTGCTGTTCCAGGTCGCGATCCCGTCGGGGCTACCCATGATTGCCAGTGGCCTGCGCATTGCGCTCGGCACCGCATGGGCAACCATCGTCGCGGCAGAACTTGTGGTCGCAACGGCAGGTTTCGGCTTCATCATCATGAGTGGCTACCGAAACTTCGAGTCCGCGATCATGGCCGTCGGCATGATCGCGGTTGCACTGATCGGCTTCCTCATGAACCTGATTTTCCGAAAAATCGAAAAGCACGTCATCCCCTGGGGCGAGCATGAGTGAATCACAAGCCGCTACAGGAATATCGGGCGCATCGCGGCTGATGCGAGGCGGAATTACCATGCTCGGCGTGTCAATCTGGATTTTCGCCTGGTGGGGCATTGTTGCGGCATTCGAGGTGTCACCGGATTTCTTGCCAACCCCGTGGCAGGTCGCGAAAAATCTAATCTGGCTCACCAGCAACAGCATCGGCGGCGGCACACTATGGGTTCATGCCGGCTGGAGCCTGTTGCGTTTCCTATCAGGATTTCTGCTCGCCACGGCACTCGGTATCCCGCTCGGACTGCTGATGGGACATGTTCGCTTGGCCAGGAATCTGCTCAATCCGCTGTTCGAGCTGTTTCGCAACATACCGCCCATCGCTTGGGCGCCGTTTGCTCTTCTCTGGTTCGGTGCCAGCTTCGGCTCCCAGACATTCGTCATCTTTACAGCGGCATTTCCGCCGATGCTAATCAACGCCTACCAGGGCATCCGTCTAATGGATAAGGGATTGATGAACGCTGCGCGGATGCTCGGCGCCGGACCGGTCACCATCCTCTTCAGGGTTGGCTTGCCGGCCTCCATCCCGCTGGTCGTTGCCGGGCTCAGAATCGGGCTCGCCAACGGCTGGCTCGCTCTAGTGGGAGCCGAGATCATCGCC
>PHCO01000379.1 GCA_002842265.1 Betaproteobacteria bacterium HGW-Betaproteobacteria-18 | reverse complement strand
GCGCCGTTTGCGGTGATGCCCGGCCCCTGTTCGGTGGTCGAGGTCTTCACGGTAAAGCTCGCCGGATCGCCGCCGATGTGGTTGAAACCGTTGACGTAGCTGGCAACAAAATCGCCATCCTTGGCCAAAATCTCGACCGAGCCGGCGTTGATCGTGCCCTGAATGTAGATGTTCCCGGCTTCCGAGATGATCCGCACCGCGCCGGTGGTGTTTTCAATCACCGAACCACGCTTGAGGATGATGTCGGGCGCGACCTTGCGCTGCGCCAGCGGGAGGGCTTCGGGCGTGTAGGTCGAGATGATCTCGATCAGACCACGGCTTGAGGTGCGCGAGGTGACGACATCGAGGTTGGCAAAGCCCGAGGCCATGCCGCCCGCGTTCAGCGAGGTGATATCGGCGGGGCCGTAAACCAGCACGCCATTAAAGCGCAGATTGCCCGCGTCATATTCCGGCACGATCAGGTTGCCGAGTTTCAGCGTATGGTGGGTGTTGTTGGTGATCTGGATCTTGGCATCGCCGGGGGCAAGAAGCTGGCCCGACGAGGTGGTGCGCAACTGATCGCCCGAGATGTAGATATTGCCCAGACGTGCCGCAGTATCGGCCACTTCGATCGTATAGGCCAGCGGAGTGCCCGATGAGCTGGAAGCCGCCGCCGCCGCCTGGGTGGTGGTGGCAAAGCTGGTGGTCAGCGTGCCCAGAATACCGACGAACTGGGTCAGCGACTTGGCGCCCGGCACCGTGCCCGGCGTCGCGCCAGTATTGGCGTTGAGCGTTGCAACAGCCGTGTTGATCGAGGTCAGCACCGCGCCAAGGTCGGTGACGGTGGTAGCGAGCGCGTTCTTGTTCAGCGTGACACGGGTCAGGGAACCCGCAGTAACATAATTGTCGGCAGAAGACCCCGCCGCAAGTAGCGCATTACGCTTGGCCGTGTCAGCATTGTTCAACGCGGTTGCCGTGGCTTTTTCTGCGTCTGTGCCCGTAACCGGGTTCGCAGGCAGGCTGGAAAGCAGGCTGTTCAACCCGCTGGCCAGACTGGCCGCGCGGTCGCGCGCGATGCCCGACTGGGTGGCGATTGTCGCCGTATTCGATGCGATTACCGTCAGGTTGTTGGCAATCACCGATTGCGCAGCGGTGATGATGCCCTGCTGCGTTGCCGCGACGCCCGCATTGTTGGCAACCAGCGCATCGGAAAGCGCTGCCTGCGCGGTCGCGATTTCCGCGGCCTTGGCGATGTTCGTATTGCGCCGCGTGATGGTATCGGCTTCGGCGGTCTTGGCCGCTGTTGCTGCGGCAAGCCCCTGATTGCGCAGGGTTTGCAAACTGGTTACCGTAGCCCCATGGGTGCCCGCACTATAGGTGCTCATGGTCTGGATTACGGAAATCGTGCTGTTGACCGACACGATAAGCCCGTAGGTCCCGTCTTCATAAAGACCTTTG
>PHCO01000093.1 GCA_002842265.1 Betaproteobacteria bacterium HGW-Betaproteobacteria-18 | reverse complement strand
CCCGTGTGATTGAAGTGGGTGATGGCGTGGCCGTGACCGAATGCTTTGGTCAGACCCGCACCGTGAGTCTGCTGCTGATGAATGAAGACATCCAGGTCGGCGACTACCTGTTGATTCAGGCAGGCGGTTTTGCCTTTGAGCGCATCGAACCCGAGCGCGCCGAGGAGTCACTCAAACTCATGCAAGAGCTGATGACACAAAGTAACGATGCACGCCTATGGGGTGAAGCCAGAATTGGGTCGGCATGACGTTTCGGGCTCATACCATCACCCCCGAAGAAGCAGTTGAAGCCGCTTTTTTCCGTATTCAACAAACCAGCATGGCGGGTGTGCCTATTCTGAATCCGGCGCTGTCCGTCGAGGCCATCGACTTCCAGCGCTGGCAGGGGCACTGGCTTGGCATCGTGGTCACGCCCTGGTGCATGAGCCTGCTGCTGGTGCCGGGCGGCACCGACAACTGGATTTCTGCAGGTGTCAACAAGCGCCGTTTTATCAAGTTTCCAGCAGGTGATTTTGCTTTTTTGGGCGGGCAGGAGGACGAGCTGGGCGAGTACCAAAGCTGCTCGCTGTTCTCGCCCATGGGTAAATTTTCCAACCAGTCCGAGGCGGTTCAGACCGCACGCGCCGCACTGATCGGGCTGCTGACGGCACCTGTGGCCAAAAAAGACAACCCGCCTGAACAAGTTGATAAAAAACCGGTACTCTCACGGCGCGGCTTTTTGGCTTTTCGGAAACCGTAAACTACATCCCTCAAAAAAACCAAAGAGGCAAGACATGTCCGCTATTGAAGAATTCAACATCAAGGCCAACGACGACACCGACCGCGAGCATCAGGTGCAGCTGGAACTGCTGCAAAAACTCTGCCTTGCGCTGGAAGCCGGGGCGCAGGCCACCACCGTCCATCAGATTCTCAGTGACCTGATCGATTACAGCGAGGCACACTTCATGTCCGAAGAGCTGCTGATGCGCATGAAAAGCTACGACGACTATGAAGACCACCAGGAAAACCATAACCACATTCTCGAAATGTTGCGCGACATGGCGGCCCAGAATATCGCTGGCCAGGGCGCCCTGTTAAATGGCAAAGCCCGTGACATGCTGGGTTTTATCAGCCAGCACATTGCCACGCGCGACAAGCGGCTGGCAGACCATGTTCGCCTGGGGCTTTGAGTCAAGTTACCCATGCACGAAATGTCGCTGGCCGAAGGTGTGTTGCAACTGATTGAAGACGCCGCGCGCAAAGACCAGTTCAAAAAGGTCACCGCCGTCTGGCTCGAAATCGGTCAGCTCTCGGGGGTGGAGCCGCAAGCCATGGCCTTTTGTTTTGATGCGGTGACGCGCGACAGTGTGGCCGAGGGTGCCCGCCTGGAGATGATTACCCTGCCCGGCCAGGGGTGGTGCATGGCCTGCGCCAGGACGGTGCCCATGACCGAGGTGTTTGGTGAATGCCCTGAGTGCGGCGGCTACCAGTTGCAAGTCACAGGCGGCACTGAAATGCGGGTCAAAGAGCTGGAAGTATCCTGAAAGCCAACTCTTTTCCAACTGATTAATACGAGGAGAAATACGATGTGTGTGACTTGTGGTTGCGGTGAGGGTGAGGTCAGGATTGAAGGTGAGGCAGTTCATCATGAACACGGGCACGGGCACGCGCATGTGCACGCCGATGGCACGCGCCATGATCACGAACACCCCCATGGTCACGAACATGCCCATCCTCACGACCATCCTCACGACCATTCCCACGACCCAGCTGCCTCGCATTCCCATGCGCCGGGCGTGACGCAAAAGCGCATGGTGCAAATTGAACAGGACATCCTGGCCAAGAACAACGCCTATGCACAGGCCAACCGGCAAGCGTTGGCCGAGCGCGGCATTTTTGCGCTGAATCTGGTGTCGAGCCCAGGCTCCGGCAAAACCACCTTGCTGTGCAAAACCATCGCCCTGCTCGGTCTGCAACCCGTCGCCGTCATCGAGGGCGACCAGCAAACCAGCCAGGATGCCGACCGCATTCGTGCCACCGGTGCGCAAGCCATTCAGATCAACACCGGCAAGGGTTGCCATCTGGATGCACACATGGTGGGGCACGCCATGGATCAACTCAAGCTGGCCGATGATGCCCTGCTGCTGATCGAGAACGTGGGTAACCTGGTGTGCCCGGCCGCATTCGATTTGGGCGAGGCGCACAAGGTGGTGATCTTGTCGGTCACCGAAGGCGAAGACAAACCCATCAAATACCCCGACATGTTTCGTGCCGCCAGCCTGATGCTGCTCAACAAGATCGACCTGCTGCCGCATCTGACTTACGACGTGGATGCTGCAATAGCCTATGCGCGCCGCGTCAACCCGCAGATCCGGGTGATCCAGCTCAGTGCCACCAGCGGTGAAGGCATGGCGGAGTGGCTGGCTTATTTACGCGACGGCATGACTCAGGCCCATGCGGCCAAACAGCAAACCGTCGATCGCCTGAAAGACCGCATCGCCCAACTCGAAGCCCGGTTGCAAGTGCAGGCTTGATGGCGGCGTCGGCGCAGCACATCCGCGTCACCGGCATCGTGCAGGGCGTCGGCTTCAGGCCTTTTGTCTGGCGTCTGGCGCAACAACTCCAACTCACCGGCTGGGTGCGCAATGATGCCCAGGGCGTCGAGTTGCTGGCCCAAGGCCAGGCGCCTGAACTGACCGATTTGCTGCAGCGCCTGCGCACGGATGCACCGCCGTTGGCGCGCGTGGATACGGTGCAAGCGCAAGACGTGGTGACCGAGCCATTCACGACATTCAGCATCATTGAAAGCCAGCAGGGTCAAGCCAGCACTGCCATAGGCCCCGATGTGGCTGTCTGTGCCGATTGCCTGGACGAGCTGTTGAACCCGTTGAACCAGCGCTGGCGTCACGCCTTCATCACCTGCACCCATTGCGGCCCGCGCTACACCATTACCCGCGCCCTGCCCTACGACCGGCCGCAAACCAGCATGGCGGCGTTCCCGCTGTGTCCGAGCTGCAGCGTTGAATACACCGCGCCAGAGGATCGACGCTTTCATGCCGAAACCACTTGTTGCCCCCAATGCGGCCCGCGTTTGACCTTGTCGGATGCGCAGGGGCAACCACTGACTGGCGACCCGATCGCGCACACCTTGCAGCTGCTGCAAAACGGCAGCATTGTGGCCCTCAAGGGTCTGGGCGGTTTTCACCTGGCCTGTGATGCGCGCAACCCGGAGGCGGTGGCGCGGCTGCGCTTGACCAAAAACCGCGAGACCAAGCCCTTTGCGGTGATGCTGGCCAATATGGCCAGCGTGGCGCCTTATGCGCAAATCACGGATGGGTCAATACCCGTCATTGCGAGGAGCGCAGCGACGCGGCAATCCATGCAGGAATACGAGGGAAGTGGATTGCCACGCCTCGCTCGCAATGACGAACAGCGCACGCTGCTGGAAAGCCGTGAGCGCCCCATCGTACTGCTGCGCACCCAAGCCGGTTGCGATGCCGCACTGCCTGGTGTCGCCCCCGGCCTGCTGAGCCTGGGTGTGATGTTGCCCACCACGCCGATCCATTTTTTGCTGTTTCATGAAGCCGCTGGCAGACCGGCTGGCACTCAGTGGTTGACTGAGCCGCAAGCCATGGTACTGGTCATGACCAGCGCCAACCCGGGCGGTGAGCCCATCGTGCGCGGCAGGGAAGAAGCGCTCAAACGCCTGGCTGGCATTGCCGACGCGTTTCTGGACCATGACCGCGACATCGTGGCGCGCTGCGATGACAGTGTCATTCGGCCTTTGGGATCAACATGGCAGTTCATCCGCCGCAGTCGCGGCTATGCGCCCGCTGCCATTCACTTGCCACATGTGGGGCCATCGGTACTGGCCTTTGGCTCACACCTCAAAAATACCGTCTGCGTCACGCGCGGCAATGAGGCCTTTTTATCGCCACACATCGGTGAACTGGACAACGCGGCAAGCTGTGATTTTCTTGATGAAACCGTGCAACGCCTGTGCGGTCTGCTCGATGTCAAGCCAGCCCTCGTCGCGCACGACCTGCACCCGGATGACTACAGCACCCGCGCTGCCCTCTTGTTTGCGCAACAGCATGACTTGCCCACACTGGCCGTGCAACATCACCACGCCCACATGGCCGCCGTCTGTGCCGAGCATGGCTGGCAAGGCCCGGTGTTGGGGCTGGCGCTCGATGGTGTCGGCCTGGGGACGGACGGCACGGCCTGGGGCGGTGAACTGCTCAGGGTCGATGGCGCGCAGTTCGAGCGTATGGGCCATCTGCGTCCCTTGCCCATGCCCGGTGGCGACAGGTGCGCGCGCGAGCCCTGGCGCATGGCCGCCGCCGTACTGCATGAACTGGGCCGCAACGCCGACATCGCACCACGTTTTCAGGATCCTGCAGCCAGCACAGTGGCCGCCATGCTGGTGCGCCAGTTCAACTGCCCGCGCACGTCCAGCATGGGCCGCGTGTTTGATGCCGCGGCGGGTTTGCTCGGCATCAGTCACACCATGGCTTACGAGGCCCAAGCCGCTATATTGCTCGAGCAAGCTGCGATGCTTTTTATTGACAACCATGGCTGGTCAACGCCCAAGACGAACGGCTGGTCCATTGCTGACAACGGCCAGCTTGATCTGCTGCCCGTGCTGGCCTCGCTGATCGATGCCAGCGATGTCAACCAGGCCGCAGCCCGTTTCCATGCCACCCTGGTCGCCGCCTTGACGGATTGGGTGTTGCAAGCATCGGCCAAAAGCGGCTTGACCACTCTGGCCTGGGGTGGCGGCTGTTTTCTCAACACCCTGTTGTCAAAGCACTTGCGGCAAAATCTGGAACAACACGGCATCGCGGTGCTGGCACCCGTGCGCACCTCACCGGGTGATGCCAGCATCGCGCTCGGGCAAGCCTGGGTGGCCATGAATTCTTTGGAGACAAACAGATGTGTTTAGCACTACCGGTCAAGGTGATAGAAGTGGGCTGCGGCCCGGCGGGGGAGCATGCCATGGTGGACCTGGGCGGGGTTAAAAAAGAAATCTCGCTGGCGCTGCTCGACGATGTGCAGGTGGGCGACTACGTGATTCTGCATGTGGGTTATGCACTCTCCAAGCTCGACCCCGAAGAGGCCGAGCGCACACTGGCGCTGTTTTCCGAGATGTCCGAATCGGCCGTGGCCACGTCATGAAATACATCGACGAATTCCGCGACGGCGAGGTCGCCAAAACACTGGCCCACAAGATTGCCAGACTGGCACAGCCTGAGCGCAACTACAGCTTCATGGAATTTTGCGGCGGCCACACCCACGCCATTTCGCGCTACGGCCTGTCGGATTTGCTGCCGCCCAACGTGCGCATGGTGCACGGCCCCGGTTGCCCGGTGTGCGTGTTGCCGATTGGTCGCATCGACATGGCGATCGACCTGGCGCTCAATCAAAACGTGATTTTGTGCACCTATGGCGACACCTTGCGCGTGCCTGCGTCCGAGGGCCTGTCGCTGTTGAAAGCCAAGGCGCGCGGCGGTGACATTCGCATGGTGTATTCCACCCTCGATGCCTTGCAGATTGCCCGCGACAACCCAGGCCGCGAAGTGGTGTTTTTTGCCATTGGTTTTGAGACCACCACACCGCCCACCGCGCTGGCCATCTTGCAGGCTGCTCAGGAACAACTGAGCAATTTCAGCGTGCTCTGCTGCCATGTGCTGACACCTGCAGCCATCAGCCAGATTCTGGAATCGCCCGAGGTGCGGCAATGGGGTACCGTGCCGATTGACGGCTTCATCGGCCCGGCGCATGTCTCGACCGTGATCGGCAGCCGGCCCTATGAATTCTTTGCCGAGGAATACCGCAAGCCGGTGGTCATTGCCGGCTTTGAGCCGCTGGACGTGATGCTGGCCATTTTGATGCTAATTCAACAGGTCAACGAAGGCCGTGCCGAGGTTGAAAACGAGTTTGCCCGCGCCGTGAGCCGCGACGGCAACCTCAAAGCCCAAAACCGCGTGGCCGAGGTGTTTGAGCTGCGCCGCGAGTTTGAATGGCGGGGCCTGTCGGTGGTGCCCTATTCGGCTTTGAAAATCCGGGAAAAGTACGGCAGCTTCGATGCCGAGCGCCGCTTCAAGATCGATTACAAATCGGTGCCAGACAACAAGGCCTGCGAATGCGGTGCCATTTTGCGCGGTGTCAAACGCCCGCAGGATTGCAAGATTTTTGGCACCGTCTGCACCCCCGAGAACCCGGTGGGCTCGTGCATGGTCAGCAGCGAAGGCGCCTGCGCGGCGCACTACAGCTATGGGCGTTACAAGGATATGACGGCATGAGCAAGGTGACGCCGTCGGCGGCACTGCCACCTGAGCTGCTGGACACCTTGCGTGCGCTGATCCAGCAAGGCCGTCAACAGGCTCTGCGCGCCGTGGATAGGGTGCAGGTTCAAACCTGCTGGGAGATTGGCCGCCATATTGTTGAATATGAACAAGGCGGCGAAACACGAGCGGCCTACGGCCAAAATCTGCTTCAGCGCATGGCGGCGACCTTGACTGGCGAATTTGGCAAGGGGTTTGATGCCTCCAACCTGCGATATATGCGCTTGTTTTATCAGGTTTTCCCAATTCGTGACGCACTGCGTCACGAATTGAGCTGGACCCATTACCGGCTGCTTTTGCGAGTCGATAGCGAGCAAGCGCGGCACTGGTACATGAACGAGGCTGCTGGTCAAAACTGGTCTTCGCGCGCGCTGGATCGACAAATTGATACTTTGTATTTCGAACGCTTGTTGCTCAGTGGGGATAAAAATAGTGTCACAGCCGAGGCCAACACCCATATCGCAGCTTTGCCACCCGTCCCGCGCGAGTTTGTACGTGACCCTGTGATGCTGGAATTTTTGGGCTTACCCGGCACGGGCAAGTTGCTGGAGTCCAAGCTGGAACAAGCATTGATGGACAAGCTGCAAGACTTTTTGCTGGAGTTGGGCAAGGGTTTTGCATTTGTCGCACGGCAGCAGCGGGTCAGCACCGAGTCCCAGGACTTCTACATTGACCTGGTGTTTTACAACTACCTGCTCAAATGCTTTGTCTTGATCGACCTCAAAACCGGTAAGCTCACGCACCAGGACATCGGACAAATGGACATGTATGTGCGCATGTACGACGACCTAAAACGCAGCCCTGACGACAACCCGACGGTTGGCATATTGCTATGCGACCAAAAAGACCAGTCAGTGGCACGCTACTCGGTACTTAAGGACAGCGAGCAGTTGTTTGCCACCAAGTACCGCTTGATCTTGCCCTCTGAAGAAGAACTGCGCAATCAGATTGAGAGGGAGCGCTGCGCGATTGAAGAGGCTCAACGTCTGGAGGATTCCGAATGAATCAGACCATGCCATTGAATACTCCGCCTGCAAAAGGCGAACCCCGCCACAAGGACATGACAACATGAGTGAAGTCAAACGCGGCTACATCCGTCCGCTCGATCTGAAACACGGCCGGGTCGATATGACGCATGGCTCGGGCGGTCGCGCCATGGTGCAACTGATTTCCGAGCTGTTCAGTCGCCATCTGGGCAACCAGTATCTGGGTCAGGGCAATGACGGCGCCGTGCTGCCCGCGCCCGTGCTGGACGGCAAACCGGCGCGGCTGGTGATGTCCACCGATTGCCATGTGGTGTCACCGCTATTTTTCCCGGGCGGCGACATCGGTTGTTTGTCGGTGCACGGCACACTCAACGATGTGGCCGTGATGGGCGCCACGCCGCTGTATCTGGCAGCCGGTTTTATTCTGGAAGAAGGCTTTGCCCTGGGCGACCTGGCCCGCATCGTCGTGTCGATGGCGCGTGCCGCAAGCGAAGCCGGGGTGCCAGTGGTCACCGGCGACACCAAGGTCGTGGAGCGGGGAAAAGGTGACGGCATTTTCATCACCACCACCGGCGTCGGCGTGTTGCCTGATGGACTGGAACTGGGCGGCGCCCGTGCCCGTGCGGGCGATGTGGTGCTGGTGTCTGGCGACATGGGCGATCACGGCGTGGCCATCATGAGCCTGCGCGAAAACCTCACTTTTGAAGCCGCCATTGTGTCTGACACCGCCGCGCTGCATGGTCTGATTGCCAGGCTGCTCGCCACCGGAGCCGACATCCGCTGCCTGCGCGACCCGACCCGTGGTGGGCTGGCCTCCACCCTGAACGAAATTGCAGGGCAATCCGGCGTGGGCATGATGCTGCATGAGAAAGCCATTCCGATCAAGCCGGTGGTGGCCGCCGCCTGCGAGTTCCTGGGTTTGGACCCGCTCTATGTGGCCAACGAAGGCAAGCTGATCGTGATTTGCGCCGCTGCCGATGCGCAGCAGTTGCTCGATGTGATGCACGCGCATCCGCTGGGAACGAATGCCGCACAAATCGGCGAGGTGATGGCCGACGACCACCATTTTGTGCAACTCACCACCGCCTTCGGTGGCCGGCGCATCGTCGATTGGCTGGCCGGCGACCAACTGCCGCGCATTTGCTAAGCCCCCCGTCATGCGCATCCTGCTGCTCACCCACGCCTTTAACAGCCTGACCCAGCGCCTGGCGGCTGAACTGCGCCAGCGCGGCCACCTGGTGTCGGTTGAATTCGACATCAGCGACTCGGTGACCGAAGAAGCCGCTGCGCTGTTTGCGCCTGACCTGATCGTGGCACCCTACCTGCGCCGAGCCATCCCGGAGTCGGTCTGGTCACGCCATGTGTGCCTGATCGTTCACCCCGGCGTGGTGGGTGACCGCGGGCCGTCGGCGCTGGACTGGACCATTGACGCAGGGCGAAAGGAATGGGGCGTGACCGTGTTGCAAGCCGAGGCCGGGATGGACGCCGGGCCAGTCTGGGCCAGCGCCAGTTTTGCCATGCGCCCAGCCACCAAGGCCAGCCTGTACCGCCACGAAGTCACACAAGCTGCCACGGCAGCCGTGTTGCAAGCGGTGAAACGTTTTGCCGCTGGCAACTTTGTACCGCAACGCCCGTTCAGCAGCCAGTGGCAGCCGCTGATGAAGCAAGCCGACCGGACCCTCAACTGGCAGCATGACGACAGCGCCACGGTGTTGCGCAAAATCAACGCAGCGGACGGCTTCCCCGGTGTCGCAGACAGCCCGTTTGGTCAACCCTGCCATGTCTTTGATGCGTGGCCTGAATCGACTTTGCGCGGCGCGCCCGGCGAGGTGATTGCCCAACGCGAAACCGCCCTGCTGCGCGCCACCTGTGATGGCGCCGTCTGGATCGGCCACGTCAAGCGGCCCGGCAGCATCAAACTGCCCGCCACCCTGGCTTTTGCCGAAGAATCGGTTGCTGTGCCGCACGCACCGCTGCCCGACTGGTGGCGTGCGCCTGAGCCCACCTGGCAAGACATTGCCTACGAAGAAGCTGACCAGGTCGGCTTTTTGCATTTTGAGTTTTACAACGGGGCCATGGCCACCGGCCAATGCGATCGTCTGCGTGCTGCCCTGGCCTGGGCCAAGCAGCGGCCCACGCGCGTGCTGGTGCTGCTGGGGGGGCACGACTTCTGGTCCAACGGCATCCACCTCAATGTGATTGAAGCAGCCAGCCTGAACGGTGGCTCGGCCGCCGACGAATCCTGGCGCAACATCAACGCCATGAACGACCTGGCGCTCGAACTCATCACCACCTCGCACCAGATCACCGTGGCGGCTGTGGGCGGCAACACCGGTGCCGGCGGTTGCTTTCTGGCACGCGCCGCAGACCAGGTGTGGGTGCGCGAGGCCGTCATGCTGAACCCGCATTACAAAAACATGGGCAATTTGTATGGCTCGGAATACTGGACCTATCTGTTGCCGCGCCGGGTGGGGCTGCAGGCCGCCAAAGCCATCATGCACAACCGCCAACCGCTGACGGCGCAGGCTGCGCTACGCATTGGCTTTACCGATGCCTGCCTGCCTGGTGACGTGCCCACGTTTCGCACAGAAGTCGCTACGATGGCTTCAAAGCTGGCTGGCGCCCCTGACTTCGTCGCGCAACTGACAATCAAAAACGAAGCCAGAGCGCGCGATGAAGCCGCCAAACCACTGGCGACTTATCGCACCGAGGAGATGACCCACATGCACCGCAATTTTTACGGCTTCGACCCCAGCTACCACGTGGCGCGGCACCATTTTGTGGCCAAGTCGCTGGCCTCCTGGACGCCACGCCACCTGGCCCTGCACCGCGAACTGGACTGGAACCGGCCATGAGCCCGGCACGCGCGCCCTTGACCGTGCTGGTGGTGGATGACGAGCAGCGCTCGCTGGAAACACTGCGGCGCACCCTGGAAGACCATTTCACCGTATTCACCGCCTCTTCTGCGGATGAAGGCGTTGCGGTCATGGAGAACGAACTGGTGCAGATTGTGGTGTCAGACCAGCGCATGCCAGGCACCTCGGGCGTGGCGTTTTTGCGCGCGGTGCGTGAGCAATGGCCCGACACCGTACGACTCATCTTGTCGGGCTACACCGAGGCCGAAGACATCATCACCGGCATCAACGAGGCCGGCATCTGGCAGTATCTGCTCAAACCCTGGCACCCGGATCAACTGCTGCTGACCCTGCAAAGTGCCGGTGAGCTATGGCGTCTGCAGCAGGAAAACCAGCGCCTCACCCTGGAGCTGCGCACCAACCCCGAAAACCTGGCGCTGCGCGTGGCCAACCTGCGCCAAAAAGCCAAAGCACTGGCCGGTTTTGACAAGCTGATTCGTGCGCAAAATAGCCCACTCAACAAGGTTTGCACGCTGGCCGAGCGCGTGGCAGGCCATGACCTGTCTGTATTGATCACTGGCGAATCCGGCACCGGCAAAGAGCTGCTGGCGCGCGCCATCCACTACGCCAGCGCCCGCGCCGAACAGCCCTTTGTGGTGGAAAACTGCGGTGCCCTGCCCGACACCCTGCTGGAGAGCGAACTCTTTGGCCACAAACGCGGTGCCTTTACCGGTGCCACCGACTCGCACATCGGCTTGTTTCAGCAGGCCGATGGCGGCACGCTGTTTCTGGATGAAATTGGTGAGACCTCGCCTGCCTTTCAGGTCAAACTGCTGCGCGCACTGCAAGAGGGTGAAATCCGTCCCCTGGGCAGCCCACGCCCGGTGGCCGTGGATGTGCGCCTGATTGCCGCCACCAACCGCGACCTGGAAGCCGACGTGGCGACTGGCCGCTTCCGTGAAGACCTGTACTACCGCATCGCTGGCATCACGCTGTATTTGCCCGCCCTGCGCGAGCGCGCCCAGGACATCCCGTTGATCGTGACCGACCTGCTGAAAAAGTCCCCGTTGATCGGACGAAATATGTCCGCAGAAGCCATGGACTTGCTCTGCCACCACACCTGGCCCGGCAATGTGCGCGAGCTACAAAATGAGATTCGCCGTGCCATGGCGCTGGGTGATGGTCCGCTGCTGGGGGTCGAACTGCTGTCACCGCGCGTATTGCATGCGGTTCAGACACTTGAACCCGGCGCAGCGCTTGGGGAGACTGATGACGCTACGGATAACACGTCAGGCCAACTCAAACACCACATGGAACGTGTGGAGGCCCAACTCATCAAGGATGCCATGCTGCGCCACAAGGGCAACAAGACCCACGTGGCTGAACAGTTGGGCTTGACCCGGGTCGGGCTGCGCATGAAGCTGATGCGGCTGGGACTTGATCATTAAGGTGAATGATTGGGATATGGCGACAGCAACACTTTCCACGCCCCCCTGGGACGCGTTCGCTGGCCAGTACCAGCTACGCCCTGGCGCGCAGCCCGGCGTGGCGGGGCTGCGCCCGGTGCTCAGTGATGGGCGACTAGGGCAACTGTTGCGCGGCAAGCGCGGCGATGAGATCACGCGCAGCCTGGGCAGCGTTTTCACGCTATGTGCCCACGCCCACCGTCA
>PHCO01000378.1 GCA_002842265.1 Betaproteobacteria bacterium HGW-Betaproteobacteria-18 | reverse complement strand
GTCCTTAGCGACCTTGAAGATATCACCGACCTGGATTGGAAGGTGGCCGAGCAGCGTTACGAGGCTATCAAGCCTTTGCTGGCCTCCGACTCCGGAGGCCGCATGTCCACAGTCGAGCGGGCCCGGGAGGTCGGGGTGGATCCGGCGACGCTGTACCGCTGGGTGAAGCGGTACCGGAGCATAGCCCTGCTTTCCACCCTGATCCCCATGAAGAGGGGATGGCGGTCCGGGGCCATGCGCATCTCCAAACACGCCGAGGCCATAATTGGCGAAGTCCTTCAGGACACCTTCTTGACCGCTCAGCGGCCTTCGCCGCAGAAAGCCGTCCTGGAAGTCCTGCGTCGGTGCCGGGAGAGCGGGGTCGATTCCCCGCACCCGAACACCGTCCGGGCCCGTATCGCCGCGCTAAGTGAAAAGCAGCGCCTGCGGGGCAGGGGGTTTAAGGAAAAGGCGAAGAATAAGTTCCTGCCGGCGGCGGGACGTTTCCCCAACGCCGATTATCCTCTGGCGGTGGTTCAGATCGACCACACCCCGGCGGACATCATTCTGGTGGACGATATTCACCGCAAGCCGATTGGCCGGCCGTGGATCACCCTGGCGATCGACGTGTTCAGCCGGATGGTCGCCGGCTACTACCTTTCGTTCGATCCGCCCTCGGAAACCTCGGTGGCTATGTGCGTCGCCCACGCCATTCTGCCCAAGGACGAATGGCTGGCCGTCAGAGGGGTTGACGTGCGTTGGGATGTCTGGGGCGTGATGGATACCATCCATGTGGACAACGGCGCCGATTTCCGGTCCAACAACTTCAGACAGTCGTGTCTGGCTCACGGTATCAACCTTGAATTCCGGCCGGTAAAGCAGCCTCGGTACGGCGGGCATATAGAGCGGATGCTCGGAACCTTGATGAAAGAGATCCACTCTCTGCCCGGCACGACCTTCTCGTCGGTAAGGGAGAGGGAAGGGTACGACTCCGAGAAGCATGCGGCGATGACCAAGACGGAGTTCGAGACTTGGTTGGTGACCTTGATCTGCAAGGTCTACCATCAGCGGCTGCATGCCGGCATCGGCATGTCGCCGGTGAAAAAATGGGAGATCGGGATGTTCGGCAACGCCGAGGTTGTCGGCCGAGGCCTTCCGCCCCGCCCGGCGGATCGCCAGGCCCTGCTGCTCGACTTCCTGCCTTCTTTCCGGCGCACCATTCAGACCTACGGCGTCTCGATCGAAGGCCTCAACTACTACGCCGATGTGCTCCGCTCCTGGATCAACTCCTCTGAGCCGAAAAAGCCGGGCAGTAAGCGGGAGTTCATCTTCCGCCGGGATCCGCGGGATATCAGCGTGGTCTGGTTTTACGACCCCGACAGCAGGCAGTATTTCAGGGTACCGTTCGCCAACCAGGCGTTGCCGACGATGAGCGTATGGGAATATCAGCAGGCCCGTAGCGCGGCCAAGCGCGAGGG
>PHCO01000092.1 GCA_002842265.1 Betaproteobacteria bacterium HGW-Betaproteobacteria-18 | reverse complement strand
TGAACACAGCGTTTGGGCTTGTTGTGGGGTCGACTTCAGTCGACCATGGCGGACTGAAGTCCGCCCCACAGGGTTCAAGGTCCGTGTGCGGTATCGGGCTTGATTCGGGTGGATCGCGATGACTATGTTGTTTAACCTGCCTGCTGTTGCGCCCGGATGCGCGCCACGGCGGCACGCAATTCGGGGTCAGCCAGCGCCTTGATCGAGGCATCGCCTGCCAGGCTGCGCACAAGCCGCTCCAGCGTTGATGGCTGCGGTGTGAGCGGACCAAAAAAGCGCGGCGCGTCACCCACGGCAATCAACAGCGTGGGGAAGTCATCGACATCCAGCGGGTGCAACAGGTCGGCTTCGTCCTCCACGTCCAGCCAGACAAACTGCGCCTGGTGGTAGTCCGCCTGGACAGCCGCTTGCACCTGCGCAAAACTGCTGCGGTAGTCGCAACACACGTGGCACCAGTCGGCGCACAGGCACACCACCAGCAAGGGGACGCCCTCAATCGCCAAAGCAGATCCCCAGGTCGCGCCCGGTTTGCAGCGTGTCGCAGTCCAGCGGCACGGCTTTCATGCGCCCGGCCACTTCTTCGAGCGCGACGTAATCGACACCGTGAAAGCCCAGCGCCACCATGATGCCGCTCTGGCCTTCGTCAAGCGCGCGCACCGCTGCCGCGCCAAAGCGCAGCGCCGACAGGCGGTCGAATGAGGTGGGGCTGCCGCCGCGCAGCAAATGGCCCAGCACCACCACGCGGGCGTCCTTGCCGGTGCGCTCGGCCAGCGCGCTGGCGATGCGCTCGCCCATACCGCCGAGTCGTTCGGCATGGCCCGCCTCAGCGGGCGCCAGCAGTTCACGGTGACCATTTTTGGGCTGCGCGCCCTCGGCCACCACCACGATCGAATACAGGCGCCCGTCGCTGTCACGGGCGCGCACCTTGGCGGCGATTTTGTCCAGATCAAAAGGAATTTCCGGGATCAGGATGGCGTGCGCATTGCCGGCAATGCCGGTGTGCAGCGCGATCCAGCCGGCGTAGCGGCCCATCACCTCAACCACCATCACGCGCTGGTGGCTCTCGGCGGTGCTGTGCAGGCGATCCAGGCATTCGGTGGCAAAGCCGACCGCCGAATCGAAACCAAAGGTGGTGAAGGTTTTGTCGAGGTCGTTGTCGATGGTCTTGGGCACGCCCACCACGCGCAGGCCTTTCTGGTGCAGGGCGTTGGCAATGGTAAGCGAGCCGTCGCCGCCAATGGACACCAGCGCGTCGATCTCGTGGGTGGCAAAGTAGGCCAGGATTTCGTCGGAGCGGTCGATCTCGCGCATGCTGCCATCGGGCATGCTGACCGGAAAGTGCAGCGGGTCGCCTTTGTTGGTGGTGCCCAGCATGGTGCCGCCGAGGTGGCCGATACCGCGCACCCGGTCGCGTGTGAGGCGCGCCACGCCACCTTCAGAGTAGCGCTCGGGAAACAAAATGCCATTGAAGCCGTCACGAATGCCAAAGCAGTCCCAGCCGCGGTTGGCGGCGGCAATCACCACCGCTTGAATCACCGCGTTAAGCCCTGGCGCATCGCCGCCGCCGGTGTTGATGGCAATGCGTTTGATCGGTTTGGTCATGTCCATAGTCCTCAGAAATTCACAAGGTGCGCAAGCAGTTTTTCATGCACAGACTGCATTGTGCCGTGAACATTGGTTAACCCAGGGGCTGCAGGCGACCCAGTTTGTGGGCCAGTTCAACGGCCGAATCCACGCCCATTTTTTCAAAGATGTTGGCGCGGTGGAACTCCACCGTGCGCGGCGTGATGCCCAAGTGGTCGGCAATATTCTTGTTGTAGTGGCCACGGATCAGTTCGTCGAGCACTTCGCGCTCGCGCGGGCTCAGCGACGCCAGCGCCTGGCGCAAGCGGCGTGTCTCCGAGTCATCCTGTTGCGCGGCACTGGCCGCAGCCAGCGCCTGCTGCACGCGGTCCACCAGCTCGTTGTCCTGAAACGGTTTTTCCAGAAAATCCCAGGCACCCTGCTTGACCGCCGCGACAGCGCTGCCGACATCGCCGTGGCCGGTCAAAAAAAGCACCGGCCAGGGGCAACCCAGCGCCTTGAGCAGTTCAAAGGTGACCGTGCCCGAGAGTGGCGCCATGCGCATATCCAACAGCACCACGGCGTGGCCCCAGTCGCCCTGCAGGGCGCGCGCCGCCGCCAGAAAAGCCGGGCCACCGTCCCAACCGGCACTTTGAAAACCGCGTGAGTCGAACAGCCAGGCCAGGCCGTCACGAATATCGGGGTCGTCATCCACAATATGCACGCGGGGTTGGCTCATGGCATCTCCTTCTTTGGGTCATGTTCTGCCAGCGGCAACAGCACGGTAAAACGGGCACCGCCCAGCACCGGGTCGCGGCCCACCTCAATGCGGCCGTGGTGCGCTTCGACAATCGAGCGGCAAATCGCCAGCCCCATGCCCATGCCGCCCTCTTTACGGCTGACAAAGGCATTGAAGATGGTGGCCTGGGCTTCTTCGCTCACCCCCGGGCCGGTGTCCGCCACCGTCAGCACGGCCAGGCCTTGCGCTGCATCTTGTTGCAAACCTACCCACACTTGAGGGCGCTGTCCATCCTGCGCTGCCCAGTCTTGCGCATTGCCCACCAGGTTATTCACCAAATGCTCGAGCAGTAGCTCGTCAGCTTCTACCCAGATGGGCTGATCGGGTCGCGCCCAGGCTGGCGTGACAGCATGATCATCCCCCAATTGCATCCGTACGCGCTGCAAAAACGCTGCCAGGTCCAGCCGCTGGCGTGACAACTCACGACGGCGTGCAAAGGCGTTGACGCGCTTGATGATGCCGCCAGCACGCTCGGCCAGCCGGGCCATGCGCTCCACCACCGGCAACAGTTCGGGCAGGCTGATGCTGCCGTCATTGAGCCGGTTAAGCAGGCCATTGGCAAAACTGCTCAAGGCCCCCAGCGGCTGGTTAAGCTCATGGGCCAGGGTGGAAGCCACCTCGCCCACCGCCACCAGACGGCCCGAAGCTTCCAGCTTTTCCTGCTGTTGCGCCGCCATACGCTGGGCGCGTTTGCGCTCGCTGATGTCGAGTACCGAACTCATCCAGCCCATCTGCTCACCTGCGGCGGTGTTCAGCGGGGCTTCGTGAATCAGCACGTCAATCAGGTGACCGTCGCGGTGCTGAAACTGCACCTCAACGCCTTCGCCACTGGTGCCCTGCGCCATGATGTCGTCATGCACCCGCTGCAAAGCGTCAATTTGTTCAGCGGGCCAGTACGGGAACGGGATCGAGCGGCCGATGAGCTCGGCCGCGTTGTAGCCCACCATGCGGCAAAATGCATCGTTCACATACAGAATTTTGCCGCCCAGGTCCCACGCCCTCAGGCCGATGGTGACCGAGTTTTCCATGGCGGTGCGCAGCGCCACCTGGGCTTGCAGCAAGGCTTGTACCTGCTGACGCTTCACAAAGTCGCGGCGCAGGGCATACAGGCTCACCAACATGCCCGACAAAAACAACAAGGCCACAAAAAAGAAAATGCGCGGCACAGTCGTGGGTTGCGCCTGGGTCAGCGCCACCTGCACAAACAAGTCGGTGCCCGGCAAGTTCAGACCCGCGCGGTACGCGGTATCCACCTGGGCACTGGACTCGTCGGTGAGCAGTTGCACACTGTGATCCTGCAGGAACCAGCCCGGCACCACGGCTGTCAGCGCGCGCTCAACCGACACCGCCGCCAGGTAGTTGCCGGCAAACAGGCCACGGTCAAAAAATGGCACGGCCAACCACACCACATCGGTCGCACTGCCATCCGAGCGCAACATCAAGCCCGCATACGCCGAGCGGCGCAAACCCTGACTGGTGGTTTGCATCAGGGCCAACGCCTGCGCATTTTCAGCATGCGCCTGCCAATCCACTTGCCAGCGCTCCGGGCCCACGCGCTGGTCGTTGAGCTGACCCGCTGCGATCCAGCCACTGGACAAAACCACGCCCGGCTCGCGCCACAGCAAACCGGCTTTCAAATCAAGCGGGTTTGCCGGCACCAAGGTACCCATCCCCGCACTCTGCTGCACCGCCTGGCGCGCCAACACCAGCAAATCGTCCTCCAGACGCCGAAAGTGAAACTGCACACTTTGCTCCAGCCACTGCGCATCTGCGGCGCGGCGGCGGGCGGCCTCTTCGGTCTCAAAGTTATTCAGGTAGAGCAGCAATGTCACCACCGAGCCCACCAACAAGACCAGCAGGCCCAGCAGCCACCACAGCGCACGCCGGTTGCGGCTGCCCGTGCGCGCGGCTGACTGTTGCAACAGGGCAAAGTCAAAAGAAGCGTCGGCAGCAAGGACAGGGGTTCGGGTCATGGTCAACCAGGAGGTGCGTGATCTGCATGATAGCCAGTTGGTGTACCCTAACGGACATGTATCCATTCCCTCATTAGGAGTTCCCCATGCGTATCCGCAGTTTATTGTTGCTTTTGGTTGTTACGCTGATCGGCGCTTTCACAGCCCTGAACTGGAGCGTTTTTTTAACCGACACGGCGCTCTCCTTTGGTATCACCACCCTGCAGGCCCCGTTGGGGCTCATCATGCTGTGTTTGCTGATTTTTGTGGTGGCGTATGGCCTGGTGTATGTGCTTTACCTGCAGTCCAACGTACTGATGGACACACGCCGTAACGCCAAAGAACTGCAGCTCAACCGCGAGCTGGCCGACAAAGCCGAGGCCTCGCGCTTGACCGAGCTGCGCAGCTTTCTGGAGGCTGGCCTGAAGCAGCGTGCCGAGCAAGACACTGCCACAAGACAAGCGCTAGTGGCGCGGCTGGATGCACTGGAAAACACACTGCGCACCACCGTGGAACAGTCCGGCAACTCGCTCTGCGCCTACATTGGCGAGCTGGAAGACCGCCTGACGCCCGATAAAAACGAACCCACGGCGCTGCGATAAAGCAGACGTTTCACCCGCCTTTCCGGGCTCATCAAGCATATCGATTCGGATTGATATGCTTGACTTCATTATAAAAATGTAACAAAATACATTTGTGCAAACGTAATTTGTTTGCTTTTTATCTCGCACAACACTCCCCAATTTGCGTTTTATGACACCCCGGTGTGATGCCGATGGGGTGCTGTCTGTCCTGGTTTGGAATTTCCTGAAAGGTCGCCATGAATCACCATCCCAAACTCTCCTTGACGTTGCTGGCTACGGTCGTGGCCTGGCGGCCTGCGGCAAGGTCACGGTGGCCAACATGCACCGGCAGTCGGCCAAAGTGCTGGCGCACATTGACAAGCTCATCCTGAGCAGCGGCTACGGTTGCGAGGTGGAGCTGGTGCCCGGCGACACCATGCCCACGTTCACCGCCATGATGGAAAAAGGCAAGCCCGACGTGGCCGCAACAAGCTGATGGGAAACATCAGCTTGAACGACATCATCGCCGCCGTGGCGCCGCCCAAGGTGGAAGAAACCACGCAGGACGCTGCCATAAATAAGCGCCCGCAAGCTGGCAAGGTTTGCGAGCAGGGCTTGACCGATCACGCGGTCGCTCAAGCATTTCTGCCGGATCACGCCAACGAGCCACACCGGTGCGGGTTCAGTCACTCACTGGACCCTTCACAACAGGAGATTCACATGAATGCCATCCCATCAACAGCACACCTGACGATTGAACCCAGCACCAGCCTGGTGCTGGCTACCGACCTCGACGGCACCTTGCTGGCGGGCGCCCAAGACATGCGTCGGCGTATTCGTGATTTGTTCAGCGGTGCCATGTCGGGCGCCAAACTGATTTATGTCACCGGGCGTGGGCTGGAGTCGATCATTCCCCTGCTCAGCGACTCCACCCTGCCGCAGCCCGACTACATCATTGCCGACGTGGGCGCTACGGTGCTGCATGGCGACTTGCGCCCGGTGGACCCGCTGCACCACAACATCGCCGCGCGCTGGCCCGGCTCGCAGGCGGTGCTGCAACAGCTGGCCCGGTTTCCCGCCTTGCAGCGACAAACCGTACCGCAGGAGCGGCGCTGCTCGTTCTTTATCAGCGAGGGCGGCATCAGCGCCGACTTGCGCGCTGCGGTGGAAGCGCTGGACTGCGACCTGCTGTGGTCGGCCGGCCGTTATCTCGACGTGTTGCCGCGCGGCGTCAGCAAGGGGTCCAGCTTGCTTGAACTGGCCAACGCAGAAGGCTTTGACCTGGAGACCATCGTGGTGGCGGGCGACACGCTCAACGACTTGTCGATGTTTGCCGCCGGTTTCAAGGGCATTGTGGTGGGCAGTGCCGAGCCGGCACTGATCGAGCGAGTGCGCAAGATGCCGCGCGTCTTCATCGCCAAGGCGGAAGGCTGCGGCGGCATTCTGGCCGGGCTGGCGCACCACGGCACCGCCGTTGAGAGCTCACCCAAGGCGCAGCGCCGCATGGACGCGTGCGGCGCGGCTGATCTGGTCATGGTGTACCACCGCCCGCCGTTTGACGAGATGCTGGAAGACGGTGTGCTCAAGCACAAGCGCCCAAAAAGCCCAAACGGCATCATCCCGACGCTGCTGGGTTTCTTTGGCGGTGAGCGCAAAGGCTCGTGGGTGGCCTGGTCGATGCAGGGCAGCCGCCAGCCAGAGGGCTTTGTGCGGCATGTACCGGTGGACAAAAAGCACTACCCAAACCTCAAAGTGGCGCGCATTGCGCTGACCGAAGAAGACGTGGACATCTTCTACAAGAAGTTTTCCAAGGAAGCTTTCTGGCCAATCATTTTTTCGTTCCCCGACAAGGCCGAGTTCAACCAGGCGCACTGGGAACGTTTTCTTGAAGTGAACCGCATTTTTGCCGAGCAGACCGCCCAGGAAGCGGCTGAAGGCGCGGTGGTGTGGATTCACGACTACAACCTGTGGATGGTGCCGGCATTCTTGCGCCCGCTACGGCCCGACCTGCGCATTGCGTTCTTTCACCACACCGCGTTTCCGTCGAGCGACATCTTCAACATCCTGCCGTGGTACCGCGAGATCATCGGCAGCCTGCTGCAGTGTGACTACGTCGGTTTTCACATCCCGCGCTACGTCGAGAATTTTGTCGATGCCGTGCGCTCCTACACGCCGGTGGAAGTGCTTGCATCGGTGCCCTGCGCGCCGCGCTACATCACCTACGGCTGCGCCCTGGGCGTGGACACCATGACCTCGGCCATCGAGGTCGGCGGCCACCGCGTCACGCTGGGCGCGCACCCGGTGGGCATCGACGTGGGGCTGATCGAGGACATTGTCAAAAAACCTTCGGTACAGAAAAAAATTGACCGCATCAACACCCTGCTCGATGGCGTCAAGGGCATCGTCTCGATCGAGCGGCTCGACTACGTCAAGGGCTCGCTGGAAAAATTGCAGGCGTTCGAGCGTTTGCTCGACGAGCACCCGGAACTGATCGGCGGCGTCACGCTGCTCAACATCATCACCCCGGCCGCGCCGGGCATGGAGATCTACGAGACGCTGCGTACCGAAGTCGATCGCATTGTGGGTCGCATCAACGGCCGCTTTTCCACGCTGGAATGGACACCCGTGCGCTACTTCTACCGCTCGCTGCCGTTTGAGGACGTGGTGGCGCATTACGCGGCTTGCGACGTGGCCTGGATCACACCACTGCGCGACGGCCTCAACCTGGTGGCCAAGGAATTTGTTGCCACCAAAAAAGCCACGGGATCTTCGGGCGTGCTGATTCTGTCGGAATTTGCCGGAGCTGCGGTTGAGTTGCACGGTGCGCTGTTGACGAATCCCTACGACGCCAACTCGATGTCCAAAGTGCTGCACCAGGCGCTCACCATGGGCGCCGACGAGAGGGCCTACCGCTGCCAGCGCATGGCCGCCATCGTGACCGACAACGATGTGGCGCACTGGGGCGATGAATTCATGCGCGCGGTGCAAGCCGCGTGACAGCCCAATGATGCCTGTGACCAACCTGGTGGTGGTGGGCCTGGCCTACTTTGAGGTGTTTGTGCCGCCGCACGTGCGCCCGGCACCCGGTGAAGAAGTGTTTGTCGATGGCATTCAACTGGCGCTGGGTGGCGCGCTCAACACCGCCAGCGTGGCGGCGGCGCTGGGCTTGAACGTGACGCTTTGTTTGCCCATGGGCCATGGCCTGGTGGACGAGGCCGTGACCCTGCTGGCGCAGCGCCTGGGCATCACCCTGGTGCCACTGGCCGCGCGCGATAACCCGGCCATCTCGCTGGTGTTCTCGGATGTGAACGATCGCGCGTTTTTAACCACAGCCGAGTTGGATGTATTGGCAAACGTCAAGCGCTTGCCAGCGGCCACCTGGGTGCATGTGCCCGGGCTGGAAGAAGCCGCCCGCCTGACCGCGCCGCTGACCCTGGCGCGGCAGATGGGTGCACGCATTTCGGTCAGCGGCAGCTGGAGCACGCACCAGCTCAGTCAACTGGCGGAGCGCAAAGACGGCGCCTGGGATCTGCTGGTGCTCAACGAGAAAGAGGCGCAGGCCGCCTGCGGTCAGGCTGAAAACGCGCCACAGTGCCTGGCCCAAGCCGCGCACTCGGTGCTCGTCACCCTGGGTGCCCAGGGCGTGACCGGCCTGCTCAACACGGTGCCGGTACGGGTTCCTGCTGCTCCCACCCAGGTGATCGACGCCACCGGTGCCGGCGATGCTTTTTGCGCCGGAGTGATCGCTGGCCTGATGCGCGACATGGCGCCCATGGAGGCAGTGCAACTCGGCACCCGTGCTGCCGCAAAAATATTGACCCAAACCGGTGGGCTGGTCACCAACCCCAGCCTGTTCGCCGATTTAAACCGGGAGAGTTTATGCAAACCCTGACTATTTTGGGGGGTGGCAGCGCCTACACCCCCGGCTTGCTGCAGGCCCTGATTGCACACGCCGCCGAATTACCGCTCAAAACCGTACGGCTGTATGACATCGATGCCGCACACCTGGCCATCGTCGCGCGCCTGACCGCGGCCATGGCGCAGCACGCTGGCGCCTTCAAGGTGGAAGTAGCCGACACGCTTGAAGCAGCGATTGAGGGCACGGATCTGGTGTTGAACTCAACGCGCCCGGGGGGCCTTGCGGCCCGCCGCATCGATGAAACACTGCCGCTGGAATTTGGCATTCCTGGCCAGGAAACCGTGGGCCCTGGTGGCTTCTTCTTTGCACTGCGCTCGGTGCCCGAGGCCCTGCGCGTGGCCGCCACGATGCAGGCCCTGGCACCCCATGCCACCCTGCTCAATTACACCAACCCAAGCAACATCGTGACCCAGGCGCTGGTCGATCGCGGTGGCGTGAAGGTGATTGGTCTGTGCGACCAGTCTGACGAAGACATGCAGGCCCTTTGCCACGCACTGGATCAGCCAGCGCGCTATGCCTTTCGCTGCAACGGCCTCAACCACGCCACTTGGTACAGCGACATTCTGCTGGATGGCAAAGCGCTGGCTGTGCCCTCTGCGCCCCTTCCCCCACCCGACGACTACGATGAGGAGCACCAGTTGCGCTTCGAGTTGTCATTGCAGCTGGCACGAAAAAATACCGGCTTCTGGCCCAACTCTTACCTGCCTTACTATCTTTTTCCGAAAGCTTTTGTGGCACATGCGCGCCGCGTTGGGCCGCGCAGTGACGTCGTGGCAGCCTCGCTCGACGCCTACTACACGCACTTCGAGGCGGAAGGCAAAAGCGCCCAACCGCAACTGCACTTTTACCGTGGTTCGGCGGGTTTCGGTGATTTGGCCGTGACGGTCATTCGGGCGCTGGCCTCAATCACACCGCATGAGCTGGTGCTGAATCTGCCCAACCATGGTGCCACGCCCGCGTTTGCGCATGACACCGTGATCGAGACGCGCGTGCGGGTCTCAAACGCTGGCATTGAACGGCTTGCTGCGCCGCAACTTCCCACCTCTTTCTACGGTCTGGCAACACGGCTTGAGCGCTACCAGCGGCTTACCGCCAAAGTGGCCAACGCCGGCGACAGCCAAGCGCGTGTGGCCGCGCTGGCTGCCAACCCGCTCGTTGGTCAGGCCTTGCTTGCGGCGCGCATGCTCAGCCGCGCCCAGGACAGCTATGGGGCGCTGCTCCCACCAGCGGCATGAAAACGCTCAACCTGCTGGAACGCTTTGACTGGGACGAGTTTGAGCGCGTCGTCATCTTGTCGCCGCACCTGGACGATGCCGCCTTGAGTTGCGGCGCCTTGCTGCACGCCCTGAGCGATCGCGTCTCGACCCTGGTGGTGAGCATCAGTTGCGGCACCTCACGCAGGCTGACCACCGACGGCAGCCGCAAAATTGAGCGCCGCCACGGCCATGTCAGCGCGCGCACCCGGCGCCACGAAGACATCACGGCCATGCACTCGGTCAATGCCGACTTCGTGCACCTGAGCTTTGCCGACGGCATTTACCGCCGAAGCCCCTTGACCGGCAAACTGATTTACCGCAACGCACGCGAGCGCTGGGTCTCGCCCCGCATCGACGACATGGCGCACATTGAGGAGCTCTACCTGGTGCTGCGTCGCCTCTGCCTCGACCTGGGTCGCATTTTGCTGGTGAGCCCGATGGGGATTGGCCACCATGTGGACCACCAGATCGCAGCCAAGGTGGCAGTGCGGCTGGCCGCCACGGCCGCCGGTGCCGATCTGCTGTTTTATGAAGATTTCCCCTATGTGGCCGATCCCCGCATCGGCCGCGGCGACCAGGACGACCCGCTGCAAGCACTGGCCCGGCTGCAGCTGGAGCCCACCAGGCGTTTTGCGCTGCCCGTGGACGTGGACGCAAAGATGGCGTTGCTGCGTCATTACGCGACCCAGATCCCCGCTTTGTTTGGTGATGACAACGGCATGCGCGAGCGCATTGCCGACCACCAGCATCGCTGCGTCCCCAGCGAGTTTTACTGGCAAGCCGTGCCCATCCCGCCCTACACCCCCAAGGAGAATTGACATGTTGAAAAGTCTGATGGCCCAGGAAGCACGCTCGGCACCGCACGTGCTGCGCTCCGAGGCCGCACGCTGGCAGCGCCAGGCTATCGAGGTCCGCCGCCAGGTGGCCGAGCGGCCCACCGTGGTGCTGCTCGGGCGCGGCAGCTCGGGCAATGTGTGCTCGTTTGCCGCCTACCTGTTTGCGCTGCAAACGGGGCGCCAACCGGTTGAGTTCCGGCCCTGGCTGACGACCCAGCCGCTGCCCGAAGCCGACTGGCACGATGCCGTGGTCTATGCGTTGTCGTATTCCGGCAAATCCACCGACATTGCGGCCAGTGCCGAATGGCTGCGCGCGCGCGGCGCCCTGGTGGTGGCTGTGTCTGAAGCCGATTCACCCGACGCCCACCTGATAAAACCGGCGCACCACCGGATTCATCTGGGCTGCGGCGCAGAGCAGGCGGTGCCCGCCACCAAAAGCGTGATCGCGCAGATTTTTGTCGCCGCAGCACTGGCCGGCTATGACATTGAACTGGCGGCAGAGCAGACCGCCGCCTGCATGTTGCACATCGATGCCGACGGCATTCCCGCCCAGCTGGCCACTTTTTTGGCGGGTGCACGCACCGTCACCTGGCTGGCACGCGGCCCGTCCTATGGCGGCGCGCTGGACGCTGCGCTCAAGCTGCAGGAAAGTGTCGGCATTCCGGCCTTTGGTTTTTCGACCGCCGAGTACCTGCACGGGCCCATTGCGGCGGCCAGTCCTGCCGACCGGGTGGTGTTGTTCACGGCGTCCGACGAGTCCATGGAGAGCAAACAAGCCGTGGCGGCAGCCTTGCTGGCGCGCGGCGTGCCGTTCATTTGCCTGGGCTGCAACCAGACGCCTGAGGCACAACTGCCGCTGCCGTTTCCCGAGGCGCGCTGGGCACGCACGGCCCTGTTGGCTTACCTCGCGCAACTGACTTGCGCCACCCTGGCTGAGCGCAGCGGCATCAATCCCGACCTGCACCCATCGCTGCGCAAAATCACGCAAACACATTGAATTGAATGCCCATGTTTCGACACCTG
>PHCO01000377.1 GCA_002842265.1 Betaproteobacteria bacterium HGW-Betaproteobacteria-18 | reverse complement strand
GCCGGTGGGCCACTCCAGCCCGGGCGCGCTTCGCTCGCTCAAGCAAATGGCCGGTCGGTCACTTCCCGCCCTCAAGCGTCAGTACGAGGCGTGGCGCCTCTTTCCGGACTTGTGGCGCGATGCAGCGCCCACGCTGGTCGAAGCCGCACTCGACGTTGAATGCGACCTGGTTTATTCCACCGCCCCGCCGATGAGCGTGCACCGCGCTGCGAGCCGGATATCCCGACAGCTGGATGTTCCGTGGGTGGCGGAGTATCGCGATCCATGGCATGACCAAGACACCGGTAGACTGGCCTTCTCAGGTACCATCATGGCCGCGGCCGCAAACACGATGCGTCGCCAGATAGTCACCGGACCGGCCCTCTGCGTCGGGGTGAGCGAGGGAATCGTCTCGTGGCTTGAGCAGGAAGGCGCTCGTGAGGCAATACTGGCCAGAAACGGCATCCCGGACCGGCTGCTCGCCTCGCCCAGTGCGCGCCCAGCGATCGACATGCACCGGACCGTTTACTTCGGCTCCTTCTATCTCCAGCGCACCCCGATCCCGTATCTTGACGCCTTGGTGACACTCCGCGACAAGGGGCACCTGTCGGAAGGTATTGCCCTCGACCTGATCGGTGATGTGGCGACCTTCAACAATGCTCCGGTGTCGGAGATGCTCGAGCGCCGAGGGCTCTCCAGCGCAACGACCACTGCAGCGCGGATCCCTCATGCCGAGGTGATGGAGCGGACGCGCTCAGCCGGGCTCCTGCTGCTGCTGGCCCAGCAGCAACCCAGGCAAGTACCCAACAAGCTGTACGAATATCTCGCCGCCAATCGCCCGATTCTGGCCTGGGTAGATACCGAGGGCGAGAGTGCCCGGTTGCTCCGGCAGGTCGGCGGACATTTCCTGGTGACGGAGCAGACACCCGCCGACGAGATCCCGGCAATTGTCCGCGCAGCTATGGATGCAGCAGCCGGAAGCTGGGCGCCCGCCCACCCGGAGGTACTCGACGGCTTGAGGAGCTCGGTCCAGCTTGAGTCGGTGGTCGCTGCGGTGCAACGGCTCGCCGGGCTCGGCAGGTCATGACCATGGAGCGGCCGCTGCGAGTGCTGTTCATCCATCCCGGCCCGGTGCCGCCCAAGACCGATCCGACCCAGAATGCCGTGGCCTACTGGCCCCCTGCAGTTACGGGGGAGTTGATGATGCCTTCGTGGCGCATGCATGACCACCCCGAGGAATTGGCCGCCATCCGCGAGCACGGACTCAACGACTTCGGGTTTGAGCCGCTGCCGGTCGACGCCGAGGGTGTCCCGGGCGCTGCGCTCCGCAAGCTTGTGCGCTTTGTGCGAACCGGGACACGGCTGTCCCAAGTGCATGGCCGGTACGACCTGGTCCTCTGTTACGGCGCCCTTTCCACCGGGATCGCCGGTTGGTTGCTGTCACGCCGGTTCCGGGTTCCCCTGGTACTCGACTTTCCGGGCCAC
>PHCO01000376.1 GCA_002842265.1 Betaproteobacteria bacterium HGW-Betaproteobacteria-18 | reverse complement strand
GACAGAGCCCACTGGATCAGTGAGCCAATCAGCCGCCCCGAAAAGTTCCGCAACGGAGAGATCACCAGGATCGCCAGGATGATCGCCCCCCACATGATCCAGTTCGACCAGGCGCTCAGAGGATCGACCTGTATCGGCTTCTCGCTCGAAGGCTGTGAATATGTCGGTGATGGAGAAATCGTCGCTGCGTTCGACGGGTTGTTCGTGCTCATCTCTAGGCTCCTTTGGGAGTGGTTCCGGGCGCGCAGCGGCGCGTCTGGCGGCCTTTTTCGTCGCCACTGTCTTTGGCTTATTCGCCGGAGGGGTCGTCGCCGCCTTGGTGGCGGTCTTCGATCTCGAAGTCAAATGGGAGTCTCCTGTGCAGGAGCTGCCGCCGCTTCTTCCACTTGCTTGAATCGCGAGACCACGGCCTGACTGGAGTCCTGCTTTCTCGCGGCCTTCACGCCTGGTGTAGCGCCCAAGGTTGAGATGAAATCAGCGTACTTCGAGAACAACTCAAGGCCAGCGACTTTCCGCTGCGAACGTCGCGGTTTTTGGATGGCGACAGGCCCGAGCTGGGCTCGTAACGCAGGATCGAAGTTCAGCATGGGAACTCGGATGTCGTAGACACTGGAGGCTCCATAAAGCACCACAGCCTGACCAAAATCGAGACGCATCAGCTTCTCGGCCGCCAGTCGATATTCTTCGGCTTCTCGGTACTGGAGGGAGACGCCGCGGCTTCCGCTTCGCATCGAATCTGGGGTGACCCTCAGGTTCGCCATCGACGATCCCATACCAGCCGTTTGCGTCATGATCGGCGTGGCCACCTTGTGCTTGCCGATCAGGTCTGCCCAAGCGTCAGCGGTTTCACGGTTGCCAGGCTTGAAGAAGATTTTGCTGAACGTGTTGCCGACCACCGTTTCAAGGAAGCCATCGCCAAGCACCTCGATGCTGGCGTTGTCTTGAAAGCCGACGCCCAGGAAAATGTTCGCCGACCGGTTTTGCTGGAACTGTGTTGCCAGGGCCTGTGCTGAGCCATACGACTGCACCTCATCCATCCAGACCATGAACGGTGGGTTTGGTCTCTGGGCGCTTGGAAGGGACTGGATGCGTGCCACTGCCGATCGCAGATCCCCCAAGATCACCTTACCGAAGTTCTGGGCAGCAATGAGCTTGCCCATGGTCGGGAGGGCGCAATAGATCAATCGACCGTCCTTGATGTCCTCGTAGAGCCGAACATCTGGTGAGTACGAGCCAGTGATCGCGCCCATCTTGTCAACGCCGTACACAAAGAGCCGTCCCGCGATACCGCCGAACACATCACGCATCTTGCGAAGATCGACGCTCACTTCTCCTGTGTTGGCGTTGCGCGTCTTCACTGATTCGAGGAAGAGCTTGAAGAGCTTCACGACATCCTGAGGGATGTTGGACGAGGAATCCACCATCTGATCAAGGCGCAACAGAGCCTTGTCGTTTGAGAGCAGGATC
>PHCO01000091.1 GCA_002842265.1 Betaproteobacteria bacterium HGW-Betaproteobacteria-18 | reverse complement strand
ACGTAAAAAAAGCCCCAGCGATTTCTCGCAAGGGCTTGATTCGTTTGGATTTTTTGGCTCCTCGACCTGGGCTCGAACCAGGGACCTACGGATTAACAGTTACACAAAAGTCTATCCATACTAAGCCAGAGGTAGCTAAGGAAAATTAATTAAAGTTATTTAAATCAACAAGTTACATGAGCACTGTAGCTGAAAATATCGTATCATGGGTCATTCCTAGCCAGCATTCAATTGCAACACCAATTGCAATAAGATTTTGACTGATTGATCCATGACAACACCATCAAAAACCCTTAAGCGCACAGTCGGTAAGCCGCTAACAACCGCCGCCATTGCCGCGATGAAGGCTGGTCAAATACTTGCTGATGGCGGTATCGACACAGGGGCTGGGAGACTCAAGATTCGCAAGCGTCAGACCAAAACCGGGTCCGTGTCGGAGTGGTTGTACATCTACTGGGGAGGCGGAAAGGGCAAGCGGGTAACCATGGTACTGAATGGCAAGGCCAGTAGGTACAGCCCCAAAGAGCAGGAAGGCTTTTTGACCATCGCACAGGCCAGAGAGCTAGCTCGTAAGTTGCAGGCTGACGTTCAGGCCGGTGTTGACCCGGCCATGCAGCGTGAGCTTGACAAGGCCTCGACTCAAAAGGCCCAAGCGGCGGCCATTGGGAAGCTGAAGGATTCCAAGGAAAAAACGCTAGCGGCGCTGTTGGCCGCGTACGTCACGTCATTGGAGACCAAGGGCAAGACCAAGTCGGCATACGACGTAGCCAACTTGGTCAAAAACCACATTAGTAAGCCATTCCCGACCTTGGCCTCAACCCCAGCGGTTCAGATCACGTCTTTGGATGTTTCAAAAATACTTACGCGCTTGGTTGGACCGGACGCAGCGGTGAAGAAAGGCCGTACCGCCCTTAAGCTAAGGTCGTACATGAACGTCGCATTCAAGCTGGCGATAGGTGCAGAGCTTGATCCTATGGCCCCGGGCGGTGCATCTGGGTTTGAGCTTCAAGGTAACCCAGCAGCAGCCGTACCGGCAACGAAAATGGCAGCCACATTCCAAACTGTTGGGGAGAGAACGCTTTCTGTTGATGAACTGCGGTGCTACCTCACTCGTTTGGAGTCTCTGCCGTCGGCTATGCACCGCCTTGCGCTGGAGCTTCAGATCATGGCCGGTGGACAGCGAATGCAGCAACTACTTCGCCTAACCCGTGCGAACCTAACGGAAGACACGTTCACATTATTTGATCCCAAGGGCAAACGTGCTCAGCCACGTACGCACGTCTTACCGCTATTGCCAGAGCTAAGTGCCCGGATCGAGCAGCTAAAGAAACTCAGCCCAGTCAGCAAACGCAATGAGAACGGTAGCCTGTTTGCCAGCACTGGAGGGTCGGTCATCAATCCCGAGACGCTGTCGGGGGTCGTTCACCAGATTAGCAAGGACATGATTGCTGCCGAGGAGTCGGCTACCCCATTTAGAGGGGGGGACATTCGTAGAACCTGCGAGACCCACATGGCGGGAACGTTGGGAATCAGTAAAGACACAAGGGCGCAATTACTGAGTCATGGACTCACGGGGGTACAGGACAAGGTTTACGACAAGGGCAATCACCTGAAAAGCAAGACCGTGGCACTTAAAGTATGGATCGACTATCTGGTCGCCGTAAATGCTGGTCTTGACAAACTAGATACTATGGATATTAAATAATTTCTACGATTGATCAATTCTGGGTAGAATCATACACATCCCGCTTTCAAAGGAGTGAAGTGCGGTTTTTACAGGTAGCTGTATTAACCGTAAGGGTTTGACAAAATGCATTTGTCATCCATCCTTTGAACACGCGAGAAGCTGCATCTTCTAGCAATAACTAGGAGTAATCATGGCAGTTTCAATAAATTCTGGGGGAGGATTTTACAAATCCCTCGGAGCACCCTCCAAAGCAGTTGCGTCTAGTGCAATTACCGTGACAGCGGAGCCATTAAAGGTTCCCCTCACTATCGCACCTAAGAAACCTGTCGTTCAATGTGGGCATAGCAAGGCCCTTCCAAGACCCGATCTAAGTCAGCCGGGCAGATGGCGCGTGGGTCATATTATGTCCCTGTATGACTTGTCTCACTCAAGCGTTTACGCACATCTCAAAAAGCATCTTTTGCCGCCGCCAGATGGCTACATAGCAAAGCGTCCGTATTGGCGGTCAGAGACCCTGCTAGCCGATCTTGCAAAGTGACTCCCGGTGGCAGACTGAAAACCAATTTAATGGTTTCGGCTCTGCTACGCCACCAGAAGGCATGACCATCTGAGTTGTGACGCCGAGGTCTCACAGCAGCAGGCAGCAACCAGATTTATGCGGTCCTGAAGCACCACACTAGTAAGCAAGTTCAAGGAATGCAAAGGAGTGCAGGATGACTATATCAATATGGTACCCACAGATAGTTGACAGAATTCATATGACAATAAGCATCAGTAAAAAATCTCAGTTATATGGTGTGCTTATCGGCCAAATGATGGGTATGAAAGATATTCAAAGTGACCTAGTACCCAAGGGCAAAATTACGATCTCTAAGCAACAGTACATTACTAGGCTTGGCTATTACCCATCTGATAAGAAGCGCAAAATAGCAGATCTTGAAATAGGCTCGACTAAGTCAGGTCATATGTACTTTAAGTTGGTCCTGTATCCTTCAAAATTTCAATCTAAGGAGTTTTCAAAGTTCAAGGATCACCTTGAGACCTTGTTTCAAATCCCATATGATGTGATGTTTTATACCGCAAAGGTTGCATACATTGAGTTGGCAGTAGATTCACTGACTCATCAGTTTCATACTTTTATACCCTTTCGTCAAAAAATAAACTGGTCAAAAGGATGGCCAGAGGAGGGTGAAAAAAATACTATGTATCTGGGTAGTAAGCTGAGTAAAAAGCGATTTTGTATCTACAACAAGGCCAAACACCTTACCGATTCCAAATGTGCAGGCAAGCACAAAATCAGAACAAGGTTTGAGGCTAGGTTGCGTCATATTGGCATGGCCGCATCTGAAATTACGGAACATCTACCTAATCCGTTTTCCTGCTTGGAGATAGCTGACCTGCCTAAGGCAAGGGCGTTGTCAGCAGACCTCCAGTGGCAGTCGTTCTTAGACCAATGCCTTGAAGTAGGGTCTGCCTCTTCCTTGAAACAGTGCCAGAAACTGATTCGGAAGAAATACATGACGATGCTCAGGGATGTTGCTGTCACTTGGTGGAATCCCGACTATCTATGGCAGGTTTTGCCAACGGCTCTTGAGGTCATCGCACCTTGAGCGGTTGTGTCATTAAGCTGTGCAATCAATTGCACAGGCAAGCAATCAGTCCTACACCGGCATCCCGCATATCCGCTGCCAGAGTTCGATGCCATGATCGTGGCCATCGCGCTTGTTTCGGGCCACAACGGCCTTCAAGACCTTGGCCTGAAAATCTGGATGCACTGACAGCGGGTGAAGGTGGTGCCACGGATAGGCTAGGTCACTCATCTTGCTTTTTCAGCAGACCTCAACCTGCTTTCGACCAGTGCGATCAAATCCCCCGCAGGTATCGCTAGCGCCTCGGCAAGACTGAAGACGGTGGCCAGAGCAGGCCCTTTCTCTGCGCGTTCAAGGGCGCTTATATGGCTGCGTTCGGTGTTGGCCAACTCGGCCAGCTTGTCCTGCGTGAGTGCCTGCCCTAACCGAAGTTCTTGCAACACCTGTCCAAAAATTACTGTAGCCAGCTTCTTATCCCGCATAAGCGGGTAAGCGTCGTTGATCAGGCCGCAATTGTCTGCATACGGTTGTATGCGTTATGCTCTGTTCACTTCGATAAAGCCATACAAACCCCCACTTCTGAAGATTGGCGGGTAACAGCCTTACCTGAAGTCACTGCACTTTGCGGAGGCACCAAATGAAAAAACCTACAACGGTAGAAGCTTTGGAGACGCTCGGGCGTGTTCGGCTGAGCAAGTCATTCTTTATGCGGGACTTCCTGTTCAGCGATACCGCGACGATTCATGGCATCCAGAATATCCCCGACAACCCAGACCTCGCCATTGAGGTCGGCAAGCACTTGTGCGAAGAGTTGCTGGAGCCTCTGAATGCAACATTTGGTCGCATCGCCATCAGGTCAGCCTACCGGTCATGTGCGGTCAACCAAAAGGGCAATGAAGAACACGAGAATTGCGCCAAAAACGAGAGCAATTACGCGGGTCATATCTGGGATCGTGTTGATGCCGATGGTCTGAAGGGAGCAACCGCCTGCGTGGTCATTCCGTGGTTTGCTGACAAATACGCTGCTGGTAGCGACTGGCGGTCACTGGCGTGGTGGGTTCACGACCATTTACCGTACAGCGAACTTCAGTTCTTCCCAACGTTGGCGGCGTTCAACATAAGCTGGCATGAACGTCCCAAACGCAAGATTTACAGCTACATCGACCCTAAAGGCTATCTGGTGAACAACGACGAAACCAAGGGCAGTCACGCTGAGATGTACGGGGGCTTCCCCACGTTTCGCCAGCAATAGCCACGCCCTGCCAACTGCAATTGATTGCACAAAACTATTGACAAACTATTACTGATAGGTTAAAATAATACATGAACAAGCCTATGCCAACAACTGCGGAAATGGATCGGCTAATCGCTTGTTTACCCCTCATTTACGGCAATGGCCCGGTGGTAATCGAAGATCGTGATGATGGCTCTTCAGGGAAAGTAGGGTTGCTTGAAGTGTCCTACCCGGTGTACAGCGATGAAATTCAGCACGTTTTCAAGTTGGCAGCATCAGAGGTGTGGAGAGACGCTGACTACCTGAACAAAGACGCACCCGGTATGCTGGGTGACCCTGCCTTCATTGCCAGTGCGTCCATTGACGACATTCGCACGATGCTTACCCAATGTGTTCGCTCTGAGAGGTTTTCGCCCGGTTACCGCGCTCTGGTGGTCAAGAGCGGCCAGCTAAAGCAAATTCTGGAGCGCGTACAGGCCTTGCGGGATGCCCAAGCGGCTGATCAAGAAGACAAATTCCATCAAGAAGCCGAACTATCGCAACCCCAGTGCTACACCTGTGTTCACTGGATAAAGGACACCAGCGCCTGCACGGCCTACCCAGATGGAATACTCACGGGCATCATGTCGGGCGAACTAGACCATAGTGAACCACTGCCGGGTGACCACGGAATAACGTACATGGCGAAAGCTCATTGACAGCGACAAGCTCGGGCTTTGAACTTAGGTAGACCCCATGTGGCTGTGTCTTAATAATTGCTTCATCTCAGTCGTTCAAAACCGGGACGATCCAAGCATTTTGCTTGTCCGGGCTAGGGTGGCTGGGCATATCGAGCGCGTATTTCCAGAGGCCAAGGTCTTCACCGACCCGAAGGCCGACTACCTGTACCGGGCGAATATCAAGCGCCAAATCGTGGCGAAAACGGTGGCCGCTAGCATCCAAAAAATCAACTACGACAACTTCAAAGACTCAGTAGAGGATGACGAGCTACACCTTGCGTATATGAAGGTCTGGGGCGTAATGGAAAAACTTCAGCATCAAGTCTGAAGTGGCTTTGTGATCACATCCAAATGGTCTCATTTGGGGCTGCTCGACAGCATTCTGGTCAGTGCTACCAGAGCATCGTAAGCGACGTAAAAAATCCGCCGTATTTGATACCGATTTAACCTACTGCTTATTTCCATTTCTTGCAGAGTGATGACTCATAAGTAATTGATTTATAACGATAAAACTTGACAAACTAGATGAATTGGATAATAATCAAATGTGAAAATAAACACATTCAATTACCCCCAATCGACGGTAAATTCCGAAGCCAATTTTCGGGTTCCATCAGCTAAGATTCTGCATGGCAAGACCGTTGCCAAGTTCGACCAGTTAACCCGTTCACGCCTCTCCAAAAACTTCATCCTGCGGGACTTTCTGTTCTGCACCGCATCAGCCGCGCAAGGTCTGAGCAACTTCCCAGAAAACCCGGATACCGTAATCAAAGCTGGCCACGCCTTATGTGATCGGCTGCTTGAGCCTATCCTTGCCCACTTTGGGCGCTTCGCCATCACCTATGGCTACCAATCGCGGGAGTCCATGGACTGCGATCTGGCTAAGTTCACAAAGCTGGTTCGCCCCAATTGCAGCAGCCCCCATCACTGGGACAGATTTACCTTTGGGGATGATGTTTATGCCCGGATAGACATTCTTCCGTTTTGCGTTGAAGACGGTGAGGTGGACAAGATCGAGTTCGGCAACTGGCTGATGCACAACCTTGATATTGACCTGTGCATGACATGGACACGCAGCAACGTGTTCTGCCTGACCATCGGGCCAATGCCGAGGCGTTGCTGGGTGCAGTGGGGCAGGCCTGCACTGGACGAACCCAAGCAGCAGATGCTGATGGGTGCCGATTACTGGCAACGGGTCTATCCTGCACTTCCTGAGAGTCAGCGACCCAAGTACGGCCCAAGCTTTACCGGTGGTTCGATGCATTGGAGGGGCGTTTGATGGACTGCCAAAACAATCAGATAGCTAGCGGTAATACCCAGTTATTACTACCTATAAATGGTGGCGAAAACGCTCCCGTAATCGTTCCTGAAGCGTTACCTGACGTGCAATTAATTGCACTGCATCAACAGCAACGGCCTACAGTCCAAGCGGTGCAATCAATTGCACAAGACCTTGAGAGCGCAACCCCGGCAGTAGCCCTGTTCATCAATGCTGCCATTGCCGACAACACCCGCCGAGCCTATCAGCAGGACTTGCGGGACTTTATCCTTTGGGGCGGGGCCGTGCCATGCACACCCGAAGTCATGGCCGCGTATATCGCTGACCGTGCTCAGACATTGTCAACCCAGACGATCACCCGGCGCGTAGTCGGCATTGGCCGTGCTCATGTCAGCCAAGGACTGGCAGACCCGACCAAATCGGACTTGGTACGCACGGTCTTACGTGGTGTACGGCGTGTCAAAGGCACTGCCCAGCGTCAGGCTGCACCGCTGCTGAAAGCTGATGTGCTGACCATGATGACCCGCATGAGCGGCTTAAAAGGGCATCGTGACCGTGCGCTGATCTTGCTTGGTTTTGCAGCCGCACTGCGCCGGTCTGAACTGGCGGCACTGGACTTTGCCGATATTGAGTTTGTACGAGAAGGGCTGGTCGTCTATTTGCGCCGTTCAAAAACTGATCAAGAGGGCGAGGGCCGCAAAATCGGTGTGCCATGGGGCCGAACAAGCGCCTGTCCGGTCAAGGCCGTTGAAACGTGGCTTGAAGCGAGCAAGATCACGAACGGCCCGATTTTTCGGGCTATCAACCGGGGTGGCGGTGTCGGGCAAACCCAATTGACCGCGCAATCAATTGCACTGATCTTGAAGGACTATGCCAAGGGCATTGGTTTGAACCCGGTCAATATCTCCGGTCACAGCCTGCGCTCGGGTCTGGTCACCAGTGCAATACAGGCGGGTGTGGCTGTTCACAAAATCCAGCAGCAGACAGGGCATCGCTCGGTGGAAATGTTGTCCCGGTACATCAGAGATGCTGGCCTGTTTGACAGCAACGCAAGTGGGGCGGTGCTATGACCTAAACCAACCCAACAACCAAAAGCGGCGGCTCCCAGTGCGTCAACACCGTGAACCGCCTGACCACGTTCAAACTAAACAGGAGTTTTCCCATGGCTGAAAATCATTCTAGCGGTGACATTCACCAGCAGATTTACAAGAAATTGCTGGTGGTCGTTCCGCATCTTGAAAGCATTGCCGAGCACGGCAAGTCCGTGGTGCCGGGCTACATGGACCTGAATCTGGACGTGCTCAGGCGCGGCAAGGACAAGACCGTCATTGCGCTGTCCCACTATTACAAGCATTCAGGCGACATGATTGCCGACCCGGACATGACGATTGCGGTGTACCCAGACCGGGCCATGGCCGAGGCCCTGAGCTATCAAGACTGCTATCTTTATCAGGAGGTTTACAGCGATGGGGGGCGACTGGTGGACATTCGGGCCAAGCGCGAACTGAACAAGTTTCTGAGTCATTGGCTGAGCAACCTGCGTGTTCAAGGCCATCGCATCGTTTGCCCTGCGGCAGTCAGCGTGACCAAAGAGGTGGCCCATGTTTAGCCAACCGTCATCTAGCCCAAAATTTGCCAGTGACATCGTAAGCAGACAGACCGATGCCGATTTGCTGGGCGAACTCATTGGCGTTCAGGAGTCACGCAAGCGGTACCGGGGATCGCTACAGCCGTTCTTTACCGATGGTGATGCCCAGTCATACACCAAGTGTGCGGTGGCGCGTGAACTGGTCAGGCGATGGCTGGGGGAAGAGCTAAAGCGGATTGCCGTGTTTGCACATCCGTCAGCAGTGACCGACTACCTGAAGGTTCACTTCGCGGGTCGTGAGTACGAAAGTTTTGTCGTGCTGTACCTTGACGCACAAAACAGCCTGATTGAGGTAGAAGAGCTTTTTCGTGGCACCCTGACGCAAACCTCGGTGTACCCCCGGGAGGTCGTCAAATCGTCTCTGCGCTTCAATGCGGCGGCGGTCATGTTTGCTCACAACCACCCCAGCGGTTCGACCAATCCGAGCCGTGCCGATGAACACCTTACCCAGACATTGAAAGCCGCACTGGCACTGGTTGACGTGCGGGTGCTGGACCACCTTGTAATTGCCGGTAACAACGCGCTCAGTTTTGCTGAAACTGGTTTGATCTGAAGTTAGGGTGGGGTCATGCGGACAGTCGCAGCCATCAGCCAGCTAAACTTAAGGGATATAGGATATGCTTTTGGAACAAACAGACTTTTATACTTCCCCCGTCGGGCAATCAACAGAACGTAAATCTGTGAATGTGGCTTCAGTACCCCAGAGAAGCCCGTTTAGGTACCCCGGCGGCAAGACGTGGTTCATTCCTGAGCTTCGCCGCTGGCTGGCTCAAAGGCCCCGACCTCATCTGCTTGTGGAGCCTTTTGCTGGAGGTGCCATAGTGGGCATCACCGCAGTCGCTGAAAATCTTGTCAATAACGCTTTATTGGTTGAAAAAGATCCAATGGTTGCAGCCGTTTGGAGGACTATTCTTGGTGGTGACGCTGAATGGCTAGCCCAACGGATACTGAGTTTTGATTTGTCGATAGAAAACTGCCAAGCAGTGCTCGCAAAGTCCGAGGTTGAACCCCGTGAAGAAGGTTTTCGTACCATTTTGAGGAACCGCATCAACCATGGGGGCATTTTGGCGGCGGGGTCAGGAATGCTTAAACACGGGGAAGGTGGCAAGGGTATAGCTTCTCGCTGGTACCCTGAAACGCTTGCCAAGCGCATACGGGCAATTGACGCGATTCGGCATAGGCTTACATTCGTAGAAGGTGACGGAATGGACGTGATGGATGCACACAAAACCGAGTCCACAACGGCCTTTTTTATCGACCCGCCATACACGGCTGGAACCAAGGGAAAGCGGGCTGGGAACAGACTTTATGTGCACTTCCAGTTGGACCATGAACGACTCTTCGACCTAGCTGCGGAGGTGGCTGGGGACTTTTTGATGACTTACGATGATGATGCTGAAGTGTTAGCAATGGCGACATCTCGGGGCTTGCGCGTTTGCAAAGTGCCGATGAAAGGCACTCATCACCGCGAAACTCTTGAGCTTGTCATCATGCCAAGTTGGTCACAATTTTCGTAGCTTGGTGTTCAGCAGCGCCTTGAAGTCTTCAACGTTTCCAGCCTCACGGGTGGTAATTGTTGCCAAAGCGGTTCCGAAGTCTGTATAGAGTGTCTTTAGAAGCGTCAGCACTAACCGGTTCTCTGTCTTGTGAGGTATCAGGTCGTAAATGAGCCACGCGATATCCGCTTCATATTTTCTTTCTACTGGTATCTCTTCAAGCGTTGGCAATGTGTCGTAAAAACCTTTGTGCAGCACGATAGCCTGCTTCTTTCCCCACGATTTGAAGATGCCACCCTTCATAATCATCTGGGGGGCTAACCGCTTTCGGCTGGACGAGAGGTAGTCGGGGCGTGGGTACTTTGCACCCCTCCAGCCAATCGCTCCATTGGTGGCAGGATCGCTCATGTAAAACTCAAATGGGTCGCGGACGTTGCCAGAAATGTAAACAGCCTGAATTTCCACAGAGCCAAAGTCAATCATCCGACCCGCTGTATCTACCTGTGCCAGCACAACGTCAATGTTTCCTGCTGAACTGCCATCACCACCTTTAATACGTATCTCGGGCAAAATTCTGTACTTGGCATCCGGTGGAAAGAAAAACTCTGCTGCGTGTTTTGCAATGATCCAGTCTTCTTTGAAGCGGGTTGGGCAGGTTATGGCTTCGCTGTTGCCATCTGCAACAGAACATACACCGAGAGGGTCGGTTACTGAAACCTTGGTGCAAGCAGTACCGGGTGCCTGAAAGGGGCACAGTTTGTGGGTTCGGTTGCGACGGCCCTCAGTAGTGAGGTTATCAATTGGAAGTCCAAAGACCTCGACAAGGGGTTGAGCCATAAAAAGTAATCTCTCAGCGTTGCGTAACGGTATGATTCCGTCACAACAACAATTTTGGGTAGGGGCAGTGTATGTCAAAGACTTGCATCAAATGCGGCTATGCCCGTAAGGCAACGCTACCGAGTGCGCCTCAATTTATCGTCGAGCCATGCAATACCTCGTCGTAACTTACCGCAGGTTTCTATAGGGGCGCACAAGGCGGTTTTCTGCGGCCCAATACCAACCCTTTAACCAACAGCAATCAAGGCGACCAGCACGGTTTTGAGGGCTTCTACCGGGCTTCTCACCGCGCTTACACCTGCGTTGTGTCGGGGGTGGTGCTTAGTGTGTGAGAACGTTAACGGTGTGGAGGTCGCTAGTCCGCTTGTCCACTGCAATTTGTTGCAATTGTCTAGAGTTGTTCATCTGTAGCCACCCACGGATTGCAACAACGATTGCAACAACTTTCACAAAAACAAAAAAGCCCACTACCTATTTGATAGCAGGCTTTCTAATGGCTATGAGCCTTGTAAGTGGCTCCTCGACCTGGGCTCGAACCAGGGACCTACGGATTAACAGTCCGGCGCTCTACCAACTGAGCTATCGAGGAACAAGCCCTGAATTATAGGGGTGTTTTTTTGTTGTTTTGGCTGGTGCCAGCAAAATTTGCATGCCTGCTGTTGGGTTCGCTGGCCAGGTCTGGCGAGAGAAAAGTGGCGTGCCAAGGTCACTCGGTCATAATTTGCCGCTTAGCCACAGCGCCATCCACCATGACCCGAACCACCCAACAACTTTTTGACCTCACCGGCAAGACGGCCGTGATCACGGGCGGCTCGCGCGGGCTGGGCCACCAGATCGGCCAGGCTCACCGAATTGAGATAGGCGAGCATTTTTTCGTTGAGCGTGGTCCATAGCTGGTGGGTCATGCAGGGACGAACGTCATCGTTGCAGTTCTTCTTGCCACCGCATTGCGTGGCATCGAGCGACTCATCCACCGCATTGACGATTTCGGCCACCGAGATCTGCTCCAGCGGCCGGCTCAGGGTATAGCCGCCACCCGGGCCGCGAACACTGGCGACCAGCTCGCGGCGGCGCAACTTGCCGAACAGCTGCTCGAGATAGGAAAGGGAAATCTTCTGCCGCTCGCTGATACCGGCCAGCGTCACCGGCCCCGCCTGCTGGCGCAAGGCAAGATCGATCATCGCGGTTACGGCAAAGCGTCCTTTGGTCGTCAGTCTCATGATGAACCTCTCTCCTCGAAGGGCTGACCGGAGAATGTCACAACCCTCTTGACACCTCCACAGCCAATACCCGACTACATTTGTCAACTATAAAGGATATTGACTATTTCAGTCAACTATTTTCGAGAGATAGTTGGGATCGAACTTGTCGGCCGTCGCCATATCGTCCTCGAGCGAGACCCCGCTACGCTCGATGGCTTTCAGCAGCGTTTCCAGCCGGCGGTCGGTATCGACCGCGTGATCGAGCAGACCGTGAATCGCCTTGACCAGG
>PHCO01000375.1 GCA_002842265.1 Betaproteobacteria bacterium HGW-Betaproteobacteria-18 | reverse complement strand
GAGGACATTGTAGCGGGGCGCCACCACGCGGAAGATCTGTTCGTTCAATTCGCGTTTCTGCCGGGGATTGGACAGGCGTTCGCGGGCGTTCCATCGGCAGGAAGGCCTCATGCAGTGATGCTCCTTGTGTTGGGTTGCCGGATGATATCACGTACGTCGGACAAGGTCAGCATGGCAAAATATGCCGCGACAAGCGACGGGATAATGGGCAGCCCAAGAGCGCATGGCGAAGGCGGAAGCGCGCACGGCCGAAGGGATGCGTCCGGCGCGAGTGCCCGCGTCCCGCCTGGCTGGCGGCGCCCAAGGCTCGAAGGATGGGTTTCATGAAGGCGTCCCTCACCGATCCGATTGCGCCGTGACGCGCCAAATGGCGTTGCCGACGTCATCGGCGACCAGCAATGCACCGCGTTTGTCGATCGCGACGCCGACCGGACGACCGTTCGCTTCGCCTCCGTCGTTCACAAAACCGGCGAGCACCTCCACGGGACTCCCCGACGGACGGCCACGGCTGAAGGGCACGAAAACCACGTTGAACCCGCTGCGGGGTTTGCGGTTCCACGACCCATGCTGGCCGACGAACATCCCGCTCGCGAAGCGCGCGGGCAGGCGATTGCCTTCGGACGATGCCAAACCGAGAGGCGCGACGTGGGCGCCGAGCGCATAATCGGGCGCGGTCGCCTTCGCCACCAGATCGGGTCGCGGCGGCTTCACGCGCCCATCCACGTGCTGTCCGAAATAGCTGTAAGGCCATCCGTAGAACGCTCCGTCTTTGACCGAGGTCAAGTAATCGGGAACGAGATCGCTGCCTAGTTCGTCGCGCTCGTTGACCACGGTCCAGAGCGCACCGCTCTCCGGTTCCCAGGCGAGTCCATTGGGATTGCGCAGACCCGAAGCGAATAAGTGCTGCCTGCAAGTATTCAAATCAATTTCCCAGATCGCGGCGCGGCCGGTCTCCTTGTCGATCCCGTTCTCGCCGGCATTGCTGTTGGAACCCGTCGTCACGTAGAGCTTGGACCCGTCGCGGCTGGCGATGAGATTTTTGGTCCAGTGGTGGTTGATCGGCCCACCCGGCAGGTCTGCGAGCTTCGTGCCCGACGCCCGGATGCGCGTCTCGCCTGAGGTGTAAGGGAAACGCAGGATCGCATCGGTGTTGGCGACATAGAAATCGCTTCCGACCAGCGCCATGCCAAAGGGCGAATGCAAGCCTTCGAGAAAGACGGTTCTGACTTCCGCCACGCCGTCGCCATCGGCATCCCGCAGCAGCGCGATCCGATTCGCGCTCGGCACGCCTGCGCCCACCTTCTTCAGCACTCTCTTCGCAAACCAGCCCTTGATTCCCTGGTTGTCATCGGGCTTCGGGGGCGCCGCTGTTTCGGCCACCAATACGTCCCCGTTTGGCAACACGAAGAGCCATCGAGGATGTTCAAGGCCCGTGGCAAACGCGGTTACGCTTGTTCCCTCCGCCGGCAAA
>PHCO01000374.1 GCA_002842265.1 Betaproteobacteria bacterium HGW-Betaproteobacteria-18 | reverse complement strand
GTGGGCTTCGTTGCAGGCTTCATCAAAACGTTTCCACAGCGCATGGTTGGGCACACCACCCTGGTCGGTCAGCTTCCACTGGTCGCGCAACTGGCGCAGCTGATCCTGCATTTTGCGGCCACCAATGGCCTGGCCTTCAGGGCGATTGAGCAAGCCTTCGGCCTTGGCCACCAGTTCTTCGCGCAACTGGTCGGCGCGCCAGCGTTGCCAGCCTTCCAGTTCGCCCGCTGCCACCAGCGCCGCATGGGCCTGGGCTTCGAGCTTGTCGTCAATCAGGCGGCCATTGTCCTTGAGCGCCTGACGCAAGGCGTTGGCGGCACCGGCGCTGGCCTTGCCATGCCCCTGCGCCATTTCATGCTCCAGTTTGGCCAGCACCTCGGCCACAAAAGCCGTGGACTTGGCACGAATCTCTGGGTCCACCCTGGGCTTGGCAGGCGTCAACGCTGGCTCCAGCGGCACGCCACGCGCCAGGCGCAGTTCATCCGCCCACACCGGCACCCTGGGCAGCGGCGCAGCCGCATCTTGCGCGGCTGCGATGGCGAGCGCCAGGGCTTCCTGAAAAGCCTGCCAGACCAGTTGCAACTGGGCTTGGGCATCGTGTAACTGGGACACAAAACGAACATCGACACTGGGCCAATTGGCATCAGCCACCAGCGCATCAGCCTCGGTTTGCCAATGGGTCACATCGGCGGCCAACGCTTCCTGGGCGGCCTGGGCATCGCTCCAGGGTTTGGTGGACAGCACCTCGATGCGCTGCGCCAGCAGCACCGCCGCCTCGCGCTGCACCTGCACCCGGTGCTGCAAGTCTTCGATGGCGCGCACGCGCTCGACCAGTTGCGCTTTCAAACCAGCCAAGGGTTCTTTGCTCAACGGCGCGCCGGCTTTGGCGGCGTCACGCTGCCAGGCCAGGGCATCGGCCAGATTGAGTTTGCTTAAAGCCAGCAGCGCCTGCGCTTTGTCAGCCCATTCCAGCGCGATGGTGGCTTGGGTTTTGCTGCGCTTGATTTCATCGAGCTTTTCGCGCAGCAATTTGGCGGCGCCCTTGTCTTTGACACTGAGCTCCTTGAAGACATGTTGCAGCTGCTCGGTGCTCGGGCTGCTGGCCAGCCACTCGCGGATGCAGGCCGTGCGCTCGCCCGAGGTTTGTGCCGAAAACGCGCCATGCGTCAAGGCATCGAGCGGATGAGCTTCGGAGGTTTTGGTGCTGACGGCAGGCGCGTCAGGGGCAGGGGCTGATTTACTTTGGGTAGAAAAAGGGAACATCGACATCGCGCACTCAAGTGAGAAAGTGCCCACTGCAGGGCAGCGGGAATAAACGCGTATTTTCGCCGGGTTTTAGGTGCTTGCCAAAAAAACAATTTGGCCCGGAAAAGCGCAGTGATACCTGCCACTCACCCGATGCCAACATCAGGCTATTCAGTAGCCAGCTTCAACTCGGCCCGGGGCTGCCATTTGGCATCGTCGGGCACGGCTTTG
>PHCO01000373.1 GCA_002842265.1 Betaproteobacteria bacterium HGW-Betaproteobacteria-18 | reverse complement strand
GATCGGCCGCAGCAAGGCCTCCCTGGGGTCGCAGTCCAGCATCTGGCTGCAATCGAAGATGCTGGACGCAACAGAAGAGACCGTCACTCGATGGCCTGCCCTTGAAGCCTGGGTGCACGAGAAGCCTGAGCCTTGCAAGCTCAGCACCTTGGCCAAGGCCAAAGAAGCCATCGCAGAAGGTCAACGGACGCTGGAGACGCTCGTCCTGGCCCGCGACGGCGGTACCGGGCTGGATTCTCTGGTTTGCCAGGCATGGATCAGTCAAGCACGCGATCTTGGGAAGAACCTGAGCTACTCCCAAACGCCCTACCTCTGGATTCCGCTGGGGCTGTATCAGCCAGCCAAAGACGATGCCCCGTTGTTCGTCTACGCCTTCGCCTCCTTTCTGGAAGTGCTCAGCCTCGGAACCCAGCAACAACGTGATCAGTTGGCCTCAACTCGCGGCTTCACTTCTCGTGGCTCGAAAGAAAAACTGGCCAAGATGAAACCCCCCGAGTGGAGCATCCGGACGTGCAGGGAACTGCATCTTCACGCCATTGAACTGGACGGCAAGCTTCGAGCCAACAATCGCCCGTACTGGACAGTCACCAGCACGCACAAACCCGGTGGACTTTCCCGATCAGGGCGTCGCGACCGCTGGATGGGTAAGGGAAGCACTCGATCAGAACGCCGGGAACAGGGCGGAGCCCCAAGCCACGAGAGCACCTCGGCAGTGCTGTCCATCGGCAGAGCCATTGATACCCTCATGGGCAAGAATCCGCAGCCCCGACGGGCGTTCTACCGCTCTGTCGAGAAGCGTGTGCAAGATCACTGGTTTGTCGGCGGCGCGGAGCGCGAGTCGATCAAGACCAAAAGGCAGGAAGAGCGCGTGCGCCGGTTCGATCCCAAGGTGCCGCATGCTTTCGATCTCGCGCCCTGCCTGTGGGACCCGGTGCGGGGGCGCTCGCTCGCGAATCGGTGGCTGGGCAAGGGCTTACCCGCCCGAGACGTTTCGGCCGGCAGCACCGAGCAGAGGAACGCATGATGAGAGCAAGGGTTGACTACTTCTGCAAGCCAGCAAAGAAGAATGCGAACTACGAGTGCGAGAGCATCTATATGGAGGTCGAGCTTCCCTTCGTTCCCGCGGTTGGGACCATGCTCAAGCTGACCGAAGAAGGCGACTTCGTCAAGATCAACGACGTGATGCTGGACATCTCCCCGGGTGGCCACGGGCTCCTGGTTGGACTCGAAGAACCGGAACACGTCGGAGAACTTCGTCCATGGTCCGAAATGAAGGCGCAAGGCTGGAAGCTCGATTGCGAAGCACAACCTGGACCGACCAGCGTGGACAGTCCTACGAAGGATTCCATTTCGCCAACCACTGTTGGGGCTCGGCTTGATCCGGAGCGCGCTTACCTGCGCACGGTGGCCGAACTGCAGGAGTTGGCACGCCAGGCGCCTTTCGTGACACAGGAATGGGTATTGCAGGTGGCAAGCATGG
>PHCO01000372.1 GCA_002842265.1 Betaproteobacteria bacterium HGW-Betaproteobacteria-18 | reverse complement strand
TCTACACTTTTTTCAAGAATATCTCCGAGGACAGGTTTCTTTTTTGGGTAGTGCTTCCTTATATCTTTTAGGGTAAAGCCGTCATGCACGTTCAGGTCTCGCCTAAAGCCTACGAGCACAATTCGTTCTCTGTGCTGCGGAACAAAGTTCTGAGCATCAATGACTTTGGGATCTGATGACCCTACAGCATCCACATCTGCAACCCAATAGCCCAATTCATTCAAGGTTTCCATGATGACCTTGAAAGTTCTTCCTTTATCGTGACTCTTCAGGTTTTTGACGTTTTCCAGTAGAAATGCTGCTGGCCGTTTCACCTTAATAATCCGCGCCACATCAAAGAATAGTGTGCCTTGGGTTTTACATTCGAATCCGTGCGCTCGGCCGAGGGCATTTTTCTTTGATACTCCGGCGATCGAGAATGGTTGACAAGGAAAGCCAGCCAAAAGGACATCATGGTCTGGGATCAGTCTGTGGATATTTGCAGCGACCACTTTCTCTGAGACGTCTTCCTGCTCACTGAGCGTCACCTTGCGAATGTCGTCATTGAAACTATGCGCCACAGGGTCAGCATAGTGATTCGCCTTGTATGTTCTGATCGCGTAATCGTTCCATTCGCTTGTAAAGACACACCTGCCTCCAGCATGTTCAAATCCGCGTCGTATGCCGCCGATGCCCGCGAAAAGGTCAATGAAGTCGAACTCGTAATCTGGGTGATTTGGAGGTGGGGCTGGCAGGAGCGTGCACAAAGCATCATGTTCGCGATGGCTAAGTCGTGGCGATGCTTTCCCTTTTAGCCAACGATTGATGGTTTCTCTGCACCATTGCCCAGGTGAAACTCTGTTCAAGTACTCACCGAGATACTTCTGATCGTAGATCTCCAAGAGTTTTTTGATGAGATCAAGATCTTCCAATTCAGCTGCCATGTATTTTTTGTTCTGGGTTAATTGTGTGACGTATTGTCACTCATTTTACCCAGAGCGTCCAGTCCTAAGTTCGTCTGAACACAGCATCAATTGCACCTCTGCCTTACGTCTTGTCATCAATCCCTGCAGCACCCGACCGCCTCCATAGACCCACCGCTGCAGCTCCATTGCAGCACCCGACCAGTCGCGCTGATTGATCCGCCGTCGGAGCGTCGATGTCTGGAGCCGCCCTGCACCGAGATTGAAAGTGAAGTCCACGATGGCGGCGAGCCGTCCTTCTGGCTCGGTGGCCAGCACCGGGCAGTACCGCAACGTGGCCCTCAACGCTTTCACGAGGTCTTGTGCCAGATAGGCTTCGGCCTCGTCCTGCGTGATTGGCGGGTGATCCTGCGCACAAAGGTGGCCGTAACCAATCGTCCAGAATCCTGCCGGACACACGTAAGGGACGGCAGCAATCTCCGTGCCGCGCTTCACTCGCTTTTCAAAGCCCTCAAAGCGCTTGGCCAGTTCGATTGCAGACTGCGGCACCATCACGACCGCACCCGGTCGAACACGCGCCC
>PHCO01000371.1 GCA_002842265.1 Betaproteobacteria bacterium HGW-Betaproteobacteria-18 | reverse complement strand
AACTACGCAGAACAGTTCAAGTCTCTTGACCTCGAAGCGCTCAAGCGGGATCTGATGGAGTTGATGACCACATCGCAGGAGTGGTGGCCGGCGGACTATGGCCACTACGGCCCGCTCTTCATCCGCATGTCCTGGCACGCCGCCGGCACCTACCGGATCGCCGACGGCCGCGGGGGGGCCGGGAGCGGCCAGCAGCGGTTTGCGCCCCTCAACAGCTGGCCCGACAACGCAAATCTCGACAAGGCGCGCCGGCTGCTCTGGCCGATCAAGAAAAAATATGGACAAAGTATCTCCTGGGCCGACCTGCTGCCTTTGGCCGGCAATGTGGCGATGGAGTCGATGGGGTTCAAGACGTTCGGCTTCGGTTTCGGCCGCCCCGATGTGTGGGAGCCTGACGAGGTCTTCTGGGGCCCCGAGAACACCTGGCTCGGGGACGAGCGCTACAACAGTGACCGGGAGCTCACCGGTCCGTTCGGGGCGGTGCAGATGGGCCTGATTTATGTCAACCCGGAAGGACCCGGCGGCAATCCCGATCCGCTGGCTGCCGCCGAAGACATTCGCGAGACCTTCGGCCGGATGGCAATGAACGACGAAGAGACGGTTGCACTCATCGTCGGCGGCCACACGTTTGGCAAGTGTCACGGCGCGGCACCGGCCCTCGAGAACGTCGGCCCTGAACCTGAAGCCGCTCCGTTCGAAGAGCAGGGCCTGGGCTGGAAAAACAAGCACGGGACCGGCAAAGGCCCGCACACGATCACTGCCGGTCCCGAAGGCGCCTGGACCAACAACCCAACCCGGTGGGACAACGGTTTCCTGGAAAACCTCTTTGCGTACGAGTGGGAGCTGACGACGAGTCCCGCCGGTGCGAAGCAGTGGACCCCGAAGAATCCTGAGGCAGACGGAACCGTGCCGGATGCGCACGATGCATCCAAATGGCACGCACCCATGATGCTTACGACGGACCTGGCATTGAGAATGGACCCGATCTACGGGCCGATCGCGAAGCGCTTCCACCAGAATCCGGCCCAGCTTGCCGACGCGTTTGCCAGGGCGTGGTTCAAGCTGCTCCATCGTGACATGGGTCCCCGCACCCGCTATCTTGGGCCATGGGTCCCGGAGCCGCAGCTCTGGCAGGATCCCGTCCCAGAGGTAGACCACGAGCTGATAGGGGAGCAGGACACCGGCGTACTCAAGAAGAAGATCCTCGGCTCGGGTCTGTCCATCCCGGAGCTGGTCTCGACGGCCTGGAACGCTGCCCCAAGTTTCCGCAATACTGACAAGCGTGGCGGTGCGAATGGCGCGCGGATCGGCCTCCCTCCCCAGAAGGACTGGGAGGCGAACGAGCCGAAACAGCTGGCGAAGGTGCTGCAGGCGCTCAAGAAACTCCAGCAGGAGTTTAACCAGTCACAGACCGGCGGGAAAAAGGTATCGCTGGCCGACCTCATCGTCCTCGGCGGATGCGCGGCTGTCGAGGAGGCGGCAAG
>PHCO01000090.1 GCA_002842265.1 Betaproteobacteria bacterium HGW-Betaproteobacteria-18 | reverse complement strand
CGTACCGTCTTCGTTGCTGAAAATGTTCTTGCCGGTGGTCACATCCAGAATGCTCTGGTGCACATGCATGGCGCTGCCCGGCTCGCCGGCGATCGGCTTGGCCATGAAGGTGGCGTACATGTCGTGGCGCAGCGCCGATTCGCGCACCGTGCGCTTGAAAAAGAACACCTCATCGGCCAGGCCCAGCGGCTCCGCATGAAAAAAATTGATTTCCATCTGGCCTGCGCCAATTTCGTGAATCAGCGTATCCACATTGAGTTCCATCTTGTCGCTGAAGTCGTAAATTTCTTCAAACAGCGGGTCGAACTCGTTGACGGCATCGATGCTGTAGGCCTGGCGCGAGGTCTCGCTGCGGCCGCTGCGGCCAATGGGGGCGCGCAGCAAAGTATTGGGGTCGGTGTTGCGGGCGGTCAGGTAAAACTCCAGCTCGGGGGCCACGATCGGCTTCAATCCCTCAGCCGCAAACAGATCACACACCCGGCGCAAAACGGAGCGCGGGGCAAACGGCACCAGATTGCCCTTGTGGTCAAAGCAGTCGTGGATCACCTGCGCGGTGGGGTCGGTGGCCCACGGCACGATGCGCACGGTAGAAGGATCCGGGCGCAACTGCATGTCCTTGTCGGTGGGGTCGATCACGTCGTAGTAGGGACCGCTTTCGGGGAATTCGCCCGTGACACCCATCGCCACCACCGACTGCGGCAGGCGCATGCCGCGATCTTCGGTGAACTTGACGCGCGGCAGGATCTTGCCCCGTGCCACGCCGGTCAGGTCGGGCACCAGGCATTCCACTTCGGTCACGCGGCGCTCGTTGAGCCATTGCTCCAGATCGTTGAAATTCATTGACTTCTTGGCATTCATGGTTTGCTCCAGGGTGATACTCATCACCTATTTTGCGCGTTGTTATAAAAACCATTGTGAGCCCCGAATTGGTTCACAATCAGAGCCATTTAAACCTCGGCCATGGTGCCACTTTCGCAACGACATGCTCTCGGAATTGTTACTGACCGAAATCGGCCGCCTCAACCAGCCCTCCAGGTTGCCGCTGCACCGCCAACTTTACGAGGCGCTACGACGCGCCATTCTGGACGGCAAGCTCGTCACGGGCGAGCGCCTGCCCTCCAGCCGCGACCTGACGCAAGACCTGCAGCTGTCGCGCAACACCGTGGTCGCAGCCATCAACCAGTTGACCGTCGAAGGCTATCTGGTCAGCCATATTGGCAGCGGCACCTTTGTCAGCGACAACGTTCCCCGGATGCCTGCGCAGCACCACCGTGGGGCACCCAGCCGACACGCCAGCCTGTCAGCACGCGGCACCTCGCTGAGCAGCACGTTCTGCGCCACCGACCTGGAGATTCAGCCTTTTACCCCAGGCATTGCCGATTTCAGCGCGTTCCCGGTGGCACTGTGGCAGCGCCTGCAAAACAAGCACTGGCGCATGACCTACCCCGACATGCTCGACTACAGCAGTTCGGGCGGCTACGCACCGCTGCGCCGCGCCGTGGCCGACTACCTGCGGGTTTTTCGCAGTGTGCCGCTGGACATCGAGCAAGTCATCATCACCAGCGGTACGCAGGAGTCACTGGCGCTGTGTGCCCAGTTGCTGGCCAACCATGCCGACACGGTCTGGCTCGAAGACCCGGCCTACTGGGGCGCGGTCAAGGCGTTCATGGCCACCGGGCTGGCGCTGCATGCAGTGCCGGTGGACGAACAGGGCATTGCGCCCCAGTCCGCTGATGACGCCGCGGCGCCGCGCCTGATCTACGTGACGCCGTCGCACCAGTACCCTACCGGCGCCGTGATGTCGCTGGCCCGGCGGCAGCAGATATTAACGCTGGCACGCCAGCACCAGGTCTGGATCCTGGAGGACGATTACGACAGCGAATTCCGTTTCAGCGGCCCGCCCATTGCCTCGCTGGCCGGGCTCGACACCGACCAGCGCGTGATCTACCTGGGCTCGTTTTCCAAGGTGCTTTACCCGGGTCTCAAACTGGGCTACATGGTGGTTCCCAAGGGGCTGGCCGCGGCGTTCAAGCGCGCCCACTACGATCTGAACCGCCCCGGCCAGATGCCGCTACAGGCGGCGCTGGCCGAATTCATCGAGATGGGGCATTTCGCCAGCGCCCTGCGCAAGGCGCGGCAAAGCTACGCCCAGCGCCGCGCCAGTCTGCTGGCCGCACTGCAGCCCTGCCTGGGGCCGCAAGCCCGGATCACCGGCGCCGAGCAAGGCCTGCACCTGTGCCTGCGCCTGCCCGATACGCTGGACGACAAGGCTTTGGCGCAGCGCATTGGCAAGCTGGGGCTGACAGTGCGCCCGCTGTCATCCTATTGCCTCAAGCAAACCCGGCTGCGCGGCCTGATCATTGGCTACGGCTACGCGCCGCTGGCCGAAATCGAGCACTTTGGCCCGCTGCTGGCACACGCCATCGCCAACGCCTTATCTCGCAGCAGCGCTTCAGCATGACCACGCCTACGTCCGGGGCGACGGCCCCCTTGTTCAAGCCGGGATTCATGGTCTTGCACGGCAATCGCCTGGAAGACCTGCGCGACCTGCTCACCCAATTCCTGCGCGCGCAGCCGCTGCCGCCGCTCACGCCCGAGGTAATCCTGGTGCAAAGCAACGGCATGAAGCACTGGCTGGAGATGGCGCTGGCCGACGACGCGGCCCTGGGCATTTGTGCCGCCACCCGGCTGGAGTTGCCCAGCGGCTACCTGTGGCAGGTCTATCGCACGGTGTTGGGCGCTGCTGCCGTGCCGGCGCACATGCCGTTTGACAAGAACCATCTGGTCTGGCGCCTGGTGCGCCTCTTGCCAGAACTGGCCGCCGGCAACCCCGTGTATGAGCCCTTGCAGCGCTATCTGGCGCTTGATGCCGACGGCCGCAAGCTGTACCAATTGGCGCTGCAGGTGGCCGACGTCTTCGATGCCTACCAAAGCTACCGCTCCGACTGGCTGACCGACTGGGCGGCCGGGCGCGACGTGCTGCGCGGCCACGATGGTCAACCCGGCGTGCTGGAGCCCGCCCACGCCTGGCAAGCCCAGTTGTGGCGCGACCTGCGCGCCGATGTGGGGCCTGGGCTGGCCGATGCCTCGCGCGCCAGCGTGCATGCCCGTTTCATGGCGGCGCTTCGACACCAGACGGCGCAAAACCAGGCCACGGGTCAGCGCCCGGCCGGGCTGCCGCCGCGCCTGGTGGTGTTTGGCATTTCGTCCTTGCCGATGCAAACCGTCGAGGCGCTGGCGCAACTGGGCCAGGTCTGCCAGGTGCTGATGCTGGTGCAAAACCCGTGTCAGTATTACTGGGGCGATATCGTTGCCGGCCATGACCAATTGCACGCCCAGGTGCGCCACCGGCAAAGCCCCCGGCCTCTGCCCACTGATGCCCATCCCCTGCTGGCTTCATGGGGCAAGCAGGGGCGCGACTACCTGCATTTGCTGGACGGTTTTGACGAGCTGGATCAGTACCGGCAACGCATGAACCGGGTCGATGTGTTTGTCGATCCGGCCGCCGGTCAGCCACACCCCAGCCTGCTGCACCAATTGCAGTCGGACATACTGAATATTGCGCCCTTGCCAGAGTCGCCCCGGGCGCTGCTGCCAGATGACTCGATCCGCCTCGTCACCTGTCACTCGGCGCAGCGCGAGGTCGAAGTGCTGCACGACCAGTTGCTGGTCTGGCTGGACGCCGACCCCTGCCTGAACCCGCGCGACGTGATGGTGATGGTGCCCGACATGGCGACGTTTGCCCCGCACATCCAGGCGGTATTTGGCCGCTTTACAGCCGGGCAGGCCAGGCACATTCCGTATGCGGTGGCCGACACCACGCCGCGCCAGTCGCCGCTGGTGCAGGCGCTGGCGCAACTGCTGGCGCTGCCGGCATCGCGCCTGTCCTTGGCCGACTGGCTGGGTCTGTTCGAAGTGGCGGCAGTGCGCCAGCGATTTGGCCTCGGCGAGGCCGATGTGGCACAACTGCACGACTGGCTGGCACTGGCCGGCGTGCGCTGGGGTCTGGACGCCAGTCACCGGATGGCCTGGGGCGTGCCCGACGGCGTGGCGGGGCTGGATCAGAACACCTGGGCCTTTGGCTTGCGCCGCTTGTTGCTGGGCTATGCCGTGGGTGCTGGCGCGCCGTGGGGTGCCACCCTGCCGCAAGCAGCGCTGGGCGGGCTCGATGCCCCGCTGGTCAGCGCGCTGCTGGACTGGCTGAAGGCCACCAGCACCGCCCTGCAGGAACTCTCCGGTGACAAAACGCCAGAACAATGGGGACAAGTTCTGACGGGTATCGTCGCACGCTTTTTCCAGGCCAGCGACGACACCGATGAGCGGATCCTCCAGCGCTGTCTGGCCCCGCTCGATGCCTGGCTGCAGGCTTGCGAATCGGCACGCCTCGACGTTCCCCTGCCGCTGGACGTGGTGCGTGAGCATTGGCTGTCGCAGATCGAGGAAAGCAGCCTGCAACAGCGGTTTTTTGGCGGCGGTGTGCAGTTCGGCACCCTGATGCCGATGCGCGCCATCCCGTTCAAGGCAATTTGTCTGCTGGGCATGAACGATGGCGACTACCCGCGGCAACAAGCCCCGCGCGACTTCGACCTGATGGCACAGAGCTGGCGCGTGGGCGACCGTTCGCGCCGCGAGGACGACCGTTACCTGTTTCTCGAAGCCATTTTGTCGGCGCGGCAAAAGCTCTACATCAGTTGGCAGGGGCACAGCGCCACCGACAACGGCGAGCAGCCGCCCTCGGTGCTGGTGGCGCAACTGCTGGACTACTTGCAAGCCGGCTGGCAACCCGCGCCCCAGCCCCGGCAGCATCCGCTGCAAGCGTTCTCCGAGGCCTATTTTTTGCAGGATTCACCCTTCCAGACCTACGCTGCCGACTGGGCGCGGGTGCATGAAAAACCGGCCCCCGAATCTCCCGCCAACGACATGGCATCACTGGCGACACCGAGCCACTTGACACTGGCCGATCTGCGCCAACTGCTGCGCCAGCCGGTCGAGGTGTTCTTCAAATCGCGCCTGCAGGTCCGGCTTGACACGGTCGATGAGCTTGAGCAAACCGAAGAACCTTTCGCGCTCAATGGCCTGCAACACTACCAGGCGGGGCAGTCGCTGCTCGACGCCGCTGAGCTACCCATGGCACTTGAAAAACTGATGCTGTCAGGCCAACTGCCGATGGCCGCCTTTGGCCAGCGCCTCGCCACTGACCTACAGGCCAAAACGCAACTGGTGCTGGATCGGCAAAAAGACTGGATGCAGCGCTACCCGGATGTCCTGCCCGCGCAATCGATCGACCTCAAGGTGGGCGGCATCACCCTCACGGGCACGCTGGCGGGGCTTTACAGCGGTGATGTCGGCTGGCTGCAACTCGGACAACGCGTCGGGGCTGTGCTCGAAGGTGCCAAAGAAGCCCGGACTGCGCGCGGTCACGTCATCGCCGGCCTGTGGCTGCAGCACCTGGCGGCCTGCGCCAGCGTCATGCCATTGACCAGTGTGCAACTGGGGATGGATGGGGAGGTGATCTTTCCCCCTCTGCCCGCGCAAGAGGCCCTGGTCATCCTGGAAAATCTGGTCGATGGCTACCGAGCCGCTTGGGCACGCCCGCTGCCGGTGGCCTGCAAAACCGCCTGGGCCTATTTGCAAGCCCGGTTACTGGCCGAACGGCTGGCCGTCGAGCAACCCGACAAGACCCCCAAAGACCCGCATGACGCTGCCCAAGCCGTCTTCGAGGGCGGTCACCAACCCGGTGAACGCGACGAATCGGCCTATCTGGCGCGCGCATTTGAGATTTACGACGACATCGAAGCCGAGTTGCCCGGCTGGGCCGAGCGCTTGTACGGCGACCTGGCCCGGCACGTTCAACTGACCCCGGGTGAAGGAGTCAGCGCATGACCAACACGATCACCGTGGAACCGACCAGCATGCCGGTGCTCATCAAGCTCGATCCCTTGACGATGCCGCTCACCGGCTTGCAGGTGATCGAGGCATCGGCCGGCACCGGCAAAACCTGGACACTGGCGGCGCTCTATGTGCGCCTGGTGCTGGGCCATGCAGCCCACAGCAGCGTGCTCGGCAGCGGCTTGGTCCCGCCGCAAATTCTGGTCATGACATTCACCGAGGCTGCCACGGCGGAGTTGCGCGGGCGCATTCGCGCGCGCCTGGCGCAAGCGGCGCGCTTCTTCAAGCACGGCGAACAGCCCGGTTTTGACGTCGATGATTTCCTGCGCGAGCTGCGCACCGTCATCGACGCCGGGCAATGGCCGGCCTGCGCCGAGCGACTGGACCTGGCGGCGCAGTGGATGGACGAGGCCGCCATCTTCACCATCCACGGCTGGAGCAGCCGGATGCTGAAAACGCACGCTTTCGACAGCGCCAGCCTGTTCCAGCAAAGCCGGGTCGAAGACAGCGAGCAACTCAAGCTCACTGCCGTGCAAGACTATTGGCGCAAGTGGTTTTACCCCTTGTCGGCTGCGCAATTGGCGGCGCTCAAGACTGTGGCAAGTACGCCTGAAGAACTGATGACTGCGCTAAAACCGCTTTGGACGCAGGAGGAGCGGGCACCCCGAAGCGGGGTTGAAATGCCCCAGCCGCCTGATGTTGTGATCCGTGACTGGACCGTCTGGCAAGAAAAACGCAATGGGCTGGAAATGCTGGCACGACTCGCCTGGACGCCCGAGATCGTTGCGCTCGTCAATGACGCCGCCACGCGCAAGGCAATCAAGGGCTATCGTCCTGATTGGTTGTCCGGCTGGCTCGATCAAATGGCGGCCTGGCTGCAGGGGGAAGCGATCAAGACCGAGACGCTGCAGCGTTTCTCAAAGTCACGCCTGCTGGAGAAGGGGTGGAGCCAAGCCAGTGCGCACCCGGTGTTCGACCACATCGAAGCCCTGTGCGACCACCTTGCGCAGGAGCCCGAGGTGGCCGAGCTGCTGCTCGCCCACGCCGCTTTCGCGATCGGTGCGGCCTACCGGCAGGCCAAAGCCAAGCTGGCGCAGTTCGATTTTTCCGACCTGCTGCAGCACCTGTATGACGCGCTGCAAGCCCCCGATGGCCGCCTGGCGGCAGCCATCCGCCAGCAATTTCCGGTAGCCCTGGTCGATGAGTTTCAGGACACCGACCCCTGGCAATACGGCGCGTTGTCGAAAATTTACGGCGCTGCGGGCAACACGCCAGAAAACGCTGATGCCACCGGTCTGATCATGATTGGCGACCCGAAGCAGGCGATTTACAGTTTTCGCGGCGCTGACCTCGCCACCTATTTGACCGCCCGCCAGCAGGCCCAGGCGATCCACACCCTGGCCGGCAACTTCCGCTCGACCCAGGGCGTGGTGGCCGCTGTCAACCATGTCTTTGGCCACGCCACTCGGCCTTTTGGTGAAGTGCCCTACGAGATCGTTAGCGCCTGCAACGACAAGGTGCAGCCCCTGCAACTGGCCGGCCAGGCGCAGGTCGCCATGACGGTCTGGTACCTGCAAAGTCCAAAAATCCAGCGCAAACCGATCTGGATGCGGCAAATGGCCGAGGTCTTTGCAACGCAGATGGTGGGCTTGCTCAATGCGGGAGCGACCCGACCCGGCGCCATGGCGGTGCTGGTGAAGAACTGGGTCGAGGCGCGTGCCATTCGCACTGCCCTGGCCAGCCGGGGCGTGCGCAGCGTGTATCTGTCCGAGCGCGACAGCGTTTTTGCCACGCCGCAGGCAACCGATTTGTGGCGCATTTTGCGTGCCGTGGCCAACCCGCGCGCCAGCCATTGGGTCAGGGCCGCGCTGGCAACCGGGCTCTGGGGCCTGTCCTGGAGCGAACTCGAAGCCCTGCTTCAGGATGAAGCCGCCTGGGACGCGCTGACCGAGCGCTTTCATGAATGGCAAGCCATCTGGCAGCGGCAAGGCTTTTTGCCCATGCTGCACCGGCTGTTGCATGACCAGTCGATCCCTGCGCGCCTGCTCAACCAGGACACCACTGACAACAAGCGCCCAAACAGCAGCGGTGAACGCCAGTTGACCAACCTGCTGCACCTGGGCGATTTGCTGCAAAGCGCCAGCCTCGGGCTGCAAGGCGAAGGCGCCTTGATCCGCTACCTGGAAGACCAGTTGCGCCGCCCGCAAGCCAGTGGCGACACGGCGCAGTTGCGACTGGAAAGCGACGCCGACCTGGTGCAGGTCGTCACCATGCACAAGGCCAAGGGGCTGCAATACCCGCTGGTGTTTCTGCCTTTTGTGGCCAACTACCGGGCTGCCGACAGCGGCCAGGACGATGTCCCGCGACTGGCTGAAGACATCCGCCTGCTGTACGTGGCGCTGACCCGTGCCGAGCAGGCGCTGTGGCTGGGCGTGACCCAAACCCGGGGCGATGTGGAGGGCAGCAACCCCAAGGTCAAAAGTGCCGTGTCGGCGCTGTTGGGCCGCCAGGCCGGCGGCGACCTGGCGCAGTGCCTCAGCGCCTGGGAATCCGAGCACATCGTGGTGCATAACGCCCCCGAGCCCGACGCCAGCCGCTACAGCCCACAAGCGAGCGCCAGGCACTGGAAGCCGGCGTTGACACCCCGGCGTCACATCATCAGCCGCTGGTGGAGTGCCAGCTTCAGCGCCCTGACGCGTGACGTCGGTCCTTTGGCCTGCGGCCAGTTGCTTGGGTCCGAGCTGGACGAACGCCTGGGCGACGCCCACATCGACAGCACCATTCAGTCAACCGACAGCGACAGCACGGCAGCGCCACCGACCCTCCCCTTCAACGCCTTCAGGGCCGGCAGCCACTACGGCACCTTGCTGCACGACTTGCTGGAATGGCAGGCGCAACAAGGCTGGCCCGCAGCACACGAAAACCCTGGCGCAGCCGTCAGCGCCCAATGGCAAGCCATGCTCACGCGTCAGGCCCAGAAGCTCGGGTTGGATGACGCTGAGCAAACGCTGCTGACGGACTGGGTGCCAGCCATCGTCAGCACGCCGCTGCCCGTGGAGGCGTCATCCTCTTTTGTTTTGGGCGAACTGGGCACAGGTCAGCATTGGCCCGAGATGGCTTTCAGCTTGCAGGTCAGCCCATTCAGCAGCGCGCAGCTGGACCGCCTGATCACGCGCCATGTGCTGGTCGGCCAACTCCGCCCAGCCATGCAAGCGCGGCAACTGGAGGGCATGCTCACCGGCTTCATGGACCTGGTGCTGGTGTTCGAGGGCCGCTACTACGTGCTCGACTACAAGTCCAACAAGCTGCCGGGCTACGACCCGGCGCAACTGCAGCAGGCCATGCTGGCGCACCGCTACGACGTGCAGTACACCTTGTACCTGCTGGCGCTGCACCGCCTGCTCAAATCACGCCTGGCAGACTACGACTACGACCGGCATGTGGGCGGCGCACTGTACCTGTTTTTGCGCGGCATTGACCAGCCTGGCGCCGGCCTTTATGCGGACCGGCCACCGAAAGCCCTGATCGAAGCGCTCGATGCGGCGTTTTCTGCCAGCCGGGCGCTCGAGCAACCCATGGAAACAGCTTCATGAGCACCGAACGCCCTGAAGACGACACGCTGGAATTGACCGGGCTGGACCGGGCCATGGTGGCCTTTCTGCAAGCGGTGCAGCCCAGCCCCGACCCGCTGCACGGTGAGTTGGCAGCACGGGTCAGCCACCAGTTCGGCCTTGGCCACGCCTGTCTTGACCTGAACACGCTGCCGTCCTCATTGCGCCAGAGCGGGGCAAGCCTGCCGTGGATTGAAGGCGCCAACAGCCCGCTGGTACGCGACGGCGAGCGCCTGTACCTGCGCCGCAACTGGGCTGCCGAGCAAAGCATCCGCGCCTCGATTGCAACCCGTCTGGCACAGCCCTGCCCCATCCCCGCCAACCTGAGCGAATCACTGGTGCAACTGTTTGAGCCGAGCGGCCACAGCGCCGCGCCTGACTGGCAAAAAGTGGCCTGCGCACTGGCCGCGCGCAAACGCTTCTCGCTCATCACCGGTGGCCCAGGCACCGGCAAAACCACCACCGTGGTGCGCCTGCTCGCGCTGCTGCAAGCCGACCCGGCGCGCCAGCAGGCGCCCTTGCGCATCGCGCTGGCGGCGCCCACCGGCAAGGCGGCCGCACGGCTGGGCGAATCAATCGCATCGGCGCTGCAAAAGCTGCCTGTTGCCATGCAACAGCACATCCCGACCCAGGCCGTCACGCTGCACAAATTGCTGCAGGTGCGCAGCAACCTGGCGCAGGACGCCGTGCCCGAGCTGGCGGTGGACCTGGTGGTGGTCGATGAAGCCTCGATGATCGACCTGGAGATGATGGCCCGCCTGCTGGCCGCCGTGCCGCTCAGCGCCAGCCTGATCCTGCTGGGCGACAAGGACCAGCTGGCCTCGGTAGAAGCCGGCGCCGTGATGGGTCAACTCTGTTCCGGTGCCGACCTGGGCCGCTACAGTCCCGACACGCTGGCCTGGCTGGCGCAAGCCACCGGGGCAGACTTGAGCGCCTGGGCCGGCGACGGTTCACCACTGGCCCAGCAGACCGTGATGCTGCGCCTGAGCCACCGCTTTGCCGACAACAGTGGCATCGGCCAATGGGCCCGGGCCGTGAATGCAGGTGACAGCGCCAGCGTCGCCAGGCTGTGGCAGCAGGCGCCCACCTGGCACCTTGACGCGCATGACAGCGTGACCCGGCTGCAACCCGGCCAAGCCCATGACCCGCGCTTGCAGGCGCTGGTGCAGCACGGCTGGCAGGCCTGGCTGCAACAACTCGAACCCTTCAAAAACAGCGCTTGCAGCGACGCGCAGGCGCTGGCCGCCCTGCACGCGTTTGCCAGCTTTCAGGTGCTGTGCGCCGTGCGGGACGGCCCCTGGGGCGTGGCCAGCCTGAACCAGCACATCGCCGCCAGCCTGGGCTTGGCCGGCGCGGGCTGGTACGCCGGCCGACCGGTGATGGTCACGCGCAACGACTACGCCCTCAAACTGATGAATGGCGACATCGGCCTGTGTCTGAATCACGCCAACGGCTTGCGTGTGGCCTTTGCCGACGGCCAGGGTGGCGTGCGCTGGGTCTTGCCAGCCCGGCTCGATGCCGTGGAAACGGTGTTTGCCATGACCGTGCACAAATCACAAGGTTCGGAGTTTGACCATGTGGCCCTGGTGTTGCCAGAGCGGCCCGTGGCGGTGCTGACGCGAGAGCTGCTTTATACCGGCATCACACGGGCCAGGTCGCGGCTAACGCTGGTGGTGCCGCAGGCCGAGGTGCTGTTGCGGGCTGTGGGTATCAAGGTGCTGCGCAGCGGCGGGCTGGCTGACCTGTGAAACGCATGAAGTCTGTGACGAGATGCCTACGACTATGTGGCATTGCTACGAACGCAGTTTTATCCATCGCAGTGGTGATCCCGCCACAGAAAGGTTTCTCAATGGCTAATTTCTGCACCAGTAACTTATGCTGATCTCAGAAGTGTCCTCAAATTTACGGCGTCATCTTGAGCGTACGCTTCAACGTGATTTTGATATTTGTCTAATGAATGACAAGGGCTTGGCGCATTGGCATGTTCGATTGGCGGGCACTGGGTTGCTGGCAAGAATCCCGAAACAAAGCCAAATGGGGCTGGCGCCTCTGGACAACCTGGCCTATGAGGCCGCTTGTTTTCAACGTGCTGCGCCCTGTAGCCATGTGCCACGACTCGACCGTGTCATTGCGCCATCTGCCGAATTGCCGTGGGGTGCCTTGCTGGTTGAGGAAATCACAGGGGTGCCCGCGAACAGCCCGTACCATGTGGCCCCCATCATGCAGGCCCTGGCATCGATTCATGTCTTGCCGGTACCGATAGCCGGTGAGCGCGCACCCCTTCTGAGCGAAATCGATCCGCTTGCCGGTATGTTGGGATTGGTACGGGCACAGTCCGTTTACCTTGATCACCCGTTGATTTCTGAGCCTTCCCGGCGGGCGATCAAGGAGCGACTTCAAAACCTGTCGAAATCGATTCCTCAAGCTTGCTGTCGGCTTGAACCACGATTGATCACTTTTGACGCGCATCCCGGCAACTTCCTGATCACGCCGACTGGCAAGGCGGTGCTGGTTGACCTGGAGAAGTTGCGCTACAGCTACCCACCCCTGGATTTGGCGCACGCGACGCTCTACACATCGACCACCTGGGATGTCGATGCATCATTCGCGCTTTCCACGGCACAAGTCGCGCACGCCTATGAAGTTTGGATGTCTGCGGCGGGACCCATCGCCGAGCCCTACCTTG
>PHCO01000370.1 GCA_002842265.1 Betaproteobacteria bacterium HGW-Betaproteobacteria-18 | reverse complement strand
ATGCCTGTATTTGGTGCATAAAAAAACCGCGCCTTTTCGGGCGCGGTTTTTTCACGGCATGTAATTGTGCCGTAGTGCTGCTTTCTGATTAGACAACACCTTGGTCAATCATGGCATCAGCCACCTTGCGGAAACCGGCGATGTTCGCGCCCAGTACCAGGTTGGTTGGCTGACCAAACTCCGCCGCGGTCTCGCTGGCGCGGGTGAAGATGCCATGCATGATGCCTTGCAGCTTGGCGTTGACTTCTTCGAAAGTCCACTGCTGCATGCTGGCGTTCTGCGCCATTTCCAGCTGGCTGGTGGCGACGCCGCCAGCGTTGGCCGCCTTGCCCGGACCGTAGCAGATGCCTGCCTTGAGGAATTTCTCAACCGCTTCCGGTGTGGAAGGCATGTTGGCACCCTCGGAAATGCAGATGCAGCCATTGCTCAGCAATACATCGGCATCAGCCTCGTTCAGCTCGTTCTGCGTGGCGCTTGGGAAAGCGGCCTGGCAAGGTACGGACCAGACGTGGTTGCGACCGGCAGGATAAGCGCTGGCCGGGGTGTAGATCGCGTCGTGGTGATGCTCGACATATTTCTCCAGCGAAGCGCCTTCAACTTCCTTCAACTGTTTCAGCAGTGCGAGGTCGATGCCGCGTTCATCAAAGATCATGCCGCGCGAATCGCTGCAGGTGACAGGTTTGGCACCCAGTTGATAGAGCTTCTGGATGGTGTAGATGGCAACGTTACCGGCGCCGGAAACCACGCAGGTCTTGCCTTCCAGGGAGTCGCCGCGGGCTTGCAGCATGTTCTGGGCAAAATAGACAGCGCCGTAGCCGGTGGCTTCGGTGCGGGCCAGTGAGCCGCCCCAGTTCAGTTTCTTGCCGGTCAGCACGCCGTCGTAATTACCGGTCAGGCGCTTGTACTGACCGAACATGTAGCCGATCTCGCGACCGCCGACGCCGATGTCGCCGGCAGGTACGTCGGTAGTCGGGCCGATGTGACGATAGAGTTCGTTCATGAAGGACTGGCAGAAACGCATGATTTCATTGTCAGATTTGCCTTTCGGATCGAAGTCGCTGCCGCCCTTGCCGCCGCCGATAGCGAGACCGGTCAGCGCGTTCTTGAATATCTGCTCGAACCCGAGGAACTTGATGATGCCGGAGTAGACGCTGGGGTGGAAGCGCAGGCCGCCCTTGTATGGGCCGATGGCAGAGTTGTACTCGATGCGGTAGCCCTTGTTGACCTGTACATGGCCCTTGTCATCGATCCATGGCACACGGAAGATGACCTGGCGTTCCGGTTCGACGATGCGTTCGATGATGTTGTGCTTCTTGTACTTTGGTCTTTGTCCAGCAGGGGGCGAAGCGAGGTCAGTACTTCTTCAACGGCTTGGTAGAACTCCAGTTCAGCCGGGCTGGATCGCTTGAGTTTGGCGATGGTATCCGCTACGTAAGGCATGATGCTCCTCAGAAAATTATGGGTTACGTGTGCCGCAATTTGGTTGATTGCTGGTCTT
>PHCO01000089.1 GCA_002842265.1 Betaproteobacteria bacterium HGW-Betaproteobacteria-18 | reverse complement strand
GCGTGCCCCGCTCCCAGTTGTTCTTGGTGCGGTTGATGTTGGCGCTGACGTATTCAAAAGGCAGCGCGCCTTCAATGAACACCACTTTGCCGTCGGCCTTGTGGGCCACCCCCTGTGCCTCCAGGTCCAGGGATTCCACAAACAGCCAATCGGCGGGCACGACAGGCTTGGCGGCTGCGGGATCAGTCGGTTCAGTCATTCAAATCAGCTCTTGGAGTAGCCCAGCCTGCGGACCGGGCAAGGGTGAACATTTTACTTGGCAGGCAAATACTTGGCAGGGTCAACCGGTTTGCCCTGGCGGCGCACCTCAAAGTGCAACTTGACGCGATCCGCATCGCTATTGCCCATCTCGGCAATTTTTTGCCCTTTGAGCACTGATTGGTCTTCTTTCACCAGCAGGGTCTGGTTATGGGCATAGGCCGTCAAATACACGTTGTTGTGTTTCAGAATGATCAGATTGCCATAGCCGCGCAAACCGGCACCTACATACACGACGCGGCCCTCCGCAGCAGCCAGCACGGGATCACCTGCGGCACCAGCTATGTCCAGCCCCTTGTTTTTGACCTCATCAAACCCGGCCAGCACCACGCCATTGGCAGGCCATATCCAGTTGATTTCGGCGTCTGTTGGAAGCGATGGCTTGTTATTGGCTGTCACCGGCACACTGGCTGCCGACAGTGTCGTCGATGTGGCCGAAGATGCGGGCTGCGTCAGGCTACCGGCGCTCACCACCGGCTTGGTCACGGCCTGAACCACCACCTCCTGGCTCACCGGTGGCAGCACCCGCAAGACCTGGCCCACTTCAATCCGGTTGGGATCTTCCACATTGCTCCAGCGGGCAATGTCGCGGGGGCTTTGGCCATTTTCGAGGGCAACACGTGTCAAGGTGTCACCCGGCTTGACAGCGTAGTAACCCGGCTTGCCGGCATTTTCAAATCCTTGGGGTTGCTTGACAAGTGCAGGTACCCCTGCCGGATCGCCAGCTCTGGTCACGCGCTCCTCAACCGGTGCACGATTGATGCTTCTGGTGCCGCAGGCCGCCAAAGTCAACAGTACACACATCGAAACCAACGACAAACCCAACCATCTTTTCAAACCCGTCATATCAACCCCCATCATGCAATGCCCGATTTTAAGGGGACAAAGAAAACGCCCTCCATCACCGACTGTCTCACACCTTGTGGCGTTTTGTCGATGACCAGCAAGACTTGTTTGGCTGCGCTGGATGACCCCGCAGACACCGGCGCCACCAGCCTGCCGCCCACGGCCAACTGATCGATCCAGGCCTGTGGCACGGCTTCGCCGCCAGCCGCCGCAATGATGCCGGCATAAGGCGCGCCTTTGGCGTAACCCGGCATGCCGTCACCAAACAGCAGGTGCACGTTGGCCAGACGCAAATAGCGCAGGTTGTCACGCGCCTTCTCATGCAGCCCGCGCAAGCGCTCGATCGAATAGACCTCCTGGCACAGCAAACTCAGCAGCGCGGCCTGGTAGCCGCAACCGGTACCGATTTCCAGCACCCTTCCCAAGCGACCATTTGAACCCTGGCGCAGCAGTTCCAGCATTCTGCAAACAACGCCGGGTTTTGAAATGGTCTGACCCAAGCCGATGGGCAGGCTGGTGTCTTCGTAGGCCTGGTTCACCAACGCGGTATCGACAAAGCGGTGGCGCTCAATGCTGCCCATGGCCTGCAACACGGTGGCATCCGCCATGCCTTGCTGCGCCAGCTTGGCCACCATGCTTTGGCGCACCGCGCTGGAGTCCAGGCCCACGCCATGGGCTACATTTTCAGTGTGTCTGCAGGCAGGTACTTGTCCTGGTGACAATGCGGGTCGTGCCGGGGTGACCGACGTAGTGCGCGCGTCCAGCCTGGCCGGAAAACCGGGCCGCAGCTTGACGCCGGTCAGGTTGCGCTGCGTCATCAGTCGGCCACGCCAGCGAGTTTGGCCGCCGTTTGCGCCCAGTAACTCAAATGGTCATGGTCGGTCAAATCAACCTTGAGCGGTGTCATGGCGATATGGCCTTGCGCCGTTGCATAAAAATCGGTGCCATCGGCTTCATCCTTGGCCTGGCCCGCAGCGCCAATCCAGTACATGGTTTCGCCACGCGGGTTTTTCTGCGTGATGACCTTTTCAGCGGAATGGCGCCGACCCAGACGACACAGCTTCACGTGGCCCAACTCGTTCAGCGGCAAATTGGGAATATTGACATTGAGCAGCCAGGGCGTGTTGCCAATCAGGTTTTGCCGCCACATCTGCAACACCAGGTCGCGCGCTCTGCTGGCCGCTGCATCCAGATTGTGCCAATCCCGTTCAACTTGTGAAAACGCAATGGCCGGTATGCCAAACAGATAGCCTTCCATGGCAGCGCCCACAGTACCCGAGTAAATGGTGTCATCACCCATGTTGGCGCCGTTGTTGATGCCTGCCACCACCAGGTCGGGGCGGTAGTCCAGCAAACCCGTCAAGGCGATGTGCACACAATCGGCCGGGGTGCCGTTCACATACCTGAAGCCATTGGCGACGCGCTGCACGTACAGGGGGGTGTGCAAGGTGAGCGCGTTGGACTTGGCGCTGTTGTTGTGCTCAGGCGCCACCACCTCGACCGTGGCCACATCCTTGAGTGCTTCGTAAAGCGCCACAATGCCGGGTGCCTGAAAGCCGTCGTCGTTACAAATAAGAATTTTCATCATGGTGCCCAATTAGACTCGAATTTTAGGATGTCAACGCCGCCTGTGCAGCCGTCATTCACGTGACAATTCGTCCCTGTAGGACAATCCTGGCTTAACAACAAGGAGCAGTTCATGGGTGCTATTTTCTGGATTGTGCTGGCGGTGGTCGTGGTGTATGCCATCACGCTGTACAACAGCCTGGTGAATGTCAAGAACGCGGTGTCAAAAGCATGGGCCAACATCGATGTGCTGCTCAAGCAGCGCCACGAAGAACTGCCCAAGCTGGTCGATACCTGCAAGCAGTACATGCAATACGAGCAAAGCACGCTGGAAAAGGTGATCCAGGCCCGCTCCCGGGTGTCAGAGGCCCGTCAATCGCATGACATGGGCGCGCTGGGCCTGGCCGAAGGCGCCTTGCGCAGCGGGCTGGGGCAGTTGTTTGCACTGGCTGAGTCGTACCCCGAGCTCAAAGCCAACGAACAGTTTTTGCACCTGCAGTCGCGTATCAGCGGGCTGGAAAACGCCATTGCTGACCGGCGCGAGTTTTACAACGAAAGCGTCAACATCAACAATGTGGCAATTGAGCAGTTCCCGGGTGTCCTGCTGGCGCGCATGTTTAACTTCAAGGCGTTTGAGCTGTTGAAATTTGTTGCGACGGAGCTTGAAGACATCGATATCGGTCAGCGTTTCAAGGCTTGATGCCATGTTGGTGCGCGGTTTGCGCGGCTTACAGTACCTGGGACTGAACCTGACCGGACTGGTCAGCGGCCTGTATCTGGTCTTGTTTGCAGCAACGGTGCAGTTGGGTCCGGGGCCGCAGGCACGCTGGTGTCTGGCGGGCGCCGCACTACTGGCCGCTATGGCCTGGCTGGGTAGCCTGCACCGCGCCCGTGCCATTGCCGAGGTGGCCACGTCGCGCATTGCCTCAGCCGCACAAGGCTATGTCGAACTCACGGGCCGCGCCAGTGTGGACCAAGACCACCTGGTTTACACCCCGCTGGGCGGCATCCCCTGCATTTGGTACCGCTACACGCTGTATTCCAAAGACAACGCCAAGCGGGAATGGCGCCAAATTGACAGCGACGTCAGCAGCAGCACGTTTGACATCAGCGACCCGACAGGCGTGTGCACCGTCGATCCCGACCATGCCGAGGTGGTGAGCCCGCAAGTGCGCACCAGCTACCCTGGCAATGACAAGCTGGTGGAAGAACTACTGTTTGGCGGCAACACGATTTATGTACTCGGCGACTTTTCGACCCTTGGCGGCGCCAGTACCGCTTTGAGCGTGCGCGAAGACGTGGGCACGTTGCTGGCCAGCTGGAAACAGGACCGTGCCGGTCTGCACCAGCGCTTTGACCTGGACCGCAATGGCACCGTGGACCTGCAGGAGTGGGAACTGGCCCGACAGTTGGCAACCCAAACGGTCGAGCACCAGCACCGTGACATCCGCCAGCAGCCGGGCGTGCACCTGATGCGGGCACCCCAGGACGGGCGGCTGTTTTTAATCTCGGCCCTGTCGCCCCAGGCCCTGCGCAATCACTTTTTGCGCTGGAGCTTTATCCACCTGGCGCTGGGGATGGTCGCCACCGCTGGCTGGTTTTACCTGGCTTAAGGAGCACCAGCCAGGTCTTCGGCTTGCTGCCCGGCACTCAAACTGCCAACAACGCAGGTTTACGACGGAATGATGAACTTGGACTCTTCGCGCAAGCGGCCCGGGCTGTCCAGGGACTCGATGATGAAGTGAATTTCATGCGAACCGGGCTTGTCGGCCTCTGGCGGCACCTGTACCCGCACCGCCACCCAACGGGCCTCGGTGGACGCAATGCTGATGGTGTCTTCGGACATGATTTTGATGTCAGGCAGGCCTTCCACCGAAATTTTGTAGCGCTGCGGGGCTTCCGTCGCATTCATGACCTGAATGCGATAAACGTTCTCCACCTTGCCGGCCTCGACCACGCGCGCCATCACGCCGCGATCCCGCACCACGTCGGCCTTGAACGGCGTGCGCGTTGCCAGGCTGACAAAAATCGCCACCACAATCGCCAGCAATATCGAGGTGTAAACCAGTACCCGGGGCCGCAGCACACGGCGCACCGTCTGAACTTTGGTCCAGTGGTTGTTCATGGCGTTTTCGGTCGAGTACTTGACCAGGCCACGCGGGTAGCCCACCTTGTCCATCACGGTGTCACACACGTCGGCACAGGCTCCGCAGCCAATACATTCGTATTGCAAACCATTGCGGATGTCGATGCCGGTCGGGCACACTTGCACACACAAGCTGCAGTCCACACAAGCGCCCAGATTCAAAGTGGTGATATCTGCTTTTTTAGAGCGCGCACCGCGCGGTTCACCGCGCTCGGCGTCATAGGTCACGATCAGCGTGTCCTTGTCGAACATGGCGCTTTGAAAGCGCGCATAGGGGCACATGTGTTTGCAGACCTGCTCACGCATGAAACCGGCGTTGCCGTAAGTGGCAAAGCCATAAAAGAAGACCCAGAAAAATTCCCAGGCTGCCAGTTGGCCGCCCAAAAATGCCCCGGCCATCTCACGCATTGGCACAAAGTAGCCCACGAACGTGAAACCGGTCCAGAACGCAAACACAATCCACAGCGCATGTTTGCCCGACTTGCGCGCCATCTTCTCTGCCGTCATGGGGCCTTCGTCGCGGCGCAGGCGGGCTGACCGGTCGCCTTCCATCAGTTTCTCAATCCAGAGAAAAATTTCGGTGTAAACCGTTTGCGGACAGGCATAACCACACCACAATCGCCCCGCCACCGCTGTAAACAAGAACAGGGACAAGGCCGAAATAATCAACAAACCGGTGAGGTAAATGAAATCTTGCGGGTACAGCACCAGGTCAAAAATATAGAAGCGGCGCACACTCAAGTCAAACAACACCGCCTGACGCTGACCCCACTCGATCCAAGGCAGGCCATAAAAAATAATTTGTGTCACCCACACCATGATCCAGCGCCACTGCGAAAACACGCCCGACACACTGCGCGGGTATATTTTTTGGTGGGCCGCATAGAGCGACACCAACTCCTCGTCGGGCTCCGCCACGGCGATGGGGATCACCTTTTTGGGTTCTTTGTTTTCAGTGGTCATGGGAGGTTCCTCGGAAGTTCAATACAGGTCACTTGTTTTCAGGCAGCGCCGCCATCTGCGCCAGGAATTCGTCACGCGTGAGGCCCGCAAAAAACGGGTGCCAGCGGCGCTGCTCCAGCGCGGTGCTGACGGCGCGGGCACGCTGCTCATGGCCGGCAAACAACAGGGTTTCATCGGGCAAGGTAAAGACACGCTGGGTCACGCTGTCCCACAGCGCCTCAGGTTCAGCCGGACGGGGCTGGTGCGGGCAGGCTGCCAGCGCCAGCAAACCACCGCAAAACAGCCGGTCACGCCAGCCAAAACTCAGACAATGGGGGGTGTGGCCAGGGGTGGCCAGGATACGCACCAGTTCATCACCAAAAGGCAGCGCAGCACCATCGGCCAATTGCAGCGCTGCCAGCGCATCACCTTGCACCACAGGGGCACCCAACTGTGCCAGTTGATCAGGCTCATCTGGTAGCAGGGCATCGTGGTGATGGGTGCGCAAGACCCAGCACAAGTGCAATTCACGCTCGGCCAGCAGCGCCAAAAGCAAAGGCAAGTCCCGTCCGTGGGGGTCGATCAGCACCGCTTCGCGGGCATCCTGGTCGGCGAGCAAATAGGTCATCTCCCCGCTGGCATCGTTGTTCAGAATACGGAAGTACACGTTTTTTCCAAGGTTTGAGGTGGTCTGTGGCCCGGTTATCCTGGCCACAAGCACTTCCGGGACACACCCTGAAACCATTCCAAGAAACGTGCCAGCTGTGTCCAAGTGGCAAACTTTATAAGAAACAAGCACTTGGCGGTTTTTACAGATTCTGAACGCCCCACGCAGCACCAGATTAACTGCCATAATTGGCATATCTACGTCATTTTTGACATATGCAACTGCCAAAACTGTAGAAAGAGTCACCCATGAAGCCCCTGCCCGAACTCATGTCATTCATTGAAGGCTTGCCCGAGCCACATATCCTGTTTGACACCCAATACCGCATCCTGGCAGCCAACGCGGCCTACCGGCGCCAGTTCAGCCCACAGCATAGCGTGGTGGGGCGCACCTGCTACGAGGTGTCGCACCACTTCAGCATGCCGTGCGATCAGGCCGGTGAATCCTGTCCGTTGGCGCGTTCACGCGAATCGGGCCAACGCGAACGTGTGCTGCACCTGCACCACACCGCCAAAGGCGAGGAATACGTCAACATCGAGCTCGCACCGCTGCTCGACGCCAATGGCCAGCAAGCCTTTTATGTGGAAAAAATGGAGCCCCTGCGGGTAGCGCAAGGGCAAGCCAGCGCACAGGGGCTGATTGGCCGTAGCCCGGCTTTTGTGCACATGCTCAGCCTGGTGGCGCGGGTGGCGCCATCCCAGGCCACGGTACTGCTGCTGGGCGAATCCGGCACCGGCAAAGAACTGGTAGCGCGCGCCGTGCATGAGGCCAGCAGCCGCGCCAGCCGTGCGCTGGTCGCAGTGGACTGCGCCAGCCTGCCTGAGAACCTGTTCGAGTCTGAACTGTTTGGCCACGAGCGTGGCGCCTTTACCGGCGCCAATACCGCGCGAGGCGGTCTGGTGGAGGCAGCCAGTGGTGGCACGCTGTTTCTGGATGAAGTGGGCGACATTCCTTTGAGCATGCAGGTCAAGTTGCTGCGCCTGCTGGAAACCGGCACGTACCGGCGTGTGGGCAGCACCGAGCAGCGCCACGCTGACATCCGGGTGGTGTCAGCCACGCACCGTGATCTGGAACAGATGGTGGCAAAAAGGCTCTTTCGTGAAGACCTGTATTACCGCCTGAGCACCTTCCCGATTCGTCTGCCCGCTCTGCGCGAGCGCCGTGACGACATTGCCCTGCTGTCCACCGCCCTGCTGGCGCGCGTGGCCCCGCAGCGCAAACTGGCATTAAGCGACACCGCGCTAATGGTGCTGCAAGCGCAAAACTACCCAGGTAACGTGCGCGAACTGCGCAACCTGCTGGAGCGCTCAGCCCTGCTGTGCGATGGCGACACGCTGGCGGCCAGTCACGTCGTGCAGGCACTGCAATCGGGTCGTCTCGATGCAATGCCAACGACAGACACTTTGCCACCGCCTGATGCGGCTTTGGCGTCGGCCGCAAACGCTACGGCCCCCAGCGCACCGGCAGCGTCACCCGCAACCTTGAAATCAATCGCTTCAGCAGCACTCCAGCAGATGGCCCGGCAGCACACTGGCCGCCGGGCTGAACTGGCCGCTCAACTGGGAATCAGTGAACGCTCTTTGTACCGCAAACTCAACGCACTTAAACCAGGCTGATGGGGCGCTCAAGGCCGAGCCAGCCGATAATGCGTCAGCCCAAACCTTCTCAACACACAATCATCCAACACAGGAGTTCATCATGGCAAAAGGTCAGCAAAGCAACAAAATGGTCAAGAAACCCAAAAAAGACACCTCGCCGCCCAAGCCGGTGTCGGCCGATGCGGTGCGACCGACCGTCACCACCGTCGTGCCCGTGCGCGGCAAGCTGAAAAACGCCGTTCGCTAATTGACTGTGTCGCTCTGGCGATTAACGTGAAAGAACTTCGTCATTGCGAACGCAGCGAAGCAATCCATGATTCCAAACTGCATGGATTGCCACGTCGATGCGCAACTCGCAATGATGATGTTCTCTCATATCTCGGGGTGGCTTCGCTGCCATGCGAGTTAACCGTCCTCTATGTGGACGAAGCACTGCTGGTGCTGGAAAAACCAGCCGACCTGCTGTGCGTGCCCGGCAAGGGCGAAGATAAGCAGGACTGCCTGAGCCGCCGGGTGCAACAGCGCTATGCCGATGCGCTGGTGGTGCACCGGCTCGACATGGCAACCTCGGGCCTGCTGGTGATGGCGCGCGGTGCAAGCGCCCAGCGCGCTTTGAACGATGCCTTTGCCAGTCGGAAGGTGCACAAGCGTTACGTGGCAGTGGTGGATGGTTTGCTGGAACCAGCCACGGATGACTGGGGAGCGATTGATTTGCCCATCCTGCCAGACTGGCCGAACCGGCCCAGGCGCATCATCGACCCGCAGGGCAAACCCAGCATCACCTGCTGGCGTGTGCTCAGCCAAAACCTCGCTGAGCACACGACACGCGTTGAACTTGAGCCGGTCACCGGCCGATCGCACCAATTGCGCGTGCATTTGCAGGCTTTGCAACATCCCATCCTGGGTGACGCTTTGTACGGAACCCCCACCAGTCTTGCCAAAGCTGATCGCTTGTTGCTTCACGCCACCCGGCTCGAACTGACGCACCCCGTCAGTCTGCAAGCGATGGTGTTTTCGAGCGATCCGCCGTTTTAAGACTCAAACACGCGCCGTGCGGCCCAGGGTGTTGTCGATCAGGCGCACCAGCTTGTCAGCAGCGCCATCGAGTGCCTGGTTCAGGTTGGCGGCATGGTGTTTGACGACCAGCGGCGGGTGCCCTTGCAGCCTGGCTTCAAGCATGCATTGCTTGTTCTCCGGGCTGGTCTTTTTGCCGCCGTTTTCATCGCTCAAGTGCACTTCGACGCGGCTGATCTGGCCACTGAAACGCGCCAGCGCCTCCTTGACAGAACTGCTGACCCATTGGTTCATGGCCTCGGTGCCTTCAATGTGATGATCGGTGTGAATTTGAACTTGCATTTTTTTCTCCTTGTCATGCAACCACTGTGGTTGAGTTTGATGATAGTCGCCCGGATCAGGGAAAATTTGACAACCATCAACGGAACTACCGAAACATGACAACCCATCTTTACATCCTCACCGGCGCCTCGCGCGGCATGGGCCTGGCCATGGCCGAGCAATTGCTGACGCAAGAAAACCGCCTGCTGTGCATTTCGCGCCATGTCAATCCGGCACTGACATCCAGCGCAGCGCAACGAGCTTGCTTGCTGGAACAATGGGCTCTGGACTTGTCCGCGACCGAGCAAGCCGCGAGCCGCCTCAAACTCTGGCTGCGCAGCCTGGACGCCAAGCAGCTCAAAAGCGTCACCCTGATCAACAACGCCGGCGTGATCCCGGCCCTTGTGCCTTTACGTGCATCCGACCCGGCAGAACTGGCCCTGGCGCTGCGCGTCGGACTGGAAGCCCCGCTGTTGCTCACCGCGGCCTTTTTAGGTGCCACCGAAACCATGACGGTGCCGCGCAAGGTGCTCAATATTTCCTCTGGCCTGGGCCGTCGCCCCATGGCATCACAGGCCGCTTACTGCGCCGCCAAGGCAGGCATGGACCATTTCAGCCGCTGCCTGGCGCTCGACGAAGCGCCCCAACCCAACGGCGCCAGGGTCTGCTCGCTGGCGCCCGGCGTGATCAACACCGACATGCAGTTGCAACTGCGCAGCGCCGATGCGGCCAGTTTCCCCGATCAGGCGGCCTTTGCGCAACTCAAGTCAGCAGGCCAACTGGCCTCGGCAAGCGTTGCCGCCCAGCGCGTTCTGGCGTGGCTGGCCCGGCCCGACTTCGGCCAGCAAGCGGTGGCCGATGTGCGTGGTACGGCTTCAACCTGATCCTGATTGTGGTCTCTGACAGCGTCGGTGTTCTGTCAGTAATCAACGCTAAGATGCGCCTGTAATTATTTATTAACCCCGAGGAGACCAGAGATGACCCGTGAAGTTGTGATTGTGAGTGGTGCCCGTTCTGCTATTGGCACCTATGGCGGCAGCCTGAAAGACATTGCCCCAACTGAACTGGCCGGCCAGATCGTGCGCGAGGTGTTGGCGCGTGCCGAGGTCAAGGGTGACGAGGTGGGTCATGTGGTGTTTGGCCATGTGGTCAACACCGAGCCCAAAGATATGTATTTGTCGCGCGTGGCAGCCATCAACGGCGGCTGCGCCGAAGGGGTGCCGGCCTACAACGTCAACCGCCTGTGCGGCTCCGGCCTGCAAGCCATTGTGTCGGCCAGCCAGAGCATCTTGCTGGGCGATTGCGACATCGCCATCGGCGGCGGAGCCGAGGCCATGAGCCGCGCGCCCTACGCCAGCCTGAACATGCGCTGGGGTGCGCGCATGGGTGACACCAAGATGGTCGATATGGTCGTGGGTGCCTTGCACGACCCGTTCCATACTGTCCACATGGGCGTCACCGCGGAAAACATCGCCGCAAAATGGGGCATCACCCGCGCCGACCAGGACGCTCTGGCCGTGGAAAGCCACAACCGTGCCCAGCGCGCCATTGAAGCCGGTTACTTCAAGAGTCAGATCATGCCCGTCACCCTGAAGAGCCGCAAGGGCGACGTGGTGTTTGACACCGACGAGCACTACCGCCCCAACTGCACGCTGGCGGATCTGGCCAAACTCAAGCCTGCCTTCCAGAAAGAAAACGGCACCGTCACCGCTGGCAACGCCTCGGGCATCAACGACGCCGCTGCCGCCGTGGTGCTGATGGAAGCGGGCACTGCCAAAGCGCGTGGTCTGAAACCGCTGGCACGCCTGGTGGCCTACGCCCACGCCGGCGTGGACCCGAAATACATGGGCATTGGCCCGGTGCCTGCCACGCAAATGGCTCTCAAAAAAGCCGGCCTGACGGTGGCTGACCTGGACGTCATTGAAGCCAATGAAGCCTTTGCGGCCCAGGCCTGCGCCGTCAGCCGCGACCTCGGCCTGGACCCGGCCAAGGTCAACCCCAATGGCTCGGGTATCTCGCTGGGTCACCCGATTGGTGCCACCGGTGCGCTGATCACCGTCAAGGCTTTGTATGAGCTGGAACGCATTGGCGGGCGTTATGCGCTGGTGACCATGTGCATTGGTGGCGGCCAGGGCATTGCCGCCATTTTTGAGCGTCAAGCTTAAGCAACGCGCCAACTTTGGCAAGCGACTATGAGACCCGTGCACGCCTGGCGGGTCTCATCCAAATAGCTTATAGATTCGGCCCGATGATGTTTTACGCTCCGTTCGGGCCAAGTTCAGGGCGAACGGTTCATACTTCATCGAGCCGGAACCATGGAGGCAAGATCAATTGGGATAAAGTGCGCGCATACATTCGAGTCCCATCCAGCCATTCCCATGATTATCGAAAAGAGTATTGTTCGACGCTACCTGGTTCTGTCTGTGATCGCTTCCACGCTGCCGGTGCTGTCGATTGGGTTGCTCTATGACCACTTCACCGGCAATGCGCTGGAACAATTGTTGGGCGAGAAAATTTCCACGCACCTGACGGCCACAGCCAATCGGTTGGGTGCCTATGTCGAGGCGCGCCGTTATCAAATCGAAACACTCGCCAACTACCCGGGTATTGATGACTATTCCAGTCAAAAGAAAAGCCAACCCAGCTCCGAGGTCACCGCCTTGCTGCAAATCGAGTCCGATTTACCCGACCTTTACGGCATTCTTTTTTTTGATGCAGAGGGTCGCCTGCAACGCGTGGTGCCGGGGCAGGCCGCAGCCGGGCCACCTTACTGGAGCGATCGCCCATTTGAGACCGCGCACCTGCCTGTCACGACGCTGGGCGAGACCGAGATTTTGGGGCCAATGCCCGCTGCCGCCGGCGACTC
>PHCO01000369.1 GCA_002842265.1 Betaproteobacteria bacterium HGW-Betaproteobacteria-18 | reverse complement strand
ACTCCCCGTCGCAATGGGTTATCTGATTGGGTTCCCGTGAACTCCACGTGACCAGGAACATTGCTCGGCAATAACACTTCACTTCCGTTGGTGATGCGAACCATATCGAGTTGGGACATCGTTCGCAGACGGTGCTGGCTTGTGGGCGGCGGGCGTCGACCAACGCGACCAATGTCGGGCTTTGCGGGCTTGCTCCGCTCAATGCTTCGCCCATAGCCTCCGGCTCTTGTTGCTGTTCTTGTTCCAGTGCTGCTAATGCTGCCTCGATGTCTGCGTCGCTCAAGTCGTCCTGCGTCATTTGTAGCCTCCTGGGTGGTAAGGGCCTGACGCTGACGTTCCAGCGCCGGGTTTGTGAACGTGATTGGAAGTCTGGCCGCTGCTGCTGCCTCGACAATACGTGCTTGAAAAGTTGCGGAGCCGTTCACACGAATGCGGCTGCCGTAGCGCGCCATCGCCAGCCGCAATGCCGCGTCGTAAGCGCTCCGATCAGCCGCCCGAGAAAGTTGCAGCTTGTCGCCGTCATCACGTACAGCGCTAGCGCCAGCTCGGAAGATGATGGTGCCCGTTTTCGTGATGCCATCAACCGCTGCGGCGTAGCCTGGTTTCGGCCGGCCGTCGCCGGCAAGCGTGTTCCCTTTAAGCCCTTGGGCTGCCTCGCGTGCCCGTAACGCGGTGAGCGCGTCGGTGTCGCCGTGCAGTGCTTGGTGCTTGAGCCAGTCCGCCCACGTGCGCCGTCGATAGGTCTCAGCGGCTGAATTGCGATCAAGCTGGCTCTGTGCGTGGACAGCAAGCAGTGAGTCACGCATTGCTTTATGCGCTTGTGCATAGAGCAATTTTTTTGTAATTGCATCTGAACCTGTCACCTTGATCGCCGCCCGACGGATGCGGTTGCGACGCTTGATAGCGTCTACTAAGCGGCCCTTTCGATAGCGAACGACCCGGAGCGCATCGGCGCGAGCCCTGTCAGCCGCAGCGCGTTCGGCCTTGTATCTGGCGTGCAACTCAACGGTATTTACGCGAGTGCGCAGTGGAAGCTTCTCGTACTGCCGATCTGCCGAGCGTGGCGCTTCATCCGACGGGACGAAACGGCCTAGCCGCGCTTCGAGCCGTGGCTTCGACAACGCTCGATCCATAGTGGACGCTTTGATCGTCGTACCGTCCTCGGCTACGACGATCAAGCCGTTAGCGCGGGCGTGTAACGACAATCCGTTATCACTCATCACGCGATGCAGCGCTGGCCAGCTATTGGCCGAGTGGATTGCATCAATACATTCGCGCTTGATCCAGCCGACCAGGCTCTCTGTACCGGTATGGCGCTCCATGTCGGTTGCACGGCTTTCCGACAGTGACCGCCGCGCTTCATGATTGACGCGCTGCAATCCGTGCTCAATTTCCAGCAGCGCAGACAATTCGCCCAACGTCCGATACGCCTGAAACGGCTCGTGCATCGTCAGGCGGTCTGGATGGATTTTGTTGATTGCGATGTGGATGTGCATGT
>PHCO01000088.1 GCA_002842265.1 Betaproteobacteria bacterium HGW-Betaproteobacteria-18 | reverse complement strand
ACACCCATGGCGCGCCGATCATGATCGCGGCAGAAAAAGCCGGGATCACGCCGCAGCAGTTTGTGGCCAACATCGCGGCCGGTCGCAAGCCCTATCTGGACGGTTTTCACATCAGCTTTGACAACTGGCACAGCACCGATGCCCCGGAAAACCACGAACTGGCGCGCCAGATTTACCGTGACCTGCGCGACAACAAGGACGGCTCGCTGATCGAGACCCGCACCATCGAGCAGTTTTTCGACCCCGAGAAAAACATGTTCCTGCCGGATCGCTTCATCAAGGGCGAGTGCCCCAAGTGCCACGCCAAGGACCAGTACGGCGACAACTGCGAGCACTGCGGCGCGGTCTATGCGCCCACCGACCTGATCAACCCGTATTCAGCCCTGTCGGGGGCCAGGCCCGAACTGAAAAGCTCGGAACATTTTTTCTTCAAGCTGTCGGACCCGCGCTGCGTGGCGTTCCTGGAGCAATGGACGCAAGACGGCAAGCTGCAGCCCGAGGTGGCCAACAAGATCAAGGAATGGTTCACCGTGCGCACCAACCCCGATGGCTCCAAAAGCGAGGGCCTGGGCGACTGGGACATCAGCCGCGATGCACCCTACTTCGGCATCGAAATCCCGGACGCGCCGGGCAAGTACTTTTACGTCTGGCTGGACGCGCCCATTGGTTACCTGGCATCGCTGAAAAACCTGCTGACCAAGCGCGGCTTGGATTACGACGCCTACATGGTCAACCCCGAGCTGGAGCAATACCACTTCATTGGCAAAGACATCGTCACCTTTCACACGCTGTTCTGGCCCGCCACGCTGCACTTCAGCGGCCGCAAGACGCCTGACAACATCTTTGTGCACGGCTTCCTGACCGTGAACAACGGCGAGAAGATGAGCAAGAGCCGCGGCACCGGCCTGGACCCACTCAAGTACCTGAGCCTGGGCATGAACCCCGAGTGGCTGCGCTACTACCTGGCAGCCAAACTGAGCGCGCGCAACGAAGACATCGACTTCAATGCCGACGACTTCATGGCGCGCGTCAACAGCGATTTGATCGGCAAGTACATCAACATCGCCTCGCGCGCGGCCGGGTTCATCTCCAAGCGCTTTGACGGCAAGCTAGGCGAGGTGTCGGAAGACGGCGCCGCGCTATTGCACCAGTTGCGCGGTGAAGCCAGCGCCATCGAAGCTTTGTATGACACCCGGGAATTCGCCAAAGCCTTGCGTGAAACCATGCTGCTGGCCGACAAGGTGAATGCCTATGTGGACGCCAACAAACCCTGGGAGCTGGCCAAAAAACCCGACCAAGCCACTCGTCTGCAAGACGTGTGCACCGTCTGCATCAAGGCCTTCCGCGTTCTGACCTGCTACCTCAAACCCGTGCTGCCGGCACTGGCGGCGCAAGTGGAGGCTTTCCTGAAGATCGAGCCGCTGAGCTTTGCCAACGTCAGCCAGCCCATGAACGCAGGCCACGTGATTGGCACCTACCAGCACCTGATGCAGCGTGTCGATGTCAAACAACTCGACGCCTTGTTTGAGGCACCTGAACCCGTCGAACCCACGCAAGAAGCCAGTGTCTCCACCGAACCGGGCGGCGAGGCCATTGCGCCCACCATCAGCATCGACGACTTTGCCAAGATCGACTTGCGCATTGCCAAAATCGTCAACTGCCAGGCGGTGGCAGGCTCGACCAAGCTGCTGCAACTCACGCTGGACGTGGGTGAACTGGACGATGCCGGCCAGCCCAAAACCCGCAACGTGTTCTCAGGCATTGCCAGTTGCTACCAACCCGAACAACTGGTCGGCAAGCTCACCGTGCTGGTCGCCAATCTGGCGCCGCGCAAGATGAAGTTCGGCATCAGCGAGGGCATGGTGCTGGCCGCCAGCCACGCCGACGAAAAAGCGCAACCCGGCATCTACGTGCTGGAGCCTTTTGCCGGTGCCCTGCCTGGCATGCGGGTGCATTGAACAAGGGACTGCCGAAGCCAGATAAGTGGCTCAACCGCCCGCTTGCACGCGCCTGCGCACGGCCTTCAAAATACCGCGCAAGATGTCCAGCGGCGGCGGCGGGCAGCCGGGAATGACTTCATCGACCGGGATCACGTTGGCGACGCGGCCGCAGGTGGCGTAACTCTCGCCAAAGATGCCGCCGTCACAGGCGCAGTCGCCCACCGCCACCACCAGTTTGGGTCCAGGCGTGGCCTCATAAGTGCGCCTCAATGCGGTTTCCATGTTGTTTGCCACCGGTCCGGTGACCAGCAGCAGGTCGGCATGGCGCGGGCTCGCGACAAACTTGATGCCCAGGCCTTGCAGGTTGTAGTAGGGGTTGCCCAAAGCATTGATTTCAAGCTCGCAGCCGTTGCAGGAACCCGCATCGACCTCGCGGATGGTCAAGGCCTGGCCCAGAATCTCAAGCAACTCATGCTGAATGCGCGCGGCTTGCGCGGCTTCGGTCTCACCAATGTCGGGAGCAGGCTCGGTGCGAATACCCGTTTTGGCGATCTGCTGAACAATTTTCCAGATCATAGATCTTGCCCCGAGTAACTCAAGTTGAACGACTTGTTGATGAGCGGGAAGTCGGGCACGATGTTGCCCATGATGGCGTGCTCCAGCACCGGCCAATTTTGCCAGGAAGGGTCGTGCAAGTGGCAGCGCCGGATGCGGTTGGCTTGATCGGCCCCAGCGATTTCCAGCGCTACAAACAGTTCCCCGCGCCAACCCTCCACCCAGCCGGCGCCACGGCTTGCCTCTTGCGGCAAAAGCACCGGACACACCACGTCACCGACCGGCATCTCATCCAGCATGTGCCGGATCAGTCGCATCGATTCAAATATCTCGTCAAAACGCACCTCTACCCGTGCCGCCACATCACCGTTATGGTGGGTGGCCATGGCCACCTCGATCTTGCTGTAAGGCACCCAGGGATGGTCACAGCGCAGGTCCCAGGCCTGGCTGCTGGCGCGCCCGGCCAGACCCGTCATGCCCAAACGTGAGGCCAGCGCCGGCGTGACGCGCCCAGTGGTCATGAAGCGGTCTTGCAAGCCGGAGTGGGCCTCGTAAATTTTAAACAGGGTGCGCACTTCTTTTTCAACGGCGTCGCACAGGTGAACCAGCAGGTCTTTTTGAGCGCGATCGATGTCGCCTTGAACACCGCCAGGTACGATGCAGTCCATCATCAGACGGTGCCCAAAGACATCCTTTGAACCACGCAGCCAGTCTTCACGCAACCGGGAAAACTGTGCCAGACCAAAGGCAAACGCGGCGTCGTTGCCCAACGCACCCAGATCACCCAGATGGTTGGCGATGCGCTCACGCTCCAGCATGAGCGCACGCAGCCAGGCGGCGCGCACCGGAATGGTGGTTTGGCTGGCTGATTCGAGCGCCATGCAATAGGCCCAGGCATAAGCCACAGTGGAGTCGCCCGACACCCGGCCCGCCAGGCGCGCAGCTTGCAAGGGTGGAAACTGCGTCATGCGTTTCTCGGTACCTTTGTGGGTGTAGCCCAGGCGCTGCTCCAGCCGCAACACTTTTTCTCCGACGATGCTGAAGCGGAAATGCCCCGGTTCAATGATGCCGGCGTGCACCGGCCCCACGGCAATTTCATGCACGCCGTCGCCCTCGACCCGCACGAACGGGTAGTTGATGAGTTCGGTGATTTCCAGCAGCGGCAACTTGTCAGGGTGGTGTTGCAGCGGGAAATGGTCTGCGGGCCAGGCGCCGTGATTGAGCCAGGGGCGCGTGTCTTCGGCCCCCAGAGCATGCACTCCTGACAAATCAGCAGCGGCCCGCTGCATGCGCGCTGCCGCCGGAAACACCTTGGCAAGGTCTGGATAAACCAGTTGACGCCCTGGTTGCGCCATCGGCGCCAGCGGCAAAGACAACCAGAATGTGCCTTCGAGCGTGACATAAGCCGCACACATGCAGGCAGGCTCTTTCGCCATGCTGTTGCCATCACCGTCCTGACCTATTGGCCCGGCCCACAGCGCCAGCAAACGGCCACCTTCGTCACGCACCGCTGTGGCGGCGGTCTGCCACTGCCCAGGAGTCACATGGGCGTGCCAGATCGGCACCGGTGCCGGCAATGCGTCAAATTCAAGCTCAAGTCCAGGGATTTGCATGCCCTTAGCCTCCCAACATGCCGGCCGCTTGCACGTACCAGCCGTTCAAATAAGGGGGAATGTACAAACCCAACACCAGCGCCAGACTCAGATGCAAAAACACTGGAATCAAAGCAGGCGGATGCGCCAGCGGTTTCAGGCTGGTGTCGCCAAACACCATGGGCAGGACCCGGATCAAAATGGAGGCAAAGGCCACACCGAGCGCCAAAAACAAAAAGGGAGCCGCCCAAGGCTGTTCACGCATGGCCGTGGTCAAAATCAAAAACTCGCTGGCAAAGACACCAAACGGGGGCATACCCAGAATGGCCATGACGCCCAGCATCAAGCCCCAGCCGACCGTGGGGTTCACCTTGATCAGGCCGCGAATCTCGCTCATTATTTGCGTGCCGGCTTTTTGCGTGGCATGCCCAACGGTGAAGAAAATGGCAGACTTGACCAGCGAGTGCACCGTCATGTGCAGCAAGCCGGCAAAGTTGGCCACCGGCCCGCCCATGCCAAAGGCAAAGGTGATCAAACCCATGTGCTCGATCGACGAGTACGAAAACATGCGCTTGACGTCTTTTTGCCGTGACAGGAAAAACGCCGCCACCGTGACCGACAGCAGACCAAAACCCATCATGAGCTGGCCCGCCATGGGCGTGCCCAAGGCACCATCGGTGAGCACCTTGCAGCGCAGTACTGCATACATGGCCACATTGAGCAGCAGCCCCGAGAGCACGGCGGACACCGGTGTCGGGCCTTCGGCATGCGCGTCGGGCAACCAGCTGTGCAGCGGCACCAAACCAATCTTGGTGCCGTAACCAATCAGCAAAAACACAAAGGCCAGCGCGATGATGGTGGGGTCAAGCTCGCCCTTGATGTCGTTGAGGCTGGTCCACAGCAGGGTGGCATGCTCGGGGCCCAGCACTTTTTCAGCGGCCATGTACAACAAAATGGTGCCAAATAGCGCCTGCGCAATGCCAACGCCACACAAGATGAAATATTTCCAGGCGGCCTCCAGGCTGGCGGTGGTGCGATAGACGCTGACCAGCAGCACGGTGGTCAGGGTGGCGGCTTCCATGGCAACCCAGATGATGCCCAGATTGTTGGTGGTAAAGCCCAGCAGCATGGTGAAGCTGAACAACTGGTACATGCTGTGATACAAGCGCATGCGCGGCGGCGTCATCTTGCCGTGGTCTTGCTCAACGCGCATGTAGGGGCGCGAAAAAATAGCCGTGGACAAGCTCACAAAGGCGGTGAGCGTGACCAGAAAAACGTTCAACGGGTCGATGTAAAACTGCTTGTCCCAGACAAACTGGGGGCCATGATCCATCACCTGCGCAGTGATCACGCACGAGGCCAGAAAAGTCAGCAGACTGAACGCGACATTGATGTCGCGGGCATAGGCACGGTGGCCGATCAATGCCAGCGTCAGACCGCCCAACAGAGGAATACCCAGGACAAAAAACAAGGCGCTCATGTTCAGTCTTCCTTGAGCGTTTCAAGGTTATGAATATCCAGCGTGTCAAATTTCTCGCGAATCTGGAACATGAACACACCCAAAATCAGCACCCCCACCAGCACGTCGAGCGCAATGCCGAATTCAACGATCATGGGCATGCCGTTGGTGACCGCGGTGGCGGCAAAAATCAACCCGTTTTCCATCGACAAAAAACCGATCACCTGGGGCACGGCCTTGGAGCGGGTAATCAACATCAGGAAAGACAACAGCACACAGGACAAGGCAATGCCGAGCGAGCCACCGGCGAGCGAACTCGACAGTCGCGATACCGGTAATGCCAGACTGAACGAAAAAATCACCAGCGCAATGCCCACCAGCATGGTGGTGGGCACATTGAGCAGCGTCTCGACGTCCCAACGCACATTGAGTTTGCGAATCATCCGGTGCAGCATCCAGGGTATGAAAATCACCTTGAGTAACAGCGTCAGCGCACCCGACACATACAAGTCGGGCTGGTTGGTCGCGTAACCCAACAGGAACGAGGCCGCGACCAGGGCCGCACCCTGCATCATGAACAGATTGATCAGCGAGACAATACGTCGCTGTGAAATCATGGCAAACGACAGCAGCAGGATCAGGGTTGCAAACAGATTGATCAATTGGGGCGCAAATTTAATCATCCCGCCCCCAACAGTACATTGACCAGCAAACCAATCACGGCAATCAGGAACGCAGTCCCCAGAAACTCAGGCACACGGAATATTCGCATCTTGGCGCTCAGGGTCTCGATGATGGCCAGCAACACCCCGCCAATGGCCAGTTTGGCCATCAGCACAGGCAGCGCCAGCAGCAACGCCAGCGGTGCATTGGCATCGGCCACGCCCCACGGGAAAAACAGTGCCAGTCCAACGCAGGAGTAGGCAAACAGTTTCAGGCTCGCGGCCCATTCCAGCAGCGCCAGATGCCGCGCCGAATACTCCAGAATAAGCGCCTCGTGGATCATGGTGAGTTCCAGATGGGTATCGGGGTTGTCCACCGGTACCCGGGCGTTCTCGGCCAGCGACACCATGGTAAAAGCCACGCCCGCCAACAACAGACTGGGGTAGATGGCAAGCTCCCGGTGCCCCAGCGTTTCCACAATGGTGGTGAGCGAGGTGGAGCGCGTGATCATGGAGGCGCAAAACATCACCATCAGCAAGGCAGGTTCTGCCAAAAACCCCACCAGCATTTCACGGCGTGCGCCCAGGGAGCCAAAAGCGGTGCCCACATCCATGGCCGCCAATGAAATGAACACCCGCGCCAGGGCAAACAAGCCCACCAGCGCGATAGCATCGGCCGCCGGTGACAGGGGCAAATTGGTGGAGAGCGTGGGAATGATGGCGCAAGCCAGCAGCATGCAACTGAAAACCAAATACGGTGCCGTGCGATACAAGGATGTAGCGCGATCGGCCATCACCGATTCTTTGTTGAACAACTTGTGCAGCATGCGGTACGGTTGCAACAAGCCTGGTGCCGACTTGTTTTGCAGCCGGGCGCGCCATTGGTTGACCCAACCCGTGAGCAGGGGCGCCAGCACCAGGGCCATCACCAGGGCCATCAATTGCGAAAAAATACCCAGCCAGTTCATTGCTTCACCAACAACAAGACCACGATCAGGGTCACAAAGCTGTACATCAGATACACCGAAATGCGGCCCTGCTGCAACAAGCCGACAATTCTGGAAACCCGCTCAACCAGCCTGGCGACCGGCAAATAAAGCCAGTACCACAATGGATCTTCCAGTGTGACCTGGTAGTTTGGTTGCGCATCAAAAGCGGTCGGGAGCTGCCGCTTGATGCGAAAAAATGGCTCAAAAATCTGCCGGATCGGCTGTCCAAAGCCTTCAGCAGTGTCTTGCATGCGGGCGGTTTGCCAGGGAAAACCGCAGTCCCACGGCGGCACCCGGCGCAGGCGCCCGTGGTAGAGCTTGCGCACCAGCAAATATGCCAGGCCAAAACTGGCCAGCACACCCAGCAAAAAGATCGCTGGCGCGTAGCTGGCGCGCTCAACGCTCACCGGCACCAGCAGCCAGCCGCTGTCCGCTACCGTGTGCGCCAGACCGGCACCCACCAGCAATTGGGTGGTCGGGTCGATCAGGGCAATGATCTGGTTGGGAAACAAACCCAACACCACGCAGCCCAGCACCAGCCACATCATGCCCAGCCGTTCCCAATGACCGGCATCGTGTGCGTGCGACAAACTTTCCTCGCGCGGCTGGCCCAGAAAAATCACGCCAAAATACTTGACCATGGTGTAGCCTGAGAGCGCCGCAATCAGCGCAATCAAGGCGGCCATCACCGGCACCAGCATATCCAGGAAAGAGCTGGGTAAGCCGGTGGTAAACAGAAAACTTTGCAGCAGCAACCATTCGGCCACAAAGCCGCCAAACGGTGGCAAACCGGCGCAAGCCAGCGCGCCAATCAGGGTGGGCCAGGCCACCCAGGGCATGTAGCGCATCAGACCACCGAGCTTGCCCAGACTGCGCTCGCCGGTGGCGTGCATCACGGCACCTGTGCTGCAAAACAACAGGCTTTTGAAAAAAGCATGCGCCAGCATGTGGTACATGGCAGCGGTGAGCGCCAGCGCCGACAAAGCCTTCATGTCATAAGCCAAAAACAACAGCGACAAGCCAAACCCGGCACAGATCAGGCCGATGTTTTCAATCGAAGAATAGGCCAGCAAGCGCTTCATCTCCACCTGCACGGTCGAGAACACCACGCCAAACAAGGCCGTCACCAGGCCCAGCCCCATCAACAACACACCCCACCACCAGATCTGCTCTTGCAACAAATCAAAAGCAACGCGAAGAATGCCGTACAACGCGATTTTGAGCATCACGCCGCTCATCAACGCTGAAAACGGTGACGGCGCCGCCGGATGCGCCTCGGGCAGCCAGACGTGCAGCGGCAACAGCCCTGCTTTGGCGCCAAAACCAAACACCGCCAGCACAAACGCCACCGAGCCCCAAAATGGTGTCAGGTGCTGCGCGCGCATGTTGGCAAAGGTGTAGTCACCGGTATTGGCTTGCAACAAACCGAAGCACAGCAGGATGCCCAAAGCACCAATATGCGCCACCAGCATGTAGATGTAGCCAGCGTTGCGGATTTCAGGAATGCGGTGGTTGGCCAACACCAGAAAAAACGAGGAGAACGCCATGGTTTCCCACATCACCATGAACACATAGGCATCGTCAGCCATCACCACCATGGCAATGCTGGCCAGAAACACGTGGTACTCCAGGCAGATCAGGCCCGGCGGTGTGCCTTCGCCCTGGCGAAAGTAACCGGCAGCGAAGGTGGACACCCCGGCTGACACGCTACCAATCAGCATCAAAAAGAAAGCCGACAAACTGTCCAGGCGTAAATGGAAGGGGAGCTGCGGCAGACCCAGCGGCAGGATGGCAGTTTCCGGGACACTGAACACCGCACTCACGGACACGCCCAGCAGCAGTACCGAAAAAAGCGCGCCAATGGGAAACAGCACAATGGCCACCAGCCTGAAGCGCCGAAGCGCCACCACACCCAGCACGCCAATCAGCAACCAGGCCACCACCACAACCAATACCCAGTCCAGATGGACCCATGTCGCGGGATGGTTAAAAGAAGTCATGGGCGTGGTCAGGCGGCGCAGTGCGAAGGGTTTGGATATTACACCGACTTAACGTGCTGAAACGCTGACCCCGGCGCGCACCGTTAGAATGCCCGCAAGAGGTTACTGCCATGCACATTTTTTACCGTCCCCTTTACCAATCCGATGTCACCCAGTTCATCGACCAACTCAGAGCCAAAGACCCTGGCATCGAAGCGCGCCAACGCCAGGGCCGCGAGTTGCTGTGGGACAAACCGGTGGATATTGAGGCCTGGCGCAACTACACTGCCGCCCAGGTGCCACAACAGCCTTACGTCTATGGGACCGAAGGCAAAAAGTAGTTTTTGAACTGTAGCCCTTTCCCAACAAGGGCCGGCAGCTATTTAGATAGCATTCAAATTCCTCAATGGTTGACACCGCCACGCTAAACGCTGGCAACATCCAAACCCTGGCCAGCATGCCCATGGTGGTCGATCAAGTCGCCGTAGCGCGACTCTATGGCGAACCGCTGTTTGCCATGCCGCAGGATTTGTACATCCCGCCAGATGCACTGGAGGTTTTTCTGGAGGCCTTTGAAGGCCCGCTGGATTTGCTGCTGTACCTGATCCGCAAGCAAAACTTCAACATCCTGGACATTCCCATGGCCGGTCTGACGCGCCAGTACCTGACTTATGTGGAGGAGATTCGTCACCGCAACCTGGAGCTGGCCGCCGAATACCTGCTGATGGCGGCGATGCTGATCGAGATCAAGTCACGCATGCTGCTGCCGCCCAAGCGCGTGGCAGACGGCCAGGAAGCCGAAGACCCGCGTGCCGAACTGGTACGACGCCTGCTGGAATACGAGCAGATGAAACTGGCTGCCGCCCAGCTCAACGAGTTGCCCCAGTTTGGGCGCGATTTTCTGCGCGCCCAGGTTTATATCGAGCAGTCGTTGACACCGCGTTTTCCCGAGGTAGCCTTGAGCGACCTGCAGCAGGCCTGGCAGGCCATCCTGCAACGCGCCAAGCTGGTGCAACACCACAAAATCACCCGCGAAGAGCTCTCGGTGCGTGAGCACATGAGCCTGGTTCTGAAAAAATTGCAGGGCCAGCGATTTGTTGAATTTGAAACCCTGTTTGACCCGAAAAAAGGCGCGCCGGTGCTGGTGGTCACCTTCATCGCACTGCTCGAACTGGCCAAAGAAGCCCTGATCGACATCACCCAGGCCGAAGCCTTCGCCCCCGTTTACGTGCGGCTGGCCTACACCTCCTCCTAAACCCAACCGGGAATTCTCATGCCCTCTCGCCAAACTACCCCCACCCCAGCCACCCTTCACTTTGACGTCCTGATCGTCGGCAGTGGCCTGGCCGGCTTGAGCTCAGCTTTGTTGCTGGCCCCCACCAAACGGGTGGCCGTGATCACCAAACGCGCTGTGTCCGAGGGCTCCAGCGGTTGGGCCCAGGGCGGCATTGCAGCGGTGTGGAGCAAGGACGACAGTTTTGACGCCCACATTGCCGACACGCTGGTGGCCGGCGCGGGTCTGTGTGACCTGGCAGCTACCCGCTGTGTGGTGGAAAACGCGCCCAAAGCCATCGCCTGGCTGCAAACCCTGGGCGTGCCGTTTTCCGAAGAAGACGGCCACCTGCACCTGACCCGCGAAGGCGGCCACAGCGCGCGGCGCATCGTGCACGTGACCGATGCCACCGGCGCCGCCGTGCAACGCACCCTGATTGATGCGGCCAAGAAGAACCCCAACATCACGTTGTTCGAGCAACACACGCTGGTGGACCTGATCACCAGCGACAAACTGGGTCTGCCGGGCAAGCGTTGCCTGGGGCTTTATGCGCTGGACGACGCCACCGACCAGGTGCTCACCTTTGAAGCGCCACAAACCATTCTGGCCACGGGTGGTGCCGGCAAGGTGTACCTGTACACCACCAACCCCGACACAGCCACCGGTGACGGCATTGCCGCCGCCTGGCGCGCCGGTTGCCGGGCGCAAAACATGGAGTTCATCCAGTTTCACCCAACCTGTCTGTACCACCCGCACGCCAAATCATTTTTGATCAGCGAAGCGGTGCGTGGCGAGGGCGGCCGACTGCTGCTGCCCGACGGCACCCGTTTCATGCCGGCGCACGATGCGCGCCTGGAACTGGCGCCGCGTGACGTGGTGGCGCGTGCCATTGACTTCGAGATGAAAAAAGGTGGCTTTGACTGTGTTTATCTGGACATTTCGCACCAGCCCTTGAGCTTCCTGAAAGAACACTTCCCCAACATTTACGCACGTTGCCTCGAACTCGGCATCGACATCTCCCAGCAACCCATTCCGGTGGTGCCGGCAGCCCACTACACCTGTGGCGGTGTGCTGGCCGACTTGCAGGGGCGCACCGATATTGACGGTTTGTACGCCATTGGTGAAACCGCCTGCAGCGGCCTGCACGGGGCCAACCGACTGGCCAGCAACTCGCTGGTGGAGTGCATGGTGTTTGCCCAGGCGGCCGCCCAGGATATCCTGCACAGCACGCGCAGCGCCACCCCGTCCCTGCCCGCCTGGGACGAAAGCCGGGTCAGCGACCCCGACGAGATGGTGGTGATCTCGCACAACTGGGACGAACTACGCCGCTTCATGTGGGACTACGTGGGCATCGTGCGCACCAACAAACGGCTGGAACGCGCCGCCCACCGCGTGGCCATGCTGCAAGGTGAAATCCACGAGTTTTATTCGCGCTTTCACGTCACCCGTGATCTGCTGGAACTGCGCAACCTGGTGCAGGTGGCCGACCTGATCGTGCGCAGCGCGCAGGCCCGCCACGAGAGCCGCGGCCTGCATTTCAGCCGTGACTACCCGCAGATGCTGGATCAGGCACTGCCCACCACACTGAGCCCGAAAGCCTGATATCCGAACGTCCGGGTCTGCGTTAGACTCGCGCCACATTTTTTGGGGGATCACCCGATGAACCAGCCTGCCACTCAAAGCGCCTCGCCCTACGGCACCCTGCCTCCCATGAGCAACCCCGCCCTGCGCAAGCCGGTGAGCCTGCCGCGACTGCTGGAAATGCACGCGCGCGGTGAAAAAATCACCATGCTCACCGCCTACGACGCCACCTTTGCGGCGG
>PHCO01000368.1 GCA_002842265.1 Betaproteobacteria bacterium HGW-Betaproteobacteria-18 | reverse complement strand
CAGGGCCGGCTGACCACGCCGGTGCTATACGAAAAGGCCAGCGGCAGCTTCCGTGCAATTGACTGGGATGAAGCCTACGCCGTGGCCGTGCGCGAGCTCTCGGCGCTGGCGCCGGAATCCGTTGCGTTCTATGCCTCCGGCCGCAGCAGCAACGAAGCCGCGTTTTTGTGGCAACTGGCCGCGCGCGCTTACGGCAGCCCCAACTTGCCCGACTCCTCCAACTTCTGCCACGAGCCATCGGGTTACGCACTCAAGCACAGCATCGGCATCGGCAAGGGCACCTGCTCGCTGGAAGACTTCGAGCAGGCCGACCTGTTCATCGTCATCGGCCAGAACCCGGCCAGCAATCACCCACGGATGATGGCGGCGCTGTATGACGCCAAACAACGCGGCGCCACGGTGCTGGCGATCAACCCGCTGCGCGAGCGTGGCTTCAGTCATTTTTCCGACCCGAAAAACGTGGGCGAGCTGTTGCGCAATCAAGGCATCGCGGTCGCCGATGAAATCTATCAAGTACAAATCGGCGGCGATCTGGCCGCGCTCAAAGGCGTGATGAAAGCGCTGCTGGAAAGCGAACGCGCGGCACCAGGCACGGTGTTCGATCACGCCTTCATCGCCGCGCATACCGAAGGCCTGGACGCGCTGCTCGCCGACCTCGACGCTTGCGAATGGAATGACCTGACCACGCGCTCGGGCCTCGATGAGGCGCAACTGCGCGACATCGCCCGCCGCTATGCTGCGGCACCGGCAACGATGATCACCTGGTGCATGGGCCTCACCCATCATCCCGACGCAGTGGCAACGATCCAGCAGGTGGTGAACCTGGCCCTGCTGCGCGGCAATATCGGCCGCCCCGGTGCCGGCGTGGTGCCGGTACGCGGCCATTCCAATGTGCAGGGCGACCGCACCATGGGCGCCACCTCCACGGTGTCGAAAGCGTGGCTGGACAATCTGGAAACCACCTTTCCCGGCCTGACGGTGTGCCGCGATGCCGGCCGTGATGCCGCTGGCGTGCTTGAGGGTCTGTTCGACGGCAAGGTGCAGGCGCTGTTGTCACTGGGCGGCAACTTTGCTGTCGCCGCACCCGACGCGCCGCGCGTGCAGGCAGCGCTGGAGCGCTGCCAGTTCACCCTGCACATCGCTACCAAACTCAACCGCAGCCACTGCCATCCCGGCCGGGTCGGCTTGCTGCTGCCCACCCTCGGGCGCACCGACAAGGATCTGCGCCAGGGCGGTGAGCAGTGCATTTCCACCGAGGATTCGATGAGCAACGTGCGTGCCTCGCACGGCATCCAGGCACCGATCACCGAACATCAACGCAGTGAACCGGCGATCGTGGCGCAACTGGCGCATGCGCTGGGCTGCGCCCCGGCGGTGCCGTGGCTGGAACTGGCGGACGACTACGCCGCCCTGCGCGAGCGCATCGAGCGCTGCCAGCATGGCGTCACCCCCGGCTTCGAGGACTACAACCAAAAGCTCGCCGCCAACGGCCGTTTCACCCTGCCCAACGC
>PHCO01000087.1 GCA_002842265.1 Betaproteobacteria bacterium HGW-Betaproteobacteria-18 | reverse complement strand
GCCGTCAAACCGTTTGCGCATCGCCCCACACTGGACCTGGCCAGCTTTGGCATCGCATCGCGTGAATGGCTGCTGGCCCATGACCAGGTGCCGCTGGACGTGCAATCAAGCTGGGCCAAAGCCTCGCAAAAGGCGCTCGATTTGATTGCCACCCATGCCTGCCTGTCTGGTGCAAGTGGCCAGACAGCCTCAAACAATGCGGCCCAAGACGACTTCACTCAAATCGATGAAATTCAACTGATTCGCCTGCATGGCGACTGCCACCCAGGCAATATTTTGTGGACCCCGCTGGAGTCACCTGCCAGCGCCCAGCCAGGGCCGCATTTTGTGGACCTGGACGACGCCCGCATGGGGCCGGCGGTACAAGACCTGTGGATGCTGCTGAGCGGCGACCGTCAGCAGCAAACACGCCAACTCGGGTGTCTCATGGACGGCTACGAGCAGTTTCGGACTTTTGACCGGCGTGAACTCACCTTGATTGAGCCGCTACGCACCTTGCGCCTGTTGCACTACAGCGCCTGGCTGGCCCGGCGTTGGGATGATCCCACCTTTCCCATGCACTTCCCCTGGTTTGGCTCCAGCGACTACTGGCAGGGTCAGGTGCAAATGCTGCAAGAGCAGATTGAAGCCATGCAGGAAGACCCTCTGGTGGTCTAGCGGACGATCATCCAACGGGAACAGCTCTAGGTGTTTACCCTCAAAAACCCTAGATCACCCCCCCTAAAACTGACGCCAAGCTAGCATTGGCATCGTAAATGTTGCAAAATAGCACGATCGTTCTATTTAAGCACCATGGCCATCCACCCTTCCCACCACGAACTGACGCCCGACAGCCTGGGCAAGCGCTCAAACGGTGCGCGCGCATTGCAAAAAGGCCAGCATACCAAGCAGATCATCATTGATGCCGCCTTGGGTCTGGCTGAGCAAATTGGTCTGGAAGGTTTGAGTATTGGCGCGCTGGCAGAAGTGACCCGCATGAGCAAATCCGGGGTGTTTGCCCACTTTGGCTCACGTGAAGAGCTGCAGATTTCTGTCATTCGCGAGTACTACCAGCGCTTTTCCAATGAGGTGTTCTTCCCGGCCATGAACGTCCCGCGCGGCCTGCCCAGGGTGCGCACCCTGTTTGCCAACTGGATGAAGCGTGTCGCCATCGAAATCCAGTCGGGCTGCATTTTCATCAGCGGCGCGGTGGAGTTTGATGATCGGCCCGGCCCGGTGCGTGATGCCCTGGCCGGTTCGGTGCAAACCTGGTTGGCGGCTTTGCACCGCGCCGTGGTGCAAGCCAAGGAAGAGGGCCATTTGGTGCCCGATGCCGACGAGGCACAAATGGCGTTTGAGATCCATGGCCTGATTCTGGCGCTGCATTACGAAGCGCGTTTCCTGAAAAATCCGGGAGCCATTGCGCGCGCCAATACCGGGTTTGAGAACATCCTGCTGCGCTATGGCAAACCACAAATTCCGGGATTGCCGCGTCGCTGACACGCCTCGCAATGACCAAGAATCGGCGCCTTTGCAACTTGCACTTTCACTAAATCAATCCATTGTTCAAGGAGAACCCACCATGGCCATCTATACCCCCCCACTGCGCGACATGCAGTTTGTCATGCACGAAGTGCTCAATGTCACTGCCGATCTGCAAGCCATGCCGGAGCATGCCGAGATGGATGCCGACACCATCAACGCCGTGCTGGAAGAAGGCGGCAAGTTTGCGGCTGAGGTGCTGCTACCCCTGAACATCAGCGGCGACACCGAGGGCTGCAAGTACGACGCCACCAGCCATGCAGTCACCACGCCGACGGGTTTCAAAGAGGCTTACGCCAAATTCGTCGAGGGCGGCTGGGCTGCGCTGGCCTGCGAACCCGAGTTTGGCGGCCAGGGCTTGCCGCTGGTGGTCAACCAATGTTTTTACGAGATGATGAACTCGGCCAACCAGGCCTGGGCCATGTACCCCGGTTTGACGCATGGCGCCTATGCCGCCCTGGCCACCCACGGCACAGCCGAGCAAAAGGCCACCTACCTGCACAAGATGACCAGCGGCGAGTGGACCGGCACCATGTGCCTGACCGAGCCCCATTGCGGTACCGACCTGGGGCTGATGCGCACCAAGGCCGAACCCCAAGCGGACGGCACGTACAAGCTCACCGGCAACAAGATTTTCATCAGCGCCGGCGAGCAGGACCTGACGGACAACATCATCCACCTGGTGCTGGCCCGCCTGCCCGACGCGCCTCCCGGCATCAAGGGCGTGAGCCTGTTCATCGTGCCCAAATTCATGGTCAATGCCGATGGCTCATTGGGCGCGCGCAACGGTATTTATTGCGGCGGCCTGGAACACAAGATGGGCATCAAGTCCAATTCCACCGCGCAGATCGTGCTCGACGGTGCCGTGGGCACGCTGGTGGGCCAGCCCAACAAAGGCATGCAGGGCATGTTTGTCATGATGAATGCCGCACGCCTGGGGGTCGGCAACCAGTCGCTGGGCCTGACCGAGGTGGCTTTCCAAAACGCACTGGCCTACGCCAAAGACCGCATCCAGATGCGCAGCCTGACCGGCCCCAAGGCCAAGGACAAGGCGGCTGACCCGATCATCGTGCACCCCGACGTGCGCAAGATGCTGCTCACGGCACGAGCCTATGCCGAAGGCGGTCGCGCGCTGATGTGCTTCAGCTCCATGCTGCTGGAAAAAGAATACCACCACCCCGCTGAGGCGGTGCGCAAGGAGTCAGGCGAACTGCTGGCCATGCTGACCCCCATCGTCAAGGCCTTCATCACCGACAACGGCTGGACTGCCACCTCGGGCTGCCTGCAGGTGTTTGGCGGCCATGGCTACATCAAGGAATGGGGCATGGAGCAGTTTGTGCGCGACGCCCGCATCAACATGATCTACGAAGGCACCAACACCATCCAGAGTCTGGACCTGCTGGGCCGCAAAGTCCTGGGCAACAACGGTGCCACTTTGAAGAAATTCGGCAAGCTCATTGGCGCACTGGTGGCTGAAGAAGGTGTCAACGAAAAGATGGCTGAATTCATCACCCCGATCGCCGTGTTGGGTGAGCAAATGACCAAATTCACCACCGAGCTTGGTTTCAAGGGCTTCCAGAACCCCGATGAGGTCGGTGCCGCCGCCGTGGACTACCTGCGCGTGGCGGGTCACCTGGTGTTTGGCTACTTCTGGGCGCGCATGGCGCAAGTGGCGTTGCGCCAGATTGCGGCTGGCAACACGGACCCGTTTTATGTGGCCAAGCTGCAAACCGCTCGCTTTTACTTTGCCAAGCTGTTCCCGGAAACTGCCACCGCCATGCGCTCTGCACGTGCGGGTAGCAAGGTGTTGATGGACACTGATGCTGCACTGGCATGATCAATCACTCAAGGAAAACCAACATGACTCGTTTCAATGTCAAAAAAGTCGCCGTGCTCGGCGCCGGCGTGATGGGAGCGCAAATTGCCGCCCATTTGGTCAACTGCAAAGTGCCGGTCATCCTGTTCGATTTGCCGCCCAAAGAGGGCCCGAAAAACGGCATCGTGATGCGTGCGGTAGATGGCCTGAAAAAACTCAAGCCGTCACCGCTGGGTGTCACCGAAGACGCCGCGCTGATCCAGCAGGCGAATTACGAAGAGCACATGGAATTGCTCAGGGACTGCGACCTGGTGATCGAGGCCATTGCCGAGCGCATGGACTGGAAACTCGATTTGTACAAAAAAATTGCGCCGTTTCTGGCGCCACACGCCATCGTGGCCTCCAACACCTCGGGGCTGTCCATCACCAAATTGAGCGAGGTGTTGCCCGAGGAAATCAAGCCACGCTTTTGCGGCATCCACTTCTTCAACCCGCCGCGCTACATGCTGCTGGTGGAGCTGATCAACACGCCCACCACCGAGCCGCACATCCTGGACAAACTGGAAGCCTTCGTGACAAGCGCCTTGGGCAAGTGCGTGGTGCGCGCCAAAGACACGCCCAACTTCATCGCCAACCGCGTCGGCATTGCCGGCATGCTGGCCACCATGAAAGAGGTCCAGAACTTTGGCCTGAGTTATGACGTGGTCGATGACCTCAGCGGCAAAAAACTGGGCCGCGCCAACTCGGGCACCTTCCGCACGGCAGACGTGGTGGGACTGGACACCATGGCCCATGTCATCAAGACATTGCAAGACACCTTGAGCGTCGAGACTGATCCGTTTTACGCCAGTTTTGCTACGCCAGAAGTCCTGAAAACCCTGCTGGAAATGGGCAACCTGGGGCAGAAAACCAAGGCAGGTTTCTTCAAGAAGGTCGGCCGCGACATCCTGCGTTTTGACCTGGCTTCCAAAACCTATGTGCCAGGCGGTGAAAAAGCCGACGAAGTCTATACCCGCATGCTGAAAAAACCCGCTGGCGAACGCCTGCAACTGCTGCGCAACAGCGAAGGCGCACAAGGCCAGTTCCTGTGGGCCATTTTGCGCAACGCCTTCCACTACGCCGCCGTGCACCTGGGCACCATTGCCGACAACGCCCGCGACGTGGACTTTTGCATGCGCTGGGGCTTTGGCATGAAGCAGGGCCCGTTCGAGCTCTGGCAAGAAGCCGGCTGACTCACCGTGGCCAACATGGTCAAGGAAGACATTGATGCCGGCAAAGCCTTGTGCAACGAGCCGCTGCCCGACTGGGTGTTCAACGGCCCGGTGGCTGAGGCCGGTGGTGTGCACACGCCGCAAGGTTCATGGAATCCCACCACGGCTCAGTTTGTGCCCGTGCGCAGCCTGCCGGTGTATGCGCGTCAACATTTCCCTGAAAGCGTGCTGGGCGCGCAGGCACCCTCTGCCGCCACGGCTGGCACCACCCTGCATGAAGACGATGCCATTCGCCTGTGGACACTCGATGACCAAGTGGTCATCGCCAGCATCAAGACCAAGATGCACGCCATTGGCCCGGACGTGATCGAAGGACTGCTGCAAGGCCTGGCGCTGGCACAAGACAAGTACAAGGGCCTGGTGATCTGGAGCAACGACGAGGTGTTCTCCGCCGGGGCCGACCTGCAGGCCATGCTGCCCGCCTTCATGACCGGGGGTGTCAAGGCCATTGAGGGCGCTGAGTACGAGATGCAGCAAGCCATGCTGAAATTGCGCTACGCCAACGTGCCGGTGGTCTCAGCCGTGCGCGGCCTGGCGCTGGGCGGCGGCTGCGAACTGGCCGCCTACACCGCCCGCCGCGTCGCGGCGATGGAAAGCTACATCGGCCTGGTCGAAGTCGGTGTGGGCCTGGTGCCCGGCGGTGGCGGCCTGGCCTACATTGCCCGCCGTGCTGCCGAAAACGCGGTCGGCTCCACCGGCAAAGACCTGCTGCCATTTCTGACCGCAGGCTTTACCGCCGCCGCCATGGCCAAGGTGGGTACCAGCGCGCTGGAGTCACGCAAACTTGGCTACCTGCTGGAGGGCGACGTGATCGTGCCGCACAAGGATGAGCTGCTGTTTGTGGCCATCAATGAGGCCAAAGCCATGTTCGATTCCGGTTACCGGGCGCCGCTCAAGCGCCAGTTCCCGGTGGCGGGACGCAGTGGCCTGGCCACCATCAAGGGTTCACTGGTCAACATGCGCGACGGCGGCTTCATCAGCGCCTACGACTACTTCATTGGCTGCCAGATCGCCTGGGTGGTGTGTGGTGGCGATGTCGATGCCGGCAGCCTGGTTGATGAAGACTACCTGATGACACTGGAACGCCAGGCCTTTGGTGTGTTGCTGGGCAACCCAAAAACCCAGGAACGCATCATGGGCATGATGTCCACCGGCAAACCGGTCCGTAACTGATAGAGAGAAATTCATGAAACAACTTACTGATGCCTACATCGTCGCCGCCACGCGCAGCCCCATTGGCAAATCGTCGCGCGGTTTTTTCCGCAACACGCGCCCGGACGACCTGCTGGTCAAGGTGCTGCAGTCGGCACTGGCGCAAGTACCGGGGCTGGACCCCAATGCGATCGAAGACATTGTGTGCGGCTGCGCCATGCCCGAAGGCCAGCAGGGCCTCAACATTGCGCGCACCGCGGCCGTTCTGGCGGGCCTGCCGGTGAGTGTGGGCGGCATCACCATCAACCGCTTTTGTGCCTCGGGCCTGTCAGCCATTCAAACGGCGGCCGACCGCATTCGTGTGGGCGAGGCCGAGGTGATGATCGCCGCCGGCGTGGAGAGCATGAGCATGGTGCCCATGGGCGGCAACGCGCCGTCGTATTCGCCTTTGATGTTTGACAACGACGACAACATCGGCATTGCCTACGGCATGGGGCTGACGGCTGAGAAAGTGGCCACCCAGTGGAAAGTCAGCCGCGAGGCGCAGGATGCCTTTGCGCTGCAGTCGCACCAGCGGGCGCTGGCAGCGCAAGCGGCGGGTTATTTCACCGCCGAAACCACACCCATCGAAGTGACCGACCGCGCGCCCAACCTGGCCACCGGTGAAGTCATCGAAAAGACGCGCGTGGTCAGCGTGGACGAAGGCGCGCGCCCCGACACCTCGCTCGAAGGCCTGGCCAGGCTGAAATCGCCATTTGCCGCGCGCGGCACCGTCACCGCCGGCAACAGCTCACAAACCTCGGATGGTGCCGGTGCGCTGATTCTGGCCAGCGAAAAAGCCGTCAAGCAGTTCGGCCTCAAACCGCTGGCGCGTTTTGTCAGTTTTGCAGCCAAAGGCGTGCCGCCGCAGTTCATGGGCATCGGCCCGATCGAGGCGATTCCGGCAGCGCTGCGCAATGGCGGATTGACGCTGGGCCAGATCGACTGGATCGAGCTCAATGAAGCCTTTGCGGCGCAGTCGCTGGCGGTCATCAACACGCTGGGACTGGACCCCGCCAAGGTCAACCCGATGGGCGGCGCCATTGCACTGGGGCATCCGTTGGGTGCCACCGGCGCCATCCGCGCCGCCACGGTGATCCACGCGCTGCAGCGCACGCAGGGCAAATACGGCATGGTCACCATGTGCATCGGTATGGGCCAGGGCGCAGCCGGCATCTTTGAGCGCGTCTGAGTCAAAATACGGCAAACAATCACGCACTGGCCGTCATCGCGAGGCCGCAGGCCGTGGCGATCCATATATTTGGGCACCATGGATTGCCGCGCTTCGCTCGCAATGACAAAGCTTTTGATTTTTGACGTGAACCAGTGACATTTTTCCAGGAATCCGCATGACAGACCTTTTAACCGACACCGCCGACGGCATCACCACCCTCACGCTCAACCGTGTGGCCAAGAAAAACTCTTTCACCACCGCCATGTATGCAGCCATGGCCGATGTGCTGGACCAGGCGCAGACTGACGCAGCCGTGCGGGTGCTGGTGATTCAGGGGCATGAGACCATTTTCAGCGCGGGCAACGACATTGCCGACTTTTTGCAGTCGCCGCCCACCACCCTGGAGGCGCCTGTGTTCCGGTTCATGCGCGCCATCAGCAGCTTCACCAAACCCATCGTTGCGACGGTGTGTGGACCAGCGGTGGGCATTGGCACCACGATGCTCTTCCATTGCGATCTGGTCTATGCCGGTGACAACGCCGCCTTTTCCATGCCGTTCGTCAACCTGGGCGTGTGCCCCGAGGCGGCGTCGAGCCTGCTGGCGCCGCTGCGCATGGGCTACGGCCGCGCCGCCGAAGCGCTGCTGCTGGGCGAGCCTTTCATGGCCGAGGCCGCCCTGGAAATGGGCCTGATCAGCCGCATCGTGCCGCCCACCGAGGCCAATGCCCTGGCCCAGCGCCAGGCGCAAAAGCTGGCCGTCAAGCCGATGGCATCGTTGCTCGCCACCAAACGGCTGATGAAACAGGGGCAAGCCAGCCTGGTGGCCGAGCGCATGGCCGAAGAAGGCACGCTGTTTGGCCGCATGCTGGCCGAGCCTGCCGCGCGTGAAGCCTTTTCTGCCTTCATGGAAAAACGCAAACCAGACTTCTCCGCGCTTTGACTTGAGTCAAGGGCTCAAAGTGTCAAAATATGCGTTATTTTTTATGCGCCAGTGAAGGGATTGTCAGATGCGTTTCATGAACATCAGGCTCGGGCTGGTCACCCTCTGGTTGGGACTCGGGCTGGGGCTGACGGTGATGACTGGTGCCTCAGCCAAAACCCCCGGCGAGGTGGAAGTGGGCAGCGTGTTGCACGATGCCACGATGCGCGGGCTCAATGGCCCGGACCGAAAGCTCTCGCAGTTTCGTGGCAAGCCTCTCATCATCAACGTCTGGGCCAGCTGGTGCCCACCCTGCATCCAGGAAATGGGCTCACTGGAGCGGCTGGCCTGGAGCGACCTGGGCCAGCAATTCACCGTCATCGGCATTTCTACCGATGACTACCCTGAGGCCGCCAAGGGCTTCCTGCGCAAAAGCAATGCCACCCTGAACCACTACATTGACCGCGAGTTGGAACTGGAACACATGCTGGGCGCCGAGCACCTGCCGCTGACGGTGCTGGTGGATGCCAAGGGCCGGGTGCTCAGCAAAATTGTCGGTGCGCGCGAGTGGGACAGCCCACAGGCCCAACAGTTGATCCGCACCACGTTTCGCAGTTCTCTTTTATTAAAGTGAACCGATACGGTCTGTGACAATCAGGCCATGTCCCCCTATACTCAAAAAATTACGAGCACCGGGAAACTTCCGGCCATAAAAGGTGATTTTTCAAACAAAAGGAGACCGTCAATGCGTCAATTCAACCCTGTAAAACGACCTCTCGCCACCCTGCTGCTGGCATGCGCTGCCTTGGCCGCCTGGGCGCAGCCACTTGAAGTGGAGGGTGTCAAGCTTGAGGCCACCACCCAGCTCGGTGCTGCCAAGCTGCAACTCAATGGCGCTGGCTTGCGCACCAAGGTGTTCTTCAAGGTCTATGTGGCCGGCTTGTACATGCCCCAAAAAGCCGCCAGCGCGGCCCAGCTGCTGGCGCAAAAAGGCGCGCGCCGCGTCACCATCACCATGCTGCGCAATGTCGATGCCGAAAGCTTTGCCAATGCCCTCAATGACGGCCTGCGCGACAACCACACCGAGGCCCAGTTTGCTGCCATGAAGCCGCAAATTGATGCGCTGAATACCAACCTGAAGGCTGTGGGCGAAGCCAAAAAAGGCGACGTGATCCACTTCGAGTTTGTGCCCGATGTCGGCACGCAGGTCACGGTCAACGGCCAGGCTCGTGGTAGCGTGATTGCGGGCGAAGACTTCTTCACCTCGGTGCTGCGCATCTGGCTGGGTGACAAGCCGGTGGACGGCAACCTCAAGAAAGCGTTGATTGGCAGTTGACCGATACCGACGGGTCTTGTTGCGACAGGATTCCCGATGACCCCAACCGCTGCTGCGCCCGTCGCGATTGAATTTGAAGCCGAATTCGTGGCCGGCTTGACCAAAGTCTTTGAAGAGCTGATCGTTTTCAACCAGGTGCTGGGTCTCAAAATCACGTCGCTCAAACCAGGCCAGGTGCGTGCCCGCATCGACATGAAGCACGACCTGGTCGGCCACTACGCCTACAACCGCGTCCACGGTGGCGTCATCAGTGCCGGACTCGACGCCATGGGCGGCCTGGCGGTGATGGTCGCCATTGGCGCGCGCCACATGGACGAGTCGCCTGCGCAGCGGTTGCAGCGTTTTTCCAAGCTGGGCACCATCGACCTGCGGGTGGACTACCTGCGTCCCGGCATTGGCGAGTGGTTTGAATTGCGCGCCGAGGTCATGCGTCTTGGCTCACGTGTGGCCTCCACCCGGATGGAATTTTTGGGGGCGGACGGCAAGCTGCTGTCCACCGCTTCTGCCGCCTACATCGTGTCGTAGTCAGGCGGCAGCCCTGGGCACCTCACGCGGCGTGCCATGGTCGTCAATGGCCACATAGGTCAGTGATGCTTCGGTGACCTTGGTGTATTTTCCCTGGGCGCGAAAGTTCTCGGCATAGACCTCGATCTTGACGGTGATCGACGTACGCCCAATGCGCACCAACTTGCCAAAGAACGACAGGATGTCGCCCACGCGCACTGGCTGTTTGAAGATGAATTCATTCACCGCCACCGTGGCCATGCGGCCATCCGCATAGGGCGCGGCAATCACCGCCCCGGCCAGGTCCACCTGCGCCATCACCCAGCCGCCAAAAATGTCGCCATTGGCATTGCAGTCGCGCGGCATCGGAATCACCTTGAGCACCAACTGTTCATCGGTCGGCAACTGGACATTGGCCGGGCTGTTCTTGACCTGCCTGGTCGGGGCATGGCTGAAGTCGGGGCTCGACGCTGGGACTTTGGGCGTGGCGTCAAAAGGGTTTGCAGACATGGGCACAATCCTTGGGTTGATTTATTGAGATTGTCCCCTATGCGCCGCCATTCATCCGCTTACGCCAGCGGCACCGCCCCTGATGCCTCGTCCACCGCCGTGAAAAGCCCGGCCCTTGCGCGCTCGGATTGGGCCACCTTGCAGCGCCTGTTCCCGTACCTGTGGCAATACAAGTGGCGCGTGATCGCGGCGCTGGCCTTCATGGTGGGCGCCAAGCTGGCCAATGTGGGCGTACCGCTGCTGCTCAAGGAGCTGGTGGACACCATGAACCCCAAGGGTGGCGTCGGGGCAGAGGCTTTGCTGATCGTGCCGCTGGGCTTGCTGCTGGCGTATGGGCTTCTGCGCTTGTCCACCACCCTGTTTGCCGAGTTGCGCGAGCTGATTTTTGCCAAGGCCACCGAAGGCGCGTCGCGCGCCATCAGCCTGCAAGTGTTTCGCCACTTGCACGCGCTCTCCCTGCGCTTTCACCTGGAGCGCCAGACCGGCGGCATGACGCGTGATATCGAGCGCGGCACCCGCGCCGTGCACTCGCTCATCAGCTATTCGCTGTACAGCATCTTCCCGACGCTGATCGAGGTGGCGCTGGTGCTGAGCATTCTGGCCGTCAAGTTCGACATGTGGTTTGCCTGGATCACCATCGCCGCGCTCATTCTGTACATCACCTTCACCATTTTGGTGACCGAATGGCGCACCCAGTTTCGCAAAGTCATGAATGACCTCGACTCCACCGCGCACAGCCGCGCCATTGACTCGCTGCTGAACTACGAGACGGTGAAGTATTTCAACAACGAAGAGTTCGAGGCGCGCCGCTACGACGACAACCTGGAGCGCTACCGCAAGGCCGCACTGAAAAGCCAAACCACCTTGAGCGTGCTCAACACCGGCCAGCAGCTCATCATTGCCGCCGGCCTGGTCGCCATGCTGTGGCGCGCCACCCAAGGCGTGGTCGATGGCCGCATGACGCTGGGCGACCTGGTGATGGTCAACGCCTTCATGATCCAGCTTTACATTCCGCTGGGTTTTTTGGGCGTGCTGTACCGCGAGATCAAACAGGGCCTGACCGACCTGGAAAAAATGTTCACCCTGATGGAGCGTGAACGTGAAATTGCCGATGTGCCAGGTGCGCAGCCGCTGGCGTTGGAGAATGAGAAGTCAATGGCGCTTAACGAGAAAGAGAGTCGTCATGGCGAGCGAATCGCGGCCATCCATGCCCCCTTGGCTGGCTGCGTCGCGGAAGCATCCTGCCGCGCCAGCGTGAGCTTTCGGCACGTGAACTTCGCCTATGACCCGGCGCGCCCGATCCTGCACGACATCAGCTTTGACATCCCGGCGGGCAAAACCGTGGCGGTGGTCGGCCCGTCCGGCTCGGGCAAATCGACGCTGGCGCGGCTTCTGTTCCGGTTTTACGACGTGCAAAGCGGCCAGATTTTGATCGCCGGGCAAGACATCAAGCAGGTCACCCAGGCCAGTGTGCGTCAGGCCATTGGCATCGTGCCGCAAGACACCGTGCTGTTCAACGACACGGTGGAATACAACATTGCCTATGGCAAACCGGGCGCCTCGCGCGAACAGGTGGTGGAGGCCGCGCAGTCGGCCCACATCCACAACTTCATCAATGCCACGCCCAAGGGTTACGACACCATGGTCGGCGAGCGCGGCCTGAAACTCTCGGGTGGCGAAAAACAGCGCGTGGCGATTGCCCGCACCCTGCTGAAAAACCCACCGATATTGATCTTTGACGAAGCCACCAGCGCCCTTGACAGCGCCAACGAGCGCGCCATCCAGGCCGAGCTGCAAAGCGTGGCGCAGAACAAGACCACGCTGGTGATTGCGCACCGCCTGTCCACCGTGGTGGACGCGCACGAGATTCTGGTGATGGAGGCCGGGCGCATTCTGGAGCGCGGCTCGCATGCGGAACTACTGGCTGCTAACGGACGCTACGCTCAGATGTGGGCGCTGCAGCAGAGTTCGGAGTAATTTGAAGGCGCTCAGCTCTTCGCTTGACTATAGATTCGGCCCGATGATGTTTTAAGTTCCGTTCGGGCTGAGCCTGTCGAAGCCCTTCGACCAGCTCAGGGCGAACGGTTCATACTTCATCGGGCCG
>PHCO01000086.1 GCA_002842265.1 Betaproteobacteria bacterium HGW-Betaproteobacteria-18 | reverse complement strand
CCACCGCCTGCAACATCTCCGGGGGCACCTTGGGCAACAGTTGCAACACCTCCACCGCCCGCTCCTTGAGCTGGAAAAAGCGGGCTTCGATTTCGCGGTCGTTTTCGGCACCGGCATCGGCGATGCGCTCGACACGCGCCACCATGAAATCAAAGCCGTCCAGGTAAGCGAGCACCCGAAAGCGCTGCTGTCCCTGGCAAATGATGTGGTGCGTGCCGTCTGGCGTGGTGACGTAGCGCAATATGGCGGCCACGGTACCCATGGCCGACAGGTCGTCAGGCGTGGGGGCTTCGGCCTCCGGATTGCGCTGCATCAGGATGCCGACCGGCAGCTCGGCCTTGACCGCATACTGCGCCGCCATGATCGAGCGCTCGCGGCCAATGCTGACGGGCATGATCATGCCGGGGAACAGCACCATGTTGCGCACCGGCACGATCACCATGGCATCGTCAGGCAGCACGGGCTGCAGCGCTGGCACGTCGGACAATGGTTTGATCGGGTTCATGGCAGTCGCTCAAGGGTGAGTCGCAGACAGCCGTTGTGCAGCAGCATGTCAACCACCTCAAAGTCGGCGTGGGGCAAAAGGACACGGCGCTCGAAGCGGCCATAAGGTATTTCAAGTTGCAAAATCGTGCCGGCACCGAAGTCATTGGCCAAAGACCGCTCGCCGTACACCACCAGCACCTGCTGCTCCAGCCTGACCTCGAGTCGCTCTGGTGCGACACCCGGCAACGCGATGAGCAGGCAAAGCGCCTGCTCGTTGCCGTACATGTCCACCGGCGGCTCCCAGCGCGGCAAGTCGCCAGCACGTCCCAATTGAAAAAACTGCCGGTGCAGCCGATTCGCGCCTTGCAGCAATTCAATGGCTTGCGTCAGCATCCAGGCATGCGGGTCAGCGGGTCGCATAACAGGCTAAGCCTCAACCGTCAACTGGTTGTTGACGCGGCTCACGCCGGGGGCCGACCAGGTCGCGCCTTCGGCGGCATTCCTCTCGGCCCAGGAGTGCACATGGCCGCTCAATGTCACCACACTGCCATCGACAGACACATCGATGCGGCGGGCTTCGCGCATGGCCTGGCGTGTCAACGCATCCTGGATGCGCTCCGACAACTTGAGCGGGATCGGCAAGGTCTTGAGCCCGATGTTGTCGGTGATGCCAACCACCCCCTTGAGCGGTCGCACCATGCGCTCCACCGCGCGGCGCTGAAAGTTCCAGTCGAGCTCGCCCGTCAGGGTGATCCAGCCTTTCTCCACGGTCACCTTGACCCGATCCTGCGGCACCGACGTGTTCCAGCTCAGCGCGTGTTCCACGGCCAGCGCAATTTCGGTATCGCTGCGCTGGTGCAGCCCGGCCGGGATCACGTCGAGTTCGACCGCAATTGCCTTGACACCGCTGACGCGCTCGGCAGCCCGCTTGGCCGCCACTTTTTCAGCGTAAGTGTCAAGGTGCCCGGTCAGGGTCACAACCCCTTCCTTGACCGACACACCCACTTTGGTTTCGGAAATCAGCGGGTCCCACAACAGCTCGGACAGCACGTCCTTTTTCAAGTCTGAATCAGTCTTCATGGCATCTCCTGATAGAAAGTGACAACGAAATAATTTCCTTTCCAGAATAGCCATGGCCGACGGCAACGCGTTGCGAATAATCAATTCCCCCGTCACGCACACCATGACGCACGAAGTGGTTCAGTGACCGCTTTGTTTTACAGCTGAGAGGTCAACAGTGAAGCCGAAAAATCACACTCGTCAGGCCATCAAGTGATGGCTAAACCAGTTGGCCGCCTGACTGGCAACTTGCTCCAGCGTGCCGGCTTCCTCAAACAGATGCGTGGCACCAGGCACGATGCTTATCTTCTTGGGGCATGACAGCAAGGCATAGGCGGCCTGGTTGAGTTCAAGCACTTCTGTATCCAGGCTCCCTACCAGCAACAAGGTGGGTGCTCGAACACGCACCAGATCAGGATGCCCGGCAAGGTCCGGGCGGCCACCGCGCGACACCACGGCCTGCACCCCGTCACCCATGGCGGCGGCAGCCCGCAAGGCCGCTGCCGCACCAGTGCTGGCACCGAAGTAGCCCATCGGAAGCCTGACCGTCGCAGGATTCTGCTGTACCCATTGGGTGGCCAGCAGCAGACGCCGGGTCAATAGTTCAATGTCAAAACGGGTCTGGTAGTTGAGGTCTTCAGCCGGGCTAAGCAGGTCCATCAACAGCGTCCCCATGCCTTTTTCACGCAACACCCTGGCGACAAAATTGTTGCGCGGGCTGTGTCGGCTGCTGCCGCTGCCGTGGGCGAACAGTACCAGCCCGGATGGCCTGGCGGGGAGTTCCAGCATGCCCTCGATCATCACATGATCGACCGGCATGCTTACCAGTTGCGTGAACGCGGTTTGATGAATGGACTGCATTGAAAACCTCCTGTGACACAGAAGCTTAATGCGCAGTCAATCAGTCTGGCTTGTGAGTTATCAAGTCCGCAGCATCAAAAGTGCGTCGATACCACTTTTTCCACCCCTTTTCCCCTTAGGTGCGCCAGCGCACGGACGACACGGCGCCCAACTTTTACAGTTGGCTCATCGACTGTGATCAGCCCAGCGTTTCGCCCATAGGTGGTGGGGCTTACACCATCAATAACCCATGGAGATTCATATGCAAATTCGAACCACACTCGTCGCCGCCATGATGGCTGCCGCCCTGCTCACCACTGCTGGCTGTGCTGTCAGTCGCGGTCAGGAAACTGTTGGTGCCTATGTTGACGACACCGGCATCACCACCTTGATCAAAGCCCGCATGGCTGAGAGCAAATTGGTCAGCGCCACATCGATCAGCGTTGAAACCTTGAACGGCACCGTGATGCTGTCCGGCTTTGCCAAAAGCCTCACAGAAAAGAGCGCTGCTGAAAACATTGCGCGCGGTGTCAACAACGTGAAGTCTGTCAGAAACGAAATCGTGATTCGTCCCTGATCAGGCCGCTTTATGAATCAATATTCTTTCCACAAAGTCGCACAGGCCACCCCTACGTGGTTCCGCCAGACATAGCGGTGAACTTTCCCTGCGCCTGAGCTTGACCAAAAAGCTTGTCGCCCCGGATCCGCCTATCGGATCACGGGGCGTCTTTATGGCCCGAACTTTTTAGTGCCCCTGGCCGTTCTGTCCATGGTTGCGCCGACCGTTGTTGTGCTTGGTCTTCTTGAGTTTGATGGGTTTTGCCTCCAGGCTGCGCTCCCAGCGGCCCGGCTGGCGCACATAGGAACCGCCCTGCTGCACCCAGCGATCAGGTGCCCAGCGGTAGCCGTCGCGCTGCACGATGGTGCGCCCGCGCACCCAGATATGGCGGTCGTTATTCCAGGCCCAGTAGCCTGGCGCCCACACGTAACCCGGTTGCACCATGGGCACCACCTCATACATGGGCGCAGGCGGTGCCACCACGATGTTGAAACTGATCTGGGCAAACGCCGTGGTGCCAGCGGCCAGGGCCACGGATAGCACCAAAGATCGAACCAAATTGGTATGTTTCATCTGAATATTCTCCAATAGTTAAAACACACATGTTCGCGGCTTGGGTGTCTCAAGTCAGTGCGTCAGCGCACTGACTTGGTCTTTGCGCCGACGTAGGCTTGACGTTCGTTCTCATCTACTTCATATTGCGGCATTCCTTTTTGCAAACCCTTCCCATGACCCTGTTGCGTACGCTCAAATGGCTGGCCAGTGTGGTGCTGGCACTCGTCATCGCGGCGGTCCTGTTCATCGCCCTGTTTGGCTGGAACTGGCTGCGCACGCCGCTGGAACGGCAAGTGCTCGCCCAAACTGGCCGGGTGCTGGCGATCCAGGGCGACCTCCAGGTGCAGTCGGGCTGGCCCTGGCCACGGGTAAAAGCCCAGCAGGTCACTTTTGCCAACCCGGCCTGGGCTGCACAAGCCAACATGCTGGCAGCCGACGAGGTGGCGTTTTCCATCCACTTGCCGCAACTGTTGTGGCGCCACCTGGTGGTGTCCGACCTGCACCTGGTGCATCCCACAGTTTTTCTGGAACGCCACCCCGATGGCCGCAAAACCTGGCTGCTCGACCCCAACCAGCAAGACGACAACGCCCGCATCGACATTGACCGCCTCACGCTCGACCAGGGTGTCATCGGTTTTGAGGATGTAGCCAGCCAGACCAGCCTCCATGCCGAGCTCTCGACCCTGGCCAAGCCAGCCGACAACACACACCCATCCGGCGTGTCGTTCAATGCCAAAGGAAAATACAAAGGGCTGTCACTCATTGCCGAAGGCACGGGCGACACGGTGCTGGCCTTGCGTGATGACAGCACCCCTTTTGGCCTCGCCATCGACACCACGGTGGGCCACACCCACATTCAGGCGGACGGTCACATCACCAGTCTGCTCAAATTCTCGGCCATCGATATGCAGATGGCGCTTAGTGGCGACAACCTGAACCAGCTCTTCACCCTGACCGGCATCGCTTTTCCCGCCACGCGCGACTATGTCACGCAAGGGCATTTGCTGCGCCAGGGCAACACGGTACGCTACGACGCGTTTACCGGGCGCGTGGGCACCAGCGACCTGAGCGGCTGGCTGCAGGTCAAGACCGGTGGCAAGCGGCCGCTGCTGACGGCTGACTTGACCTCCACCAAGCTCACCCTGGAAGACCTGGGCCCGGTCATTGGTGCACGCCCCGGCCATCTGGACGCCGCCCTCAAAGCGGTGGCCCAGACCGGCGCCGCCGAGGCGGTCACGCCCAAAGCCAAGCGCGTGATTCCCGACCTGCCCTTCAAGGTTGCAAATTGGGATACGGTAGATGCCGAGGTCAAGTTCAGCGCCCAGTCAATGCGCCGGACCAGCTACATGCCGCTGGAAGCACTCAGCACCCATTTGAGCCTGAAGGACTCGGTATTGACACTGGACCCGCTCCAGTTTGGCGTGGCCGGCGGCCATCTGGATGCGGTCATTTCGCTCGATGGTCGCCACAACCCGATTCAGGCCAGGGCCCAGGTACAAATCAAGCGTCTGGCACTGGCCAAATTGCTGCCAGCCGGGCAAACAGGCAAAGCCAGCGCCAGCCTGATCGGAGGCCAGATCAAGCTCGCCGGCAGTGGCAACTCAATGGGCAGCATGCTGGCCAAAGCCAATGGCTCGGTCGCGCTGCTGATGTCGGGCGGTGAGATCAGCCAGATGACAATGGAAAAAGCCGGCTTGCACTTATGGGAAATCTTCCGGCTCACGCTCTCCGGCGACAAGCAAATCAAACTGCGCTGCGCCGTGGCCAACTTTGATGTCAAGGCCGGCACCATGGAAGCCAACACTATGCTGCTCGACACCGAAGTGACCACGCTGCTCGGTTCCGGCAGCATCGACCTGGAACAGGAAAAGCTCGATCTGACCTTGACCCAAAAAACCAAGAACACCAGCCCGCTGTCCTTGCGCAGCCCGATCCATATCGGCGGCAATTTCGTCAAGCCCATCATCAAGGTGGACCAGGGCCGCATGGCCGTGCGCGCCTTGGGCGCGTTGGCCTTGGGCGTGGTCAACCCGCTGCTGGCCCTGGTCCCGCTGATCGATGCCGGGCCAGGCCAGGACAGCGACTGTGTGCAATGGTTGCAAGGAAAAAAATGATGCTGAAAATTCTCAATCAACTGTTGCTGGTGCTGCTGACGGGCTTAGGCGCGGCGGGCTGTGCCGCCTTGCCCGATACCGACGCCCTGATTGCGCGCCATAGCGCCCAAGAGGCCAACTTTGAGACCGCGCGCGGCCCGGTATCGGCCAAACGCAATGCCGCCATCCTGGCCGAACTGCAACGCAAGTCGGGCGACCTTGACATTCTCGACAAACAAATGGCGCTGGAGCAAGCCATCAGTGACAGCCCGCTCATATTGGGCAACAAGGTCAGCCTGCTGCAAGACGGCGCCGCCACTTACGCCGCCATGTTTGGCGCCATTCGCCAGGCCAAAGACCACATCAACCTGGAAACCTACATCATCGAAGACGATGCCACCGGCGATGAATTTTCCGACCTTTTGCTGCAAGCCCAGGCACGCGGCGTACAGGTCAACCTGATCTATGACAGCGTAGGCGCCATCAACACCCCTAAAGCGTTTTTTGAGCGCCTGTCAAAAGCCGGCATTGCGGTGCTGGAGTTCAACCCCATCAACCCCCTCACCGCCAAAGGGCCCTGGCAAATCTACAACCGGGACCACCGCAAGCTGTTGATCGTCGATGGCCGGTCGGTGATTCTGGGGGGCATCAACATCAGCAATGTCTATACCTCGGGGTCAGCGGTGCTGCAACGCCTCATCAAACCCCCTTCTGAGGGCGTGGTGTGGCGCGACACCGACCTGCAAGTTGAAGGCCCGGTGGTGGCGGAATTCCAGAAACTCTTTTTGCAAACCTGGGAAAAACAGAAAGGGCCTGCACTGGCGTCCAAGAACTTTTTTCCCAAACTCACGCCGCAGGGCAAGGACATCGTGCGCGCCATTGGCAGCACGCCCGACGACCCCTACAGCCTGATTTACCTGACGCTGATCTCGGCCATCGGCAATGCCGAAAAGTATGTGCACCTCACCAACGCCTACTTTGTGCCCGACCCGCAATTGCTGAAAGCGCTTACCGATGCGGCCGCACGCGGGGTAGAGGTGCAACTGATCCTGCCCAGCCACTCCGACTCTGAACTGGTGTTTCACGCGGGCCGCGCCCATTACGCCGAGTTGCTTACCGGCGGCGTGCAGATTTACGAGCGCCAGGGCGCCCTGCTGCACGCCAAGACCGCGGTCATTGACGGTGTCTGGTCCACCGTGGGCTCGACCAACCTGGACTGGCGCAGCTTTCTGGACAACGACGAGGTCAACGCCGTGATTCTGGGGCGCGACTTTGCCGCCCAAATGCAGGCCATGCACCAGCAGGACCTGGACGCCTCACAGCGCATCGAGCCCCAGGCCTGGGCAAATCGCCCCTTGAAATTCAAGCTCAAGGAGTGGCTGGCGCAGCACTGGGGAAGATTGCTGTAACTGGAAAAAATATCGTCATTGCGAGCCAGCCGTGTCCTGCCCGATGCCGCACACGGACCTTGAACCCTGTGGGGCGGACTTCAGTCCGCCATGGTCGACTGAAGTCGACCCCACAACAAGCCCAAACGCTGTGTTCATGAAAAGCGAAGCGCGCTCCTCGCAATGACAGTGGCTTGGATGCCATGCAAGTTACTCAGGCTTGCGCAAACGCCAGGTAGTCCATCAGCCGCTTGTCTGCCGTCACCTGGTCATGGGGAATGAGCAGGTAGCGCCAGGGCTTGGCACCATTTGCGCGCGCATGGTCTGACGCATGTTGGCACCACAGCGCACCTGCCTGGGCTTTGGCCTTGACATCGTCCGCGCCCAGTTCATTGCGCGCCTTGGTTTCCACCATCAGCAGGCTGTGCGCGGTTGACACCACAAAGTCTGGCACGTACTCGGGCTGCTCTGCGCCCAGCTTGTAGAACACCTGGAATTGCCCCTTGGCGGGCTTGAACCACTTGTCGGCATCGCGCTCCAGAATCACCGCAAAGCGGCGCTCGGTGTCCGAGTCGAACTTTTGCAGCGGGTAAAGACAGCGCGAGAAGTGGCCAAACACCATCTGCTTGATGCGGCCGGGCTCGTTTAACGTGTTGCGGAAGTCACGCACCGGCTCAGCCAGGCTCACGCTGTAGGTGGACTCTTTCAGCGCGGTATAACCGCGCCGCACTTCCACCGCATAGTCTGTGGCCGACTCGTAAAAATGACCCATCATCTGCGCATGGATGTTGTTGGCGATCAATTGCCGGTCCAGGTCCAGCACATTGCGCACCTCGTTTTCTTCGCTCAAGTAGCTTTGCAAGTGCGCCACCATTTGCCCGGACAGGTCGTACAGCAGGCTGGCATGGGCGGTGTAGTCAATGTCGTCAAACTCGCTGAGCGCGTGAACAATGTAGTCTTCCAGCCGCTGCATCGGTTTGCCACTTTGCGCCGACAGGGTGAATTGCGCGTGCGTGCGCAGGGTCTGCCCGACCAGCGAGCGGTCTTTGGGCTGCAAGTGCAGGCCCGCCACATCCAGCGCAAAAGGCTTGAAGCCGCTGGTCACCACTCCTTTGGGCACCACGGCGATGCGAGGAATGTCAATGGTCTGCTTCACCGCTTCTTCCACCGTGCGGCGCACCACGTCGGCCAGGTTCAACTCTGGCGGCGCATCTGCACCCGTCAGCACACTGGGCTGCACGGGCGGCAACTTTTCTTTCACCGCTTCGGTCATGCAGGCCTGTAGCTCCGGGCTCAGCAAAGCCTGGCGGCTGGGTGCGTCGGCTGGCCGAAGTTCGTACTCGGCCAGCACCTGCATCACCACCAGCGCCGCTTGCCGCTCATGCGAAGTGCTGAACACCGGCGTGACCGCGCCGCTGGCCGCAGCCTGGGTGGCCACATCAGCAGGTTCAGACGCGTTCTCTTGCTGATTCAGCCCCAAAGCTTGCGCCAAATTGGAAGCCACCGTCAGGCTCTGCATGCCGTCACCCCCCGCATCGGGCGCATCCAGAATCAAGGTCTTGAGCTTGATCAGCGAATCGGCCCGGTTGGCGTCGTCAATGATGTCCTGAAACCGGTCGTGCGCGATGATGTTGAGCCGATCCACCGCATCCACGCCGGTGCGCTTGCCATAAGGCAGCCGCAGGCCGCGCCCAATCGACTGCTCGACCAGCGTGCGCGCATTGGCCGCGCGCAGCGGCACGATGGTGTAGAGGTTGGTCACGTCCCAGCCCTCCTTGAGCATGTTGACGTGAATCACGATCTCGGTCGGCTCGTTCACGCTCTCCACCGCCAGCAGGCGGCGAATCATTTCTTCCTCGTCCGCGCCGCTCTTGCTGCTGTCCACCTGAATCACCTTGTGGCTGTAGCGCCCGCCAAAGAAGGCGTCGGACTGCAGTATTGCCAGCAAAGCGCCAGCATGCGTCGTGTCGCGCGCAATCACCAGCATGAAGGGCTTGACCTCTTTCACACCGTTGGTGCGGGCGTAGGTTTTCAGCTCCACCTTGGTAGCTTCGTGCAGGCGCACGCCGTCCTGCAGTTTGACGCGCTCCACTTCATCGGCCGGCATGTTGCGTGCATCAAAATTGCGCTGCGTCACCACGGCCGGCTCTTTGACAAAGCCGTCTTCCATGGCGCGTGCCAGCGGGTAGTCCATCACCACATTCTTGAACGGCACCGGCCCCTTGGCGGACTCCACAAATGGTGTGGCCGTGAGTTCCAGCCCGATCAGCGGCCGCAGCTCGTTGATGGCCCGCACCCCGGCGCTGGCGCGGTAGCGGTGCGACTCGTCCATCAGCAACACCAGATCGGGCAGAGCGGCCAGATAGTCAAAATAGCTCTGGCCAATGTATTCACTCAAGCGCTTGATGCGCGGCGCCTTGCCGCCCCGCACCTCGGAAGAAATCTTGGCAATGTTGAAAATGTTGATGGTCACGGGCGAGAGCAAATCCCCCAGCGCCTGAGCGCGCTCTTCGTAGTTGTCGCCGGTAATGATCTCGGGCGGGTAAGCCGCAAACTCGGCCACGCCCCTGAACACGTACTTGGGCGTGTTGGGCGTGAAGTCAGCAATCAGCTTGTCGTAAATCGTCAGGTTGGGGGCCAACACAAAAAAGTGTTTGATGCCGTGCGCCTGAAACAGGTAGCTGATGAACGCGCCCATCAGCCGCGTCTTGCCGACGCCGGTGGCCAGCGCAAAACACAGCGACGGAAAGTCGCGCTCGAAGTCCTGCAGCGTGGAAAACTGCGCTTTGAGCGTGGCCAATATGGCCGCCACGTCCGCCGCGTCGCGGTCGTGCTGCAGCATGGCCGGGGCCGCCTCGATGGCGCTGGCCAACTTGGTCAGCGATTCGGTCTGCGGCGGGCGCAGGCTCAAGCGGCCCGCAATGGCGTTGACTTCGCGTTGACTCATGGCGTGGTTTTCTGCTGTGGCGACACACGCACCACTTGATCTTCGCGCACCACGATCAGGTCCGTTCCGGTTTGCTGCGCCACCAGCCGCGCCCGCAGTGCAGCACGCCGGATGGCTGTGAGCGACCCCTTGAGGTCAGCATCTGCATCGGGGGGTATCTGGCCATAACGAGGCACCGGCTCGTTCACATGCAGGGGTTTTGTCATGGCTTATCACTCCAGTCCATCAATTTGGGCATCTCACCCGAGTTGTCATAAACAACCCACTTGTTGACCAAGGGTTGGTATACATCGCGAAGCAGTCGCATGCCCGAGTCAAAACGCCTGCGAATGGTGGCTTCGGGAATGTCATGCCCACCTTGACGGACTCGTTCGGCCACACGTTGCACCGCCAAGTCTGCCGATGGCAGACTCAAAAAGAACAATTTGACGTGATAACCCAATTGCTGCCATTGCGGAATCTGCCGCGCATAGCCTCTTCCAGACAAAGTGGTCTCAAAGGCAAAACTCTCCCGCATGGCAACATGCTGCGCGATGGCCTCCAGCATCAAGCGCCCAGCTTGAATGGCCGCACGCTCAGGCGCAAAGGGTGACAACCCGGCGGCAATCAAGTCTGCATTGACGAAGACGGGGCAGCCTGCCTCCTGGGGCAAGAACTCCCGCGCAAATGTCGTCTTGCCCGCGCCATTCGGACCGGCAATGATGATGATCTTGGGCTGCGTCATGCCCCCTCCCCGGTGGCAGCGCCAAACAAATCATCCTGCGCAGGGGCAACTGGCTTCTTCTGCGCCATCGGCAGGTTGGCCACATTCAGGCTGTAATCGTCATGGCCCCATTCGCAGCGGTCTTTGACCATCTTGGGAATTTTCTTGAGGGTCAGGTTGGGCCAGCGCTGAGCCGCTTGCGCAGCCGTGACGCCCCGATAAGCACCGCAACACACCAGCAAGCTGCGCGGGTTGTTCGGGTCCAGGCCGACCTCGTGGCTCAGCGCCTCCAGTTGCTCAGGCCCCAGTGTTTGCGTGGTGACATAAATAAAGTCGCACTCGCTGCTGCGCCCCTGCTGCCACCACAAAGTCTCGGATGGCGCATAGACAAAGCCTTCCAGCTTGCACATGGCGGCGGAGAGCATGGCCGCGTCATAGTCGGGGTTGATGACCAGGTTGCCCCAGCGGTCGGTGGACAGCAGCGTCGGCGCCAGCTCGTAATAGCGAAAGCCGCCGCCGCCCTCCCAGCCGGTGGACTGCGTCACGCCGCCGGGGTCTTGCCCGGCTATGACTTTTTGCAGGCGCGGCACGATGTGCGTGTGGCAATGCTCGCCCAGCTCCACCATGATCCAGCGGCGGCCCATTTTGTGGGCGACGGCGCCGGTGGTGCCGGAGCCGGCGAAGGAGTCGAGGACGAGGTCGCCGGGGTTGGTGGCGAGCGCCACGATTCGGTGTATCAACCGCTCCGGCTTCGGTGTATCAAAAGACTCTGTACCAAAAAGAGCGTTGATTTCTTTCTTTGCTTCTTGATTGTGTCCAACCTCAGTGTTGGGCCACCAAGACCACGCACGAACACCTTCATGTTCCGAAAGAAAATTCTTCACCCGTGGGCGCGCGTCACCTTCTCGGCCAAACCACAACCTGTTCTCATTCAGCAACTGCTTGAATGCGCTTTCCACATTACCCCAGCATCGCCCAGCCGGTGGTTCATATTCAGTGCCAGATGGGGTCTTCACCTTGTACATTTGATTCGGACGCCAGCCTTGCGCGGTGAAATCGGCAGAGGTCCATGGACCTCGGGAATCGTTATCTGGATTTTTAAATTGAGCGGTCTGCTCTAGCGACAGTGGTAACTTGTTCAGCGCAAAGCGTTCTTTATCTTTCGCGTAAATCAAAACGTGATCGTGAGCATCGCCTATATGCAGACGCGCATCAGGTGAAGTCCGTTTTTGCCATAACCCGTTAACAACAAAATGCCGCCGCCCAAAAATTTCATCACACATCACCTTAAGGTAATGCGCCTCGTTGTCATCAATCGTGATCCACAGCGAGCCATCGTCAGCCAGCAAACGGCGAATAATCTCCAGCCGGTCGCGCATCAACCCCAGCCAGATCGAATGCTCCAGCCCGTCGTCGTAGTGCGTGAACGCGCTGCCGGTGTTGTACGGGGGATCAATGAACACACACTTCACCTTGCCCGCAAACTCAGCCTCCAGCGCCTTCAGCGCCAGCAGGTTGTCGCCCCGGATCAGCCGGTTGTCAAACAGATCGTTGTCCGTCACCCGCTGCTTGGCGTGGTAGCTGCGCTTGGGATCTTCCAGCAAAATGCGCGGCTCCAGCCGAGGTCGCTGGTCTTTGCCGATCCAGGTGAGTTCTAGTTTTTGGTTGCTCATGGGGGCTTTGTGGTAACGGCTAAATCGCCCTGCGACACTGACGCCAAACGCCGGGGTGTCGTTGATGCAAGTCGTTGAATGGATA
>PHCO01000367.1 GCA_002842265.1 Betaproteobacteria bacterium HGW-Betaproteobacteria-18 | reverse complement strand
AGGTTTCCACCTCGAGTTTCCCGCCCTGCAGATAGCGTATTTCGGCCGAGATCAGCGCCGAGATCGACCATAGCAGCATGAGGGTGCCCAGTGCGTGCAGGAAGCCGTGCACCAGGTTGTGGGCATAGACCGCCTCCTTCACTTCCGAGAAGAACAGCCAGGTGAACATCAGCACGGCGATCGCCAGCGACATGCCGATGATGATGTGGGCAAAGCCGTTGAGCCAGCGCATGGCGCGTATCATGTAATAACCAACCTTGTTGAGTTCTTCTGGTAAACGGTCCGGCATGCTGGTCAATCCTTCTTGAATAGGTTTTTTATGCATTATTTGGAATAATAATGCCATGGGTAATTATTGCAGAAGAATCCGCGGATGCAGCACATCAGTTTGAAAGAAAACCTGATGGCGGCGCCACGCAGCCTGGGGCTTGCTCTGCTGATGCTGTTATGTCTGGGAAATGCCAGAGCGGCAGCACCGCAGCCGTATGCGGCCGATATCGATTACCTGCTGCCTGAACTGGCGCTTACTTCACATGATCTGCACGAGATCATCGCGGGTTTTCCCTCATATGCCTTTGATGAGGATTACCTGCTTGAGATCGATGCCCGCTCAGGTGCAGATGATCAGGATGAAGAGTATTTCGAGCTGCATTTTTATGCGTTGCGGCGTGACAACAGCGGGTTGTTCGAGGATACGGTACCGCCGGTCGGGCTGGAGAAGGCGGTGCTGGATGCGCTGCGTCACAATCCGCAACGTATCGTCCATGTTCGCTATCATGGCCGCGACTATGTCGTGAAACGCATGGACAGCAAGACACGCAGCAGGTTAAAGCAGGTCATGGTGCGCTGGCTTTGCGGAATGTGCTTTCCGGGACATGCCTGCAGTGGCAGCCTGCCACCGCAGGATGGACATTTTGAAGCGAATCGTGTGCGAGCACTGGGCAAGGCCGGCATGCGCGTGGCCAGGGTGGCGCTGGAGCTTGATCAGGCCGTAGTTTATACGCATTGCGGCATCAATCTGCGCAAGCATCTGGCCGGTTGCAGTGGCGATGAGCAACATCGGCTGTTGCATGCGGCAGTCAGGGATCTGGCCGGGTTTCATCATGCCGGACATTGGCACGGTGGCGCGCAATTCAGAAACCTGCTGCTGAATGACGGCCAGTTCTACCGGATTGATTTCGAGGAGGATCTGGAGCATGCCATCAGCCTGCCTTTGGCGCAGATTTACGACATCTGTCAGTTCCTTTCCGATGCGGTCAGGTATGGTAATGAGGCTTGCAGTGCCAGCGAATTGAGCCATCAGTTGCTGAAACAGTATCAATCGGTATATTGGAGCGATACACACCAGCATTTGCTGGCCGGTGTCAGCCGCTTGCTGCACCCCCTGGAGGCGGCTGCCTCATTGCTACAGCGGCTCAATTTCAAGGATTTCAACCGGGCGCTGGTGCTGGTCAGTGTGCTGCGCCGGCATGCCGGCGGCGTAGCAGCCTGAGTCAGCCTTTGCTTGGCTCAAAGCACCAGT
>PHCO01000366.1 GCA_002842265.1 Betaproteobacteria bacterium HGW-Betaproteobacteria-18 | reverse complement strand
TGACTGGAATCTCGGCAAAGTAGGCCAGGCCGATGAACTCGGTCATGAGCGATACGCCCGGGCCGGAGGTGGCGGTAAAGGCCCGTGCCCCATTCCACCCGGCGCCGACCACCATGCCGATGGAGGCGAGTTCGTCCTCGGCCTGCACGATGGCGAACCTGTTTTGACCGGTCTCAGGGTCGACGCGGAACTTTTCGCAGTATTTTTGAAAGCTCTCAGGAACCGAGGTGGAGGGCGTGATGGGGTACCACGCCGCCACCGTGGCGCCACCATACACCAGGCCCAGCGCAGCAGCGCTGTTGCCGTCGGTGAATATCTGATCGCCCACGTTGTCGGCCCGCTGGACGCGAATGCCCAGCGGAGCCTCAAGGTGCTGCTTGACGTAGTTGCGGCCCAGGTGCAGCGCCTTGACGTTGGAATCGAGCAGCCGCTCCTTGCCTGCGTACTGCTCGGCAAACAGCTTCTCAAAGACGTCCGCATCGAGGTCCAGCAACACCGACAAGGCCCCGACATAAATGATGTTCTTGAACAACTGGCGCTGACGGGGATCGGTGTACGCTGCGTTGGCGATGTCCGTGAGCGGCACGCCGATGACATGCACGTCCCGGCGAAAACTGGACGGCGGCAAGGCGCGCGTGCTGTCGTGGAACAGGTACCCACCGGGCTCGATCTCGGCCACATCGGCATCCCAGGTCTGCGGGTTCATGGCCACCATCATGTCCACGCCACCGCGCCGCCCGTGGTAGCCTTTTTCGCACACGCGCGCCTCATACCAGGTCGGCATGCCTTGAATGTTGCTGGGAAAGATGTTGCGCGGGCTCACCGGCACACCCATGCGCAGCACCGCCTTGGCAAACAGCTCATTGGCCGACGCCGAGCCAGAGCCATTGACGTTGGCGAACTTGATGACAAAGTCGTTAATGGCCTTGATGCGTTTCATGCGTGACTCCTGTCGCGGCAGCCGGGTCCGGCCTGTGTCGTGTTCAGCAGGAACTTCTGCATGTCCCAGGCACTGGTGGGGCAGCGCTCGGCGCACAGGCCGCAATGCAGGCAGACGTCCTCGTCCTTGACCATGACGCGGCCGGTCTTGAGCTCCTCGGATACATACAGAGCCTGCCGCGTGTTGCGCGCCGGCGCCTTCAGGCGCGTGCGCAGCTCGTCCTCTTCGCCATTGGTGGTGAAGGTGATGCAGTCCATCGGGCAGATGTCCACGCAGGCATCGCATTCGATGCAGGTGTCGCGGTTGAAGACCGTCTGCACGTCGCAGTTCAGGCAGCGGCCGGCTTCCTTGAAGGCGGTCGCCGCGTCGAAGCCCAGTTCCACCTCGACACGGATGCCGGCCAGCGCCTTTTCAGCCTCGGCCCACGGCACCTTGAAGCGCGCATCGAGCGACACGTCGTTGTGGTAGATCCATTCATGGATCCCCATCTTCTGCGACATGAGTTTCGTCAGCGGCTCGGGACGCTGTCCGAGCGGTTCGGCGTGCAGGAAGCGATCGATGGACACCGCCGCTTCGTGCCCGTG
>PHCO01000365.1 GCA_002842265.1 Betaproteobacteria bacterium HGW-Betaproteobacteria-18 | reverse complement strand
ATAGATGACCTTTTCCGTTTCTGTCAGTTGGGAAGCGATAGCGTTGAATTCGGGGGCCTCGGCAGCCCGGAGGGGATTGGGATACCCGCCTCCCGCCTTTTTGGGATAATCGAATTCATAGTGCCAGCGGCCTTTTTCAACGGTATAGAAATGGGGAAAACGAAGGGCCTGATTTGGACAGACCACTTCGCAATTGCGGCAGGCCAAACAGATTTTCCCGAAATAAGGCATGCCGACAAATGACGATTTTAAACTGCCGCAGCGGATGCACCGCCTGGCTTCCGCCAGGACCTGATCGGCTTCAATCGGGAGATGAACCTCCGTCTCGATATTTCTGAGACGTTCGGCAACAGGCAGCAGAGAACCTCGGTTGCGGGGAATTTTATCATAATCGTTAAGGGGCATTCCTTTGTATGAGATTTCGAGTTTCCCGTTATCCTTGAACTGTCCTCCTTGGATATAGGCGCCAATGGCAGCAGCAGCCCTGCGTCCGGCGCCGATTGCCGCCGTCACCGTTGCCGGTCCCAATACGGCATCCCCGCCGGCAAAAAAACCCTTCATGCCGGTAGCACTGTTTCCATCGGCCTCGATGATTCCCCTTCCGTTGACCAGACCTTCAAATCCCTCCGCTGCGATAATCTGGCCTATCGCCGATATCACCGCGTCCGCTTCCACGGTGAATTCACTGCCGGCGATGGGAACTGGTCGCGCCCTTCCCGAGGCATCTTTGTCACCCGGTTTCATTTTTATGCAGGTTACGCTGAGGGAATTTTTGTTTCTTTTTATTCCGACGGGTGAACAAAGCATTTGAATGGCAATGCCTTCTTCCCGCGCCTCGGCGATCTCCGTTTCATGGGCCGGCATGTCCTGAAGCGTTCGCCGGTAAAGGATGGTAACATTGGCCCCGAACCGCCTCAAAGAGCGGGCTGTGTCGATGGCCGTGTTGCCGCCGCCAAGCACAATGACGCGTGGCGCCACGCAGGTGATGTGACCGAAAGAAACCGATGCCAGCCAGTCGATGCCGAGGTGGATGTGCGCCGCGGCCTCTTTGCGCCCCGGCAAGTCCAGTTCGCGCCCGCGCGGCGCGCCGCAGCCCACGAACACCGCGTCATAACCCTGTGCCAGCAAGCCCCGCATGGATTCCACGCGCTGACCGCTGATGAATGTCACGCCCAAGTCCAGGATGTAGCCGGTCTCTTCGTCAATCACCGACTCAGGGAGGCGAAAGCGCGGGATCTGCGAACGGATGAAGCCGCCGGGCTTGGCCTCGCCATCAAACACGGTCACGTCGTAGCCCAGCGGCGCGAGATCTCGAGCCACCGTCAGCGATGAAGGCCCGGCACCCACGCAGGCCACTCGCCAGCCATTGGGCGGCGCCACCGACGGCATGCGTGCCTTGACGTCGTCCTTGTAATCGGCCGCCACGCGTTTGAGGCGGCAGATGGCCACCGGTTCGGGATGTTCGCCGTTGTTTTCCTCGACCCGGGCGCGGCGGCATGCGGGCTCGCACGGGCGGTCGCAGGTGCGACCCAGG
>PHCO01000364.1 GCA_002842265.1 Betaproteobacteria bacterium HGW-Betaproteobacteria-18 | reverse complement strand
GTGGTCGGCATAGTTCAAACCAGTACCAATACATTTACCAACCTGCCCGACGCACGCGCCCAGACGCAAGTCTCGTTGCGGCACACCAGGCACCAAGGGTAGATTTTCTATTTGAAGCGCCCGCAATTTATCCAGAATTGCTGGTAACAGCACGGCACCGGCAATGTCAGCTACCACAGCACTCAAATCCCGCACCCGGCCCTGGGCATCCAGTACCCCTGGCTTTTCATGGCCGGCAGGCCCGTAGCGCAACAGCTTCATGACGCATCTCCGTAGAATCAATTGCAACCAAGTTTAGTCCCAAAAATTGACAACGCCTACGGGTGTTGTCACCAGCAGGCGCTATATTTTTAGAAGCAGTAAGCGCCCTATTTGCGGTTACTGAAAGAGAATTCTTTTGCTGTTATTGATTTTCAGCGTTGAAATTGGCTATACCGTCCATGATTTCCTGCTTGGCAGACTCCGGGCCTTCCCAGCCCAAAATCTTGACCCATTTGTTGTCTTCGAGGTCTTTGTAATGTTCAAAGAAATGGGCAATGGTTTTCAGGCGCACCGGGCTCAAATCTTCGGGCTTTTGCCAGCGGGTGTAGAGCGACAAGATTTTGTCGATCGGCACCGCCAGCACCTTGCCGTCCATGCCGGCTTCGTCTTCCATCTTCAAAATACCAATGGCGCGGCAGGTCACCACCACGCCGGGAATCAGGGGCACAGGCGTAATCACCAGCACGTCCACCGGGTCGCCGTCACCGCTGATGGTTTGGGGCACATAGCCGTAGTTGGTCGGGTAATGCATGGCCGTACTCATGAAACGGTCCACAAAAATGGCATGGGTGTCATGGTCCACTTCGTACTTCACCGGATCGGCGTTCATCGGAATTTCGATGATCACGTTGAATTCCTCAGGTGCTTTTGAGCCGGGGGTGACGTTATCTAGAGACATTGCTATCGCCTTGTATAGGAGTTGGAATTTGAGTTAAATCAAGAACAGTTGGGATTAACCCTGATTTTACTTACTTGCCACTTGCACACCTTAAAAGCCTTCGTTTTCAGAGTAAAGTCCGACCGTTGGCCAATCGTCCACGTCAGGCATCCACCGATGCAGGACGGCGAGGAAGCAACGCAGCGGTGATGCCGATTTGCGTTGCATCACCAACTTGCGAATCAACAACCAGGAGACTTTTATGACAAACAACCCAGCGCTGATTCTGGCGCTTATTTGTGGCTTCATCGCTGTGGGGTACGGCTTTTGGGCCCGAAGCTGGATTCTTTCCCAGGACGCGGGCAACGCCCGCATGCAAGAGATTGCAGCCGCCATTCAAACCGGTGCAGCCGCCTATCTGGCCCGGCAATATAAAACCATCGCCATGGTCGGCGTGGTGCTGGCGGTGCTGATTGGCGTATTTCTGGACAGCCTCAGCGCCGTGGGCTTCATCATTGGTGCCGTGCTCTCAGGCGCTTGCGGCTTCATTGGCATGAACGTGTCGGTGCGGGCCAACGTGCGCACCGCCCAGGCGGCTACCAAAGGCATTGGCCCGGC
>PHCO01000363.1 GCA_002842265.1 Betaproteobacteria bacterium HGW-Betaproteobacteria-18 | reverse complement strand
CTCATGTCCGGCGGCTTTACTCGGAAGGCACACGCCCACGCTTGCCCTGGGCGGCACGGATTCCGGCATTCATCTCGAATCCGGAACCTGTGTTGCCAATTCTCGATGCCCTGAAAAACGATGAAAATCTTTATGTGCGCCGCAGCGTTGCAAACCATCTTGGCGATATTGCAAAAGACCACCACGAGATGGTGTTTGGAATTTGTGAGCGTTGGCTCAAAGGAGCTTCAAGCGAGGTGAAATGGCTTATTCGCCATGCACTCCGGCACCCTGCCAAAAAAGAAAACAAGACCGCACTCCAGCTCAGAGCCGCAGCGAAATAAGATCAAGTGAACCCGAGCTGTTTGGACCCTTTATTTTCGCCGCCAGGATATAACCCGCTCCAGCAGAACTGTTCAGAAAAACTCAGTCCTTTACTTTTACGTTGAGGGGCATAAGCTGCTATTTCTACAATTCGCCATACAACGGCAAAAGGAGACGCAAAATGCTTGAGACCATTGCAATCATCCTGGTTATCCTCTGGCTTCTGGGTTTTGTCAGCTCGTACACCATGGGCGGATTAATCCATATTCTCCTGGTCATCGCGGTCGTGGTGATACTGATTCGTGTCATCCAGGGACGACGCTTATAACGATGCCGGTGTAGTTCTATTCAAGGGCCACCGGGCAGAGAGGTCATGTAGTTGGCGGTCCTCGAACTGATAGTCAATCCCGACTGCGCCGTTCGAGGCGGCAAAGAGTTTCCTTTGAACTGGAGAAAACGGAATGAATGCACTCAAGATTGTGGCAATCGTGCTAATCGTGGCTGGCACACTGGGATTGGTATATGGCAGTTTTAGTTACACGAAAGAGACCCATCAGGCCAAGATAGGACCGATTGAGCTATCTGTAAAAGACAAAGAGACCGTCAACGTTCCCGTTTGGGCTGGTGTGGGCGCAATTGTAATAGGCGGTGCGCTCTTGCTTCTTGGCGGCAAAAAACCCTGATCGTTGCACCTTTTGCCAACAAGGTGATTCAGCAACAGCTCAATCGCAACGCACCTTCGCATAAGCTGCGCACTAGCGTCAGAAAACCTCTCAGACCAGGAAAGCCATGAATACATGAGGGAAATTATGTACAGCCAAAGCAGCTTTTTGATTGTGTTAGGCCTCTTTATTTTCATGTTGCTAGCCATGGAAATTGGCTTTCGAAACGGCCGCCGCAAACAGGCGAGCGCGGCTGAAGCGATCACACAAGCCAATGCCGTTCTGGTGTCGATGCTGGGGTTGCTGGCGCTATTGCTGGCTTTCACATTTTCCGCCGCGTTACAGCGCTACGAGAACCGTAGCCAGACGGTCGTGGCAGAATCCAACGCGATCGGCACCACCTATCTCAGGGCGCGACTGCTACCCGGAGAAATGCAGGATGAAGTGCAGGAACTGCTCCGCCAATACCTGGATGTTCGCATTCAGGAGGGCCGCGTCGATGCCACGGAACCGGCATTGCACGAGTCACTGATGCAGCAGGCGAAACTGATGGAAGCACAGTTGTGGAGCCATGCCACG